>NZ_CP009238.1:979534-1306046 GCF_000743945.1 Basilea psittacipulmonis DSM 24701 | reverse complement strand
ACTAAATTAAGTATTTTGAAGTCTTTGGCTCAAAAGGTTGACCAGCTTATTGTTGGTGGCGGGATTGCCAATACGTTTATGTTAGCAATGGGCCTGCCAGTGGGTAAATCCTTGGTTGAGGTGGAACAAGTACAAGAAGCCAAAGATATTATTGAGTTGATGAAAAGTAGAGGAGCTCAAGTGCCTATCCCAACGGATGTGGTGGTGGCAGATCAGTTTGCAGCGACGGCCAAAGCGACGATTAAGTCTGCACAAGAGGTTGATAGCGATGATATGATTTTGGATATTGGTCCAGAAACCGCTCGCACATTGGCTGGTATTATTGATCAAGCAGGTACAGTTGTTTGGAACGGTCCCGTGGGTGTATTTGAGTTTGATGCTTTTGCACAAGGCACTCAGGTGTTGGCTAACGCAATCGCTAACTCGAAAGCCTTTTCTATTGCTGGAGGTGGCGATACGTTGGCAGCCATTGCAAAATTTAATATTGCCGATAAGATGGGCTATATTTCAACTGGGGGTGGTGCTTTTCTTGAGTTTTTGGAAGGTAAAGTATTGCCAGCAGTTGCGGCATTGGAAGCGAGAACGGATTCATGAAATCGCTAAATCGCTTAAAGGTAGCCGTGGGCCAGTTTGCTTCGGGCTATGATTTAGATGCGAATTGGTCTCACATTGAGCGTCTGGTAAATGAGGCTTCAGAACAGGCCGTCCGTTTGTTGGTGTTGCCTGAGGCTTGTCAAGTTTCATTTGCCAGTAAAGATGTCGCTGAAATAGCCGAACATTATACGCCTGTCTTTCTTGAGCGATTAAGACAATTAGTTATTAAAAATAATATTTATTTGGTTGCAGGCATCGTGGCATTACCTGAAAACCGTGCTGATCATCGTGTTTGCAACCAATTAGTCGTGTTTAATGCTGATGGGGAGTTAATGGTTCGATATAACAAAATCCATCCCTACGATGCGTTTAGTTATAAAGAATCCGATCGCATTTGCTCGGGACACCCAGATCAGATCGGTATCTTTGATATAGGCGATTTTCGTTTTGGTTTGATTAATTGTTATGATTTAAGATTTCCAGAACTGGCTCGTCGATTAATTGATAAAGGCGTGAATGTATTGTCCGTGAGTGCTGCTTGGATTGCTGGACAAAATAAAGAGGCTCATTGGGAAATATTAAATCGTGCCAGAGCGATTGAAAATACGGCTTATGTACTGGCTAGCGGACAGTCACCAAAACGATCTTGTGGGCATAGTATGATTATTGATCCGATGGGCAATATCTTGTCAGGGGTTGGAAATGATGGGCTTGGAATGGCTGTTGCTGAGCTCGATTATCAAAAGATAATTTCTATTCGACAAGAAAATCCATGTTTAGAAAATCGAAAAATTAAATAAGCCGTTCTTATCACGAGATCGTGAATAACATTTCTTAAAACAATTCGTGATGATGTTTTTCAACACTCGTTAAAAAACGTTTTTTGAGTGATGACTTTAAAACGTACTAAATAAGCCGTTCTTTAAGAGTCATTTTAGAGTTATTAAAAAAATAAATTTAAACATACAATCAATCCCCTTTATACAAGCGGTTTTCGGACGTATATTAAAATAAGGTGAACAGATGATGCTTGAATATCTGTGGACACGCTTGATTAAACTGCTGTTTACGCATAGTTACTTTTGAACTTGGTTCCACAATCCATATTTAAACTCGGTCAACATATTATTATCCGTGATGATTTCACCTTGGTTAAACGGTTTAGTAATAGGTTTAAAGGTAATGGATTTAATCTGTTTAATGGCTTGAGGTAGTTCAACAGGCGTAAATACGTTTTGTCCATTTTGCCACTGTAAACGTGCTAAACGTTCGCTTAAAACCTCATCACTGGGGAAATCAATAGCTTGATTGGATGCGACTACCATATTGTAGTATTGGTAAACGTGAGGAAAAACGGCTATGGCTGTATTAAATACTTCACGTGAACCCGTGCTGTTATACATCAAAATACCTTGAGGATTGAGGTGTTGATGAATCATCTCGATAAAATCAATACTCAGTAAATTCGCAGTATAAGCACGCCAATGCCAAGTAGTGTTCATCAATACCATATCAAACTTTTCTTTAGGATGTTGACGTAACCATTTTCTACCGTCATCGGTGATGATGTGTACGCGAGGATCATCAAGCAAGGGTCGAATACTGTCGTATTGGGTAATGAGATCTTGATAAGCAGAATTAATTTCAACAATGGTTATCTCTTTTGCTTCAGGCATACTAGCAAGAATTTCGGCCCATGAACCTGTGCTCAACCCAATAATCAACACTTTTTCAGGATGCGAGTGAAGCGTGGTTAGTAAATAGGCACGTTCGATACGATTAACACTGGCATCATCATGTGCATCTTTTTTAAGTAGATTAACGTTGAAGATACCATCGTAAACATTGGCCCCGAATACCACGTGTTCATCGTTATCTTGATAAATTTGGATGATGCCGTGTTTGTTTTCAATTAATTGGATCAAAGAACGATAATGTGTTTGAGACAATGAATGTAAGACTTTTTCAGGCACCCATAGTGAACCGATTAAACCCAAGCTAATTAGGATGACAGGTATGCGTAAAATAGGCGTGCTCAGTTTGATTTGACAGATTAAAAAAATGAGAACCGATAAAAGGCAGATTAACAAATAAATATGTTGAGTATGGAGATAATCTAATGCCACCATACCGATTAAAATAGGTGCTAAAGAACTTCCTAATACATTGGCAAAATAAACATTAGAAATTTGTTTGCCGTTTTTATTTTTGATGGTGCCAATATGATGAACCATAGGAAATATCAGCCCTCTAACACTTGCACTAATTAAAATCAACAATAAGGCGACTTTTGAAAAGAGTGCAGTGCCCATAAACATGTAGCTGATAATTAATAAAAGAAGGTCCAAACAACCTGATAAAAAGAAGTATTGGGCGACATCGAGTATGCTTAAATCTTTTTGTTCACAAATGCGTTTGCCAAACCATGCACCTATCGCAATGCCTATTAAAAAGATACCCAGCGTGATCGCAAAGGCTTGTGGCACTGAAAACATGGAAAAGGAAATAAGGCGAATCCAAATAACCTCTAAACCCAAACAAAGAAAACCACTGGCAAAAGATAGTAGATAAATAAGTGGTATAGATGTTTGAGTGTTGATAATGGGGTCATTCTCTTTGTTTTGAGGAATAATGGGAATATTTGTTTTTCGATACAAAAGAATGAGGCAGGCGACCCCCATAGCCAGAGAAACATTGATACTTGCAGCAAGATGAATGGTTTGTGAAAGGGTTAAATGATTAAATAAAAATAAAGAGGTGCTTAAAGAACCAAAAGCAGCACCTAGTGTATTAGTGAAATAAAGGATACCAATGGATTGGCCGATGTTTTGGAGCTTTTGATTAAAGTAACACGTCAATAATGGTAAGGTTGCTCCCATGAGAAAGGTGGGGAGAATTAAGACCAAAAAACTGAATAAAGAGACGATGATCCAATGAGATTGAGCCAGCCAGTGTCCGATATTTAATAACACGGTGTAACTGATGAATCCGCATAAGCCAATTAGTAGTTCGGTAAAGCAGAATAAATAAATGATTCGATGAGAAAAACGATCAGCGATACGTCCACCAAAAAACGCCCCAATTCCCAATCCTGCCATAAAAACAGAAATGATGACTGTAATGGACGTTAAGTCAATGCCGATATTGGCAAATAACAGTCGTTGCCAACTGACTTGATAAATAAGGGCTGAAAACCCAGAAAAGAAAAAAATGATACTTAATGCAAATAATAAAATAGAACGGTTTCTCATCATCATCTTTCAATTGTTTTTATAACAGATATTATATAGTTAATTGAACGTTTAAGTAATGATTTGAGCCAATGAGAACAAGCCTGTGGAGTCAAAAAAGCATTTTGCGGATGACAAGGATTCAGAGATTTATCCCACTCATGATGAGGATTTGTGTGGGGTGTGGGAGGGGAATGATGTTAGTAAGAACGTTCGTTAATAACGATATATCTTTGTTAAAAGAAGTGTATCATTCAGAACGTTCTTGTCAGATAAAAAAATTAGTGTTTGATCACGCGACTTTGAGGGACTTGGTGCGTATGCGGATGATAGGTCATGGTGCCGATAATCCATAATAGAAGCCCTAATACAGCCAGTCCTGCACCGACATAACCGACTATTGGGTAGAACGAACCGCCACCAAGATGAGTAATCGCGTAGCCTCCCAATAATGGCCCAATGGCATTGGCAGTATTAAAAGCACTGTGATTGAGAGCGGCGGCCATCGTTTGAGCATTGCCCGCCACATCCATTAATCGAACTTGCAAAACAGCTCCAATCCCGCCGCTTATACCGATAGCAATTGACCAAATAAAGACAAGATATATTTGGTGCACGATAAAAGGGTAAGTTACTAACCACAAAATCGCCCATAAAATAATGCCGATACCAGACCATGTTACGCTTTTATCGATAAAATGGCCCATAATCATATACCCTAAGGAGAAGCCGATACCAAATACACAATATATCCAAGGTTCTACTTCATGGGAAATATGAGTGTAATGTTGCAATACGTCTGCCATATAAGAGTAAACGGCAAACATACCACCAAAACCAACTGCCCCGCAAGCAAGTGCTAGCCAGATTTGAGTATTGCCCAATGCTTTTAGTTCTTGTTTAAGATCCGCATGTTCTTGTCGATAGTGGGTGGGAATAGAAAAGATTAAACCCATGATGCATAAAGTAGCCGTCAGGATGGCAACCATCATGAAAATACGCCAGTTAATGAAGTTGCCGACATAATTAAGCAAAGGGGCTCCAATAATGGTGGCAATCGTTAATCCTAGCAAGACCCTAGCGACGGCTTTTCCTCTATTTTCAGGGCCCATGATACCCGCAGCAACTAGGCTAGCAACCCCTAAATAAGCACCGTGTGGCAGACCTGATAAGAATCTAAAGACTAATAATAATTCGTAGTTGGGAGAAAGAATGCAGGCAATATGCGTGAGAACAAAAAAGCCCATACATGTTAATAGTGCTTTGCGTCGAGGTAAGTTAGTGAGATACAGTGATAGTAAAGGGGCCCCAATAACGACACCGATGGCATAGGCACTAATTAGATGCGTCGCCGTAGTGGTAGGAATTTGCCAGCTTTGTGCGATTTGAACAATCAAGGTCATTACTGAAAACTCTGTAATGCCTAAAGAAAACGCACCGAGGGCTAAACTAAAAATAACAAGACCGGGATATTTGACCGTAACGTTGGGAGTCGATGAAATATACATAAAATATTTTTCATTCAAAAGGGTAATTAACGATTTCTAAGTCAATTTTTAAAAAAATATGGATATAGGTAACTTAGAAAAAAGTTATTATTTTACGATAAAAAATGATTCATCTCAAAATAACTAAGTAAGTTGATGGCTCAGAAGTAGAAAAAAACATATTTATTTTGGGTAAAATAATTTGGCATAAAACTAAATAAAAATTATTTGCATTTGAGATTTAAAGTGATTATAATCATGCTGTTATGGTTTTATATTCAAAGGGAAGATCCATGAAAACGATGAAAAAATTAACGCTTGCAATGGCGATTGGTTGGGCGACATTTGGAGGTGTGGCCCATGCGGAGTTGACAGCTGAACAAACAAAAAACGCAGAAACTTTTTTAAATACTTATGCGGCATTGGCCTACGCGAACTATCACGATAGTTTAGAAGATGCGAAAAAATTAAAAGTGGCGATTGATGCGTTTGCGGCGAATCCAACAGAAGACACATACCAGAAAGCTCGTCAAGCATGGTTAGTGGCTCGCGAATCGTACGGCCAGTCAGAAATTTTCCGTTTGTCTCAAGGTCCTATTGATGCAGAAGAGGGATGGGTGGCTGAAAAATACGGTAATCTGGAAGGGCAGATTAATGCGTGGCCATTAGATGAAAACATGATTGATTATACGGTGGATGCGGATGGTCAGCTAACAGGCCATAATATCATCCAAAGTAAAGGCGACTATACGCCAGGTGGTGAGAAGCCTACTGCCGTTAATATCGATAAGATTACGCCTGAAGTCTTGACTGAATTGAATGAAAATGGCGGTGAAGCAAACGTTGCCTCAGGTTACCACGCGATCGAGTTTTTGTTGTGGGGTCAAGACCAAGACTATGCTAATTTTGTAGAAGATAAAGTGACGCATGGTGCAACGGTTGCGGGACAACGTCCTTTAAGCGATTTTACAACAGATAAATTTGCCGCTCGCCGTTTAGAATATTTGAAAGCGGCTGCGAATAAATTAGTCGATGACTTGACTTTGGTAACCAGTGCATGGGATCCGAAAACAGGTGAATATCGTGCGGCGTTGACTCACCAATTAAAAGGTGATGATGCGAAGAAAAACATTCCTTACGAAGAGTCATTGCGTAATATTTTCATTGGAATGGGTCAGTTTGTTAAGTCAGAATTGGCGAATGAACGTATTGCTGTGGCCGTCTTGACTCCTAGTGAAGAAGATGAGCATTCATGCTTTTCTGATAACACTCACCGTGATATTGATGCAAACTTCCAAGGGTTTGTGAACGTCTTCCGTGGTACGTATCAAGGTAAGAAATACGGTGCTTCGTTAGAATCTGTCTTGCCGACAGCAGATGCTCAAGCCATCGATAAAATGATTGAATCTGCCCAAAAACGTATCGCGAAAATTGACAAATTGGCGAAAACAACGATGCACTTTGACTATCAGATTCATCCTGAAAATCGTGCAGAACGTCAGAATATCGTGAGTTTGAAGAATGAATTGCGTCGTATTGGTGACCAAATGGTGGTTGTCGCTAAAAATTACGGTGTTAGTTTAACCACTCAAGACGTGACTGATTCAGAAGAAAATCGTAGTTACGAAGAAAATGGCTCAAAAGGCTAAATGTACAAAGGGGCGATGGCCCCTTTTTTGATGGTATTGATCCCATCAAAATGATTTAAAAATCACCGATCATCGGGTAGTTAAAAGTAAACGGACCTAGATGTGAATGATGGGGAACGTGAACATTAAACGAATGAATGATGAGATGAGTTTAGTCGTTATCACCGATCATCGGGTGGTTAAAAGTAAACGTACCTAGATGTGAATGATGGGAAACGTGAACATTAAACGAAATGAATGATGTGGTGAGTTTAGTCGTCATGACGGATCATCGGGTGGTTAAAGGCTAGGTTGGGTAAGTTGAGCGACTGGTGGGGAATGATGAAAGCATTAAATAGATGGTTTTGGGTTGTTTTAAATGGTTCATTTTTTTGTGTGGCGAATGCTCATATCGTTAGTACCACGCCAGATCACCAGATAGTTGAGAATAAGTCGGTTGCTGGCAATATAGCTCAAAAGCATATTGAACATGTAAAGGATGCTCAAGATTCTCGTCAAAACATCGTCCACACAGATGAGAAAACAGTTTTTACATCACAAAATCAAGGCTTATTTGAATCGCGTGCCAATTTGCCGTCACATCGTCCAGTGGCTGATATTAGCGATGAGCAGCTCGATTCTTTTATGTTGGGGAAGTCGTTTTTTTCAAAACCGTGGGTGTTGGCACCGACCGCGACAACGGCAAGAGATGGCTTAGGCCCTTTGTTTAATGCGAATTCCTGTACATCTTGTCATGCAGTTAATCGTTTAAAAGCAGATTTGTTTACCCCGACATCAGGTATTAATCGGGCCTTAGTGTTTAAGTTGTCAATGCCTAAACAACATTCGCAACGTCCTATGGAAGAGGCAACGGTTTATGATCCGATTTATGGTGGACAAATTGCTATCAATGGTAGTGTGGAAGTGCCTTTTGAGATGGAAACAAAAATCAAATGGCAAACACATGAAGAAAAGTTGGCAGATGGCACGATCGTTGTGCTTAAAAAGCCTATTGCAGAAGTTGATCATTTAAATTATGGTCCTTTGAATAAAGATAGTGTTATCAGTATTCGTTTTTCGCCTTTATTGGTGGGGCAAGGATTGCTGGCACAAATCGCTGAAAAGGATATTTTAAGTCATGCCGATCCCGACGATCGTGATCAAGATGGGATAAGCGGTCGAGTCAATTGGGTATATAATCCTTTGACGCGGACAAAAGAGTTAGGGCGATTTGGGTATAAAGCGAGTGCTGCAAATATTGCAATGCAAACGGCTCATGCAGCTGCCAATGATATGGGTTTAACTAATTCATATTATCCAGAAGAATTATGTACTTCGTATCAACAAGCTTGTTTGAATGCTCCTAAATCAGCACAAACTCCTGAGGGTAATCTTGATTTACCTGATAATCGATTGCAGGCGATTGCAAATTATTTGTTATATATGAAATCTCCTGCTAATATTGCTTTGCAAGGTAAAGGGTATGCTTTGTTTAAATCACTTAAATGTGCATCTTGTCACACACCCGAACAAAAAACGGTGACAGGACTCGTGTTTCAGCCTTTTACGGATGTGTTGTTGCATGATATGGGGGACGCTTTGTCTGATGGACGCTTTGAGTTTGAGGCTACGGACCGAGAGTTTCGCACAACACCTTTGTGGGGCTTGGGGGCCAAAGTGATGGCAGGTATCCCTTTGTTGCATGATGCACGAGCAAAAACAATGACGGAAGCGATTATGTGGCATGGCGGTGAAGCCTTGTACTCGAAAGAAAAATTTCAGCAATTAAATGCAAGTGATCGCCAAGCTTTATTAGAATTTTTGGAGTCTTTATGAAAAACGGTGGGTTAAAAAAAATATTAATGGGTATGGCTGTCCTAGTCGTTATTGGCGTATTGGTGTTTGTAAAAGACCCTGAAGCCCAAAAACAAGAAACGATGGATTCGATTTATGATCATATTTTGTTACCTTATGCTCAACAAGCAGTAGATTCCTGTACAGAGTTTAATGAGGTTTTAAAACACACGCAAGCAGGTTCCAGAGAGGCGAATCTGACTGCATCATTTAAACAGCTCGTGTTGTCGTGGAAAAAAGTCCAAGGTAGTTATATCTTGGGAGAATACAATGATGATATGAAAGATACGCCTGTTTTTATTGATAACTTTCATGTGGGTAAGGGGGATTTATTTGCACAGCTTGAACGTATTGTAAATAGCGATAAACCTGCTTCTTCAGCCTTGTATAAAACATCTTACCAAACGATTAATGCCTTGGAATATTTTTTATTTTCCCAAGATGAAGTATCTGAGCGACAGTTAGAATTGGCTCGTTTTGTCACAGAAAACGTTTGTTTCCAACTACAAAACATTTATCAGGCTTACCAAGAGTTTCACCCCCAGATTATTAGTGATCCTAAATTGATGTTGACCAATTTTATGGATAAGTTATCAAACTTGACGTTTCAGATTAAAGATTGGCGAATAGGGGATGTGATGGGGTACACCTTGAAATATAAAGATACAGGTGCGTCATACAATCGTTCTGAGTACCCTTATAGCCATTTAAGTAGTCAGGCAATGCAAGCTTTGTTTGAGGTGCAAGAAGCGTTGATATTAGAACAAGATTATCTAAATTTGGGTGATTTAATTGAATTGTCGGGAGCCACCAAACAGCTGGAAACGACGCGTGATTTATTAAAACAAGCAACTCAAGATGTTTTTGTTTTAAGTGATGATGATTTGCAAACACCGAACGAAAAGGTCAAAAAAGCTTATGATAGCGTTAATAATCTTCAAAAAGATTATTACAATGTGCTGATTCCCGCTTTGGATGTCTCTCAAAAAATCTTAGAGGCAGATGGGGATTAATCAAAAACGGTGAATAGGTGATGTATTTTTTAAATTATTACCTACTGGATCCAGACCAACGTCTATACTGGGTGTATCTGCTTAGTGCGATAGTATGGGCCGTGATCTGGCAACGAGGCTGGCAAAAGATAAACTGGCGATGGTCAGACTATTGGTGGCATCCCAGTGCAAGGCTAGATTATGCTTATTTTGTACTTATTTGGCTGATTAAATTATACGTTGTCGTGCCATTAGTCATTGCACCGAGCACCATTAGTATTCCTGTTTACAGCTTTTTTAGAGAGTATATATCGGCACCTTGGTTTTCAGAACATGTTTCTGAGCTTTGGGTGGCCGTTAGTTACACTATTTGTTTATTTGTGTTTGGCGAGTTTACTCGTTATTGGCTACATCGATGGTTACATACCGTTACTTGGTTATGGCAGTTTCACAAGGTCCATCACAGTCCCAATATTTTGACTCCTTTTACGTTTTATCGCGTTCATCCTGTTGAGAACTTTTTATTTGGGCTACGTTATGCTTTGAGTGTAGGAGGCGTAACGGCTATTTTTCTATGTTTGTTTGGTACAGGGTTGAGTACATGGACGGTATTGGGGGTGAATCTTTTTGTCGCCGTGTTTAATTTTTTGGGTGGAAATTTAAGACATTCGCCTATTTATTTTCGTTATCCTGCTTGCTTGGAAAAGTGGTTTATATCGCCCGCTCAACACCAACTTCATCATACCCAACGTTATCATCGATTTAATTATGGTGGTTATTTGGCGATTTGGGATAATGTGTTTGGAACATTGAAAATCGCTCATCCGACTTTATCTCCTAAAACGTTTGGATTTCCTGAAAAATTAGCGTCTCAATACAATAGTGTCATGGCTTTACTTTGGCAACCTTTTGTAGATTGTCTGTATTTATGGAGAAGAAAACATGAAAAAAAGAATGCGTCATATCGTGAAACATAGCGTGTTATTAGTTGCTTGTCTTATGACTTCTATGTCGTATGCGGTAGACAAAAGCAAGGAAGAAATGGCTCAAGAAATGGGCAAAGCTTTATTTTTTGATGCACGACTCTCTTTCAATAATACGATAAGTTGTGCGACTTGCCACAATCCAGATACAGCCTTTGCTGATAGACGTTTGACTCGAGCTAATGGCGTTGCTTCGCAAGGGGCAGATGGACACGCATTTGGCGATCGTAATGCACCGACAGCAAGCTATGCAGCGTTTTCTCCTCGTTTTCATTACGATGAGAAATTGAAGCAATATGTGGGTGGTCAATTCTGGGATGGTAGGGCAGAAACCTTGGCTAATCAGGCCGGTGGCCCGCCTGTTAACCCTGCTGAGATGATGATGCCTGATGCTAAAGCAGTGGTGGATCGCCTTAAAGAGGTGCCTTATTACAAGGAAACATTAGAAGCGATTTATGGAGGCGATGTTTGGAATGAAACGGATAAAGCATATCGTGCCGTGACGGAAACGATTGAGGCTTTTGAGAAAACAAAGGATTTTAGTACCTTTGATTCAAAATATGATCGTTTCCTAAAAGGTGAATATGAATTAACTATCGAAGAAGATCTAGGTAGAACCTTGTTTTTCTCAAATAATAACGTTAACTGTTCGACATGCCATTTGATTAATCGTGTGGTTGAGGATCCAAAAGAAACGTTTACTAATTTTCAGTATCGTAATATTGGTGTACCCGCTAATCCCAAGCTGATCGAAGTTCATGGTGATCCTAATTTTGTCGATCAAGGTTTAGCGGCAAATCCTAACGTTAAAGACAAAGAGGCACAAAGAGGTAAATTTAAGGTGCCAACCTTGCGTAATGTGGCGGTGACAGGGCCTTATATGCACAATGGTGTTTTTCAACATTTACGTACGGTCATTCAATTCTACAACAAATACAATGATCCTAAAGATAATATCAATCCCGAAACTGGCTTGCCATGGGCCCCTCCAGAAGTTGAAGATAATATTGCTTTAGATGAATTAAAAGCCGTTGCGTTGACTCCCGCCAAGATTGATGCTTTAGTGGCATTTTTAGAAACACTGACGGATAAACGATACGAACCTTTATTGGAGGAAATCAAAAAACAAGAAGCAAGTAAAAAATGATGCGAATGAGGCCCTGTGTAAAGCAGGGTCTTTTATTTTGAGGCAAACAGTCATATCGTGAAGGTGGAAAATATTGTTTAATATTCAAAGAAAATAAAACAACAAAAAATAATTGTTGATTAAACCTTGTTTTTATCAGGGTTTTTATATTTTTAATGGAAAAATTGCTCAGCCAGATAAGATAAAGCTGTTTCAAAATCGTTTCAAATTATTAAAAATCAAGAAAGAAATATAGGGGGGTATGGTAAAATCGGAGTGATATATCGTGATGAAACATATGGAAATATTTGGGAAACGAGATGAAGAAATTACGCATGTTGAAACAGTTCTATCGTAATGAGAAAGGTGCTTATGCCGTGATTTTTGGCTTGGTAAGTGTATTCGTGGCAGGGGGAATGGCAACTTCCGTTGATTACACGGGTATGTTAAACGATAAAGCTCGTTTGGCAGATAGTTTGGAACAAGCTAGTTTGAATTTAGTGACGGAGAATAATAATTATCGGTCTAATTCTGGACTTGAAAAAGCCGAGATACAAAAACGAAATGACTATATTGCGAATACTTACGCATCTCTTTATTCCACTAAATCGGTCGATCCGAATTTTAAAGGCCTTTGTGAAAAAGACTCGAAGGGCCGTGTTATTTGTGAAGCCACTGGAAACTTTGTGCGTCATAACTTGCTTCCCGTTTCTGTCCAAGGCGTTGTGTTTGTACCTGAAAAAATAAATGTTGGTGGTTCGGGTAAAGCAGCGAAGTTGGTGACTAAAAGTATCGAGACAAGAAAAGAAGAAAAAATACCCATGGTGCAGAAAGTGCCTATGGATATTATGTTAGTGGCTGATTTCTCAGACGGGTACATGACTTCAGATAGAGAGGAGAGTAATTCTCGATGTAATAGCGTTTATTTTACAAATCCATCGAATTATCCAGATGCGATGAGAGCCTATTTAACAAAAGAGAGAACTAAACAAAAATGTACAGCTCAGGTGGGTGCAGTTGCTTTCAATAATGCGATTAATGGTTATGAATTGCCTGTGTTTGATGTTCAAAAAGATGGTAGTGCTAAAAACCAAGTTAATCGCCTAGCCATTACGCCATTTAGTTTTGGGGCACAGGTTCGCTCCCAAAAAGCAGGTTCTAGATCCATATGTGTTGTACCGTATCATGGCATTGATGCAAAAGGGTTATCGACTTATAATCAGCAAAAAGCAGGTAGAGATTATCTGGAAACATTGGTTTGGCCAAAAAATGCAGCATCTAGTAAAAGTATGTATGCAATGCAACCCTTACAAAGTTTTTCATCTGTTGACAATATGGGTGAAAATCTTAGAAATGCGCTAAATTCTTTTGATACATTACAGAATACAGGGAATTATCATTATGCTTACTATATTGCCAAATATCTTCCTTTATATGTGGATGTATCGCTGACTATCGATGCGATTAGTGAAATGAATGTTGATACTTTATTAACTGATACATCTACATATCGTTTGAATATTGGTTTAAATAAGCGTTTTTGTTTTGGACGCACAACAGATAAGAATATTGAGTTATCATCTCGTTGGTACACTTCTAAAGATATAAGTGCCTACCAAAGTTTTGTAAGTAGTACTTTAAATAATTATGCATTTGGTGTTGCAAATGTTACTTCAGGTATGATTGTTGGATTACAGAACTTTATTAATTTAGACGCTCAAGATTCTCCTGAAGTAAAAGCTGTACCAAGGCAACGAATGATGATTATTGTATCTTCAGGTGCAAAATTTGCTCCAGGCTATATGAAAGCTGTTGAAGAGTCGGATTGGTATTGTGGTGATGCAACTCAGTCAGCTTCTGATATTGTGAAAAGAAGGAAATGTAATAATCGCGAGAAATCATGGATTAAATCAAATTCTCGCTATTATCTTGATAAATCTATAAAATTAGTTAGTGCAGGTAAATTGTATTTTTCTGCACTTCGCCCCTATCCTACAGGTAAAAAAGCGCCTGAATATGAAATGGATGAAATGCAAAAACTTTTTGCTACAGCTAAGGGAAAGAAAACAGGGCTAGGTTTTTGTGAAGCTATTAGAAAACGTTTAGATGCTTTAGACGGTGAAGCTTATGCCAGTATTCCTCGGGCTAAGATTATATTTGTAGATTTTTTAAATTATCGTTCACCTGAGGAGATGGATAACTGGAGATCTTGTGCTGATGCAGTTTATACAGCTGATAATGCATCTCAATTTAAAGAAGCACTGCGTAAAGCTTCGATGGAGTTTCAAACGACTGTCACAATTGATGAATCATCTACTACTACCGAGAAGGAGGGTGAATCATCGGTCACAGAAAGTGGCATCAGTATCAACTAATCATATCTGAATATAAAACGGGTACCTAACTAGGTACCCAATTTTTTGCTTAACATTTAAACACATTTAATCACATAAGGTTTGAATGAACTTTCTTTTATCGTTTCACTTTTTGCATTCTATATTTAAGTTTTTAATCAAAAAACCATCTTTTTATGCCTTGAATATTAAACTTCCTTCATATCCTCATTATCGGTGCCAAGTGTTTTGATATAGGCTTTGAGTAGGTTGTTTTCATATTTCTCAGCATATAAAAGGAATCGAGATACGTCTGCAATGGAAATCACGCCGATGATTTTTGAACCATCTAATACAGGGATGTAACGTACGTTGTGATCGAGCATTAGACGTTGGACTTCTTTTACGGACGTGGAGGGAGTGACGGTGATAGGGGCGTCATTCATGATGCTTCTTAAACGAGCATCGCCTACCACACCGCGTTTTTTTGATAATAAGCAGATGATGTCAAAAAAGGTTACGATCCCGACGAGTTCGCCTGATTCCATCACCAAAATACAGCCTTTATGGTACTTTGCCATGGAATCAATAGCGGATTGAACGCTGTCTTCTGGTTTACCAACGTACAATATATCAGAACTGACGTGTAGAACTTCATTTATTTTTAGCATGTTATTCTCCATGAGGATGGTGTAGGTATGTCAAGCTATCTCTTAAAGATAAAGATTCATTTTTGATGAAAATATCGTTAAAAATATGATGTAACGATGGATTGAGGTAGGATTGATCAAAAATGAAGTGATAGGCTAACTGATTGATAGCTTGATCGTTGTCACAGCTCAAGGTCCATTTTCCTTGTGATGTATGTGTTACGTAATGTAGCTTTTTCATGATTCTCAACAGTGTATCACTTTCTTGAGGAAGTAGGTTAAGTTTGTGGGCGATTTCAATATTGTTGACATCAGGCTGGTGATGGTCTCGCAACTGACTTAAAAAACTCAAGATGGCTAAACAGTCGATAAATTGGTGTCCTTTTTTGGAACGTTGTTGTTGAGGATTGATGTTAAGCTGAGGTAAGCTTGTCGCAATAATGGCTCCCAATAATACAATCGTCCAAGATAAATATATCCAAATTAAGAAAATGGGTATGGCTGCAAACGCACCATAAATCAAAGTGTATGAGGGAAATGTGGTGATATACCAAGTAAATCCAGTTTTCATGGCTTGAGCAAGGATCGAGGCGATAATCCCACCAATAAACGCATCTTTAAACGCTATGCGACGATTTGGTACGACAAAATATAAAAGGGTAAACGCAACGGTAAATAATAAAAAATTTAAAAACGCATAGCTGAGTCTTAACCCTATACTCAAACTCGTAAACCCAAACTCGGCACTAGCTACCCAAGAAGTCACCCATAAACTTGCTCCCAGCATGATAGGGCCTAAAGTCAATACGGCCCAATACACCAAAATACGATGTATAACGTGTCTTTGCTGGCTGACATTGGCAATGCGATTTAAAACATCATCGATGGTTTTGATTAACAAAATAGAGGTGATCATTAAAAAGATCATCCCCCATGTCGTGATACTTTTGGCTGAATTGGCAAACGTTGTTAAATAGCCTTGAATCGTGCTGGACATGGTTTCAGGCAAAAGGTTGTGCATCATAAATTGTTCGACTTCTACCTGAAAATCTTTAAAAATGGGAAAGGCGGTAAATAGGGATAAAATCACCGCTAATAGGGGAACAACCGCTAAGGTGGTTGTAAAGGTCAAACTACCTGCTACATCTAAAATCCGTGTTCGTTGAATTTCTCGAATCAAGTGTTTTAAAAAAGATAGCCATTGTTGACGAGTCAAACTAATCATAAGTGTTGAATTTAGAAATTTATTTTATAGACAAATGTTTTATTTTAACGTATTGATGACTATAATGTAGGACTTAAAGAATGTATTGAGCGTATGGAACATCATCAAATTAAACTGAATCCGATATGGCGTTACGGTTGTATCGCTAGCATCGTGGGCTTATTTTTATTAATTCTTTTGTGGGAACAATGGATTGATCCGCTTAAAACAGGTGGCACATTTTGGTGGTTATATGCTTGGCCACTGTTGTTAACCTTGCCAGGATTAATCAAAAACCAGAATTATACATTTCAATGGACATCAATGTTAGTGTTGTTTTATCTGATGATTGGCGTGGTTAGATTATGTTCAGATGTCTCCGATACGTCAAGATATTTGGCGATGATTCAAGTGATATTAAGCAGTTTGGCTTTTTTTACAGCGATAGTTTATGTAAGACCGCTTAAACAATGGGCAAAAAGGGAAAAAAATGGCAGGTAGTATTTTCGGTAAAATTTTTACGGTCACGAATTTTGGTGAGTCTCATGGTCCCGCAATTGGGTGTGTGGTGGATGGTGTTCCCGCCCAGATTGCATTGTGTGAAGCGGATATCCAACATGAATTGGATAGACGTAAGCCCGGCACTTCTCGTCATGTTACCCAACGACAAGAGGCGGATCAGGTTCAGATTTTATCAGGTGTTTATGAGGGTAAAACGACAGGAGCACCGATTGCTTTATTGATTCACAATACGGATCAACGTAGTAAAGATTATCAGAATATCGCCCAACAATTTAGACCTGGGCATGCTGATTATACCTATTGGAAGAAGTATGGTATTCGTGATCCTAGAGGAGGTGGGCGTTCGTCAGCACGTTTGACGGCTCCAACGGTAGCGGCAGGGGCCATTGCTAAAAAAATATTGAAACAGATGTTCGGCACGGAAATTAAAGGGTATATGAGTCAATTAGGTCCGATTATGATTCCGTTCCAGTCTTGGGAATGGGTATCACAAAACCCATTTTTTGCACCTAATCAGGAAATTATTCCAGAGCTAGAGTCGTATATGGATGATTTGCGTAAAGCAGGGGACTCTATTGGGGCGAGAATTGAAGTACTGGCAGAATCTGTACCCGTAGGGTTAGGGGAACCGATTTATGACCGTTTAGATGCGATGATTGCTTATGCGATGATGGGATTAAATGCGGTGAAAGCGGTTTCGATTGGTGACGGTTTTGATTGTGTGACTCAAAAAGGTTCCGAACATGGCGATGCGATGACACCAGAGGGCTTTTTGTCCAATCACGCAGGTGGAATCTTAGGCGGTATTTCAACAGGACAAACCATACGTGTGTCTTTAGCGATTAAGCCGACATCCAGTATTCGTGTTGAAAGACCATCTATCGATACCACTGGACAAGCGGTGATGGTGCAGACATTGGGGCGACATGATCCTTGTGTGGGAATTCGAGCTACGCCCATTGCAGAAGCGTTATTAGCTTTGGTGTTGTTAGATGCGGCCTTGCAAGCTCGAGCGGTGGCACCTTTGAACGAATAAACCTTACCGTTAAAAATGGGTGAATCTCACCAAGAACGCGATAAATACAATCTAAAGTTGTGAAAAATCGTTATAATTTTCAGTTTTTATTGGTATGAATGATAGATAGTTTTTGGAAAGAAAATGGCTCAAACCTTATATGATAAATTATGGCAGGCACATGTTGTTCATGAAGAACAAGATGGTACCTGTTTAATCTATATTGATCGTCAGTTATTGCATGAAGTAACGAGTCCACAAGCTTTTGAGGGTTTGCATATCGCTCATCGCAAACCATGGCGTATTCAAGCAAATTTGGCAACGGCTGATCATAATGTGCCGACTACTGAACGTGGGAAAGGCATTGCTGATCCGATTTCAAAACTTCAAGTTGATACCTTAGATGCGAATTGTCGTGAATTCGGCATTACAGAATTTGGTATGAATGATATTCGCCAAGGTATCGTTCATGTGGTGGGACCAGAACAAGGGGCTACGTTACCTGGTATGACAGTGGTTTGTGGCGATTCACACACCAGTACTCATGGTGCCATGGGGGCTTTAGCGTTTGGCATTGGTACATCAGAAGTTGAACATGTGTTGGCCACACAAACCTTATTGATGAAGAAAAGCAAAAGCATGCTTATTCAGGTAGAGGGTGAACTGCCTTTTGGTTGTAGTGCTAAGGATTTGGCGCTTCATATTATCGGTAAGATTGGAACAGCAGGGGGTACAGGTTACGCTATCGAGTTTGCTGGCCCCGTGATTCGTGCGTTGAGCATGGAGGGTCGTATGACCTTGTGTAATATGTCGATTGAGGCGGGTGCTCGCTCAGGCATGGTGGCTGTTGATGAAAAAACGATTGACTATTTTAAAGATCGTCCTTTTGCTCCCAAGGGTGCTAATTGGGAAAAAGCAGTCGCATATTGGCGTACCTTGCATAGTGATGAGGGGGCGACTTTTGATAAAGTGGTGCGTATTGATGCAAAAGATATTCGCCCTCAAGTGACTTGGGGAACTTCGCCAGAGATGGTGTTGACGATAGAAGATCGTATTCCTGATCCTGCTAAAGAATCTGATCCTGTGAAGAAAAATAGCATTGAACGAGCGTTGCAGTATATGGGGTTGGAAGCAAATCAAGCGATTAAAGACGTGATGATTGATAAGGTATTTATTGGTTCCTGTACGAACTCGCGTATTGAAGATTTGCGTCAAGCGGCAACGGTAGCAAAAGGAAAACGAGTTGCCAAAAATGTAAAACTGGCGATGGTCGTACCAGGTTCTGGTTTAGTCAAAGAACAAGCTGAAAAAGAAGGTTTAGATAAGATTTTTATCGAAGCAGGATTTGAATGGCGAGAACCCGGTTGTTCGATGTGTTTGGCGATGAATGCGGATCGATTAGCACCAGGTGAACGTTGTGCTTCAACCTCTAATCGTAATTTTGAAGGTCGTCAAGGACAGGGTGGACGCACGCATTTATTAAGTCCAGCGATGGCGGCAGCGGCAGCAATAGCAGGGCATTTTGTTGATGTCAGAACAATGGGAGAATAATATGCAGGCATTTTCAATTCACAAAGGCTTAGTGGTACCTTTGGATCGGGCCAATGTTGATACGGATTTGATTATTCCTAAACAGTTTCTGAAATCAATTAAACGTACTGGGTTTGGTCCGAATGCATTTGATGAATTGCGTTATTTGGATCATGGTGAACCAGGTATGGACCACACTAAACGTCCACTGAATCCTGATTTTGTGTTGAATTTTCCACGTTATCAAGGGGCCTCGATTTTATTAGCTAGAGAAAATTTTGGCTGTGGTTCTAGTCGTGAACATGCTCCTTGGGCTTTGATTCAATATGGATTTAGGGCGATTATTGCTCCCTCGTTTGCTGATATTTTCTTCAATAATAGTTATAAAAATGGTTTGTTGCCGATTGTGTTGTCTGCTCAAGATGTGGATGAGTTGTTTCAAGCGGTACAAGCAAATGAGGGGTATGAGTTAACGATTGATTTACCGAATCAACAAGTGATCACTCCCTCTTCAAAAACCTATGCTTTTGACATCACGGCTTTTAGAAAACATTGTTTAATAAATGGTTTGGATGATATTGGATTGACTTTGCAAAAAGCCGAAGAAATTCGCCATTTTGAGCAAAATTATTTTAAAAAATACCCGTGGTTAAACCCCTCTCATCAGGAGTAAATATGACGTATCAAATTGCTGTATTACCAGGAGATGGTATTGGTCCTGAGATTGTTGAACAAGCTAGCAGAGTATTGACGGCATTAGGTTTGGATTTGGTTCTGAAAGAAAGTGTTGTCGGAGGTGCGGCTTATGACGCCAAAGGCCATCCACTTCCTCCAGAAACGTTGAGTTTGGCACAATCTTCTCATGCGGTGTTATTTGGGGCGGTAGGTGATTGGAAATATGATCAATTGCCTCGATCTTTGCGACCAGAACAAGCTATTTTGGGCTTACGCAAATCATTAGGTTTATTTGCAAATTTAAGACCTGCTATTTTATACCCCCAACTTGCCAGTGCATCGACTTTGAAAGAAGAAGTGGTGTCTGGTTTGAATATTTTAATTGTTCGTGAGTTAACAGGGGATATTTATTTTGGACAACCAAGAGGGCAAAGAGAATGTCCAGATGGTCCTTTTAAAGGTGAACGTGAGGGGTTTGATACGATGCGTTATGCGGAAACCGAAGTACGCCGTATCGCGAAAGTGGCTTTTGAGGCTGCTCGTAAACGTCACAAAAAAGTATGTAGTGTCGATAAGGCTAATGTATTGGAAACATCGCAGTTTTGGCGTGACATTATGATAGATGAACATCAGCATTATCCAGATATTGAGTTATCGCATATGTATATTGATAATGCCGCGATGCAACTGGTTAAAGCACCTAAATCATTTGATGTGATCGTCACAGGTAATATTTTTGGTGATATTTTATCGGATGAGGCTTCTATGTTAACGGGATCGATTGGTATGTTACCGTCAGCTTCGTTAAATGCTTCAGCTCAAGGGTTGTATGAACCGAGTCATGGTTCTGCTCCTGATATTGCGGGTAAAAATATTGCCAATCCATTAGCAACTATCTTGTCGGCTGCTATGTTATTGCGTTATTCTTTAGGTTTGGAATCTGCAGCAGTGAGAATCGAACAAGCCGTCAATCATGTGTTAAGCGAGGGATTGCGAACCGCAGATATTATGCAAGCAGGTTGCACACAAGTTAGCACCTCAGAAATGGGCGATGCTGTTTTAAAAGCACTTTAAATCTTAATATAGGAAGTTAGGGAACATGAATACCTCAGTTGGTTTTGTTGGTTGGCGTGGAATGGTAGGGTCTGTCTTGATGGACCGTATGCGTCAGGAAAATGATTTTAAATTAATCAATCCTGTATTTTTTACCACGAGTAATGTCGGTGGCAACGCACCTGAATGGGCGGATGGTGCGGGATTGTTACAAGACGCATATGATATTGAATCGTTAAAAAAGTTACCGATTATTGTCACCGCTCAAGGGGGCGATTACACAACTGAGGTGTATGGCAAGTTACGTGAAGCGGGTTGGAAAGGTATCTGGATCGATGCAGCCAGTACTTTGCGAATGAAAGACGAAGCGGTCATTGTGTTAGATCCTGTTAACCGTCATGTGATTGATCAGTCTTTAGAAAAGGGTGGTCGCACATTTGTGGGTGGAAATTGTACCGTTAGTTGTATGTTAATGGGCCTAAATGGTTTGTTCCAACATGATTTGATCGAATGGATGACGAGCATGACGTACCAAGCGGCTTCTGGCGGTGGTGCAAAACATATGCGTGAGCTTATCACTCAGTTCGGTATTTTGAATGCGAAAGTTGCTTCTTTATTAGACGATCCTGCTTCTGCTATTTTAGAAATCGATCGCATGATTCTAGATGGACAAAAGGATCCTACGCTTCCTAGAGATAATTTTGGTGTACCGTTGGCAGGTAACTTGATTCCTTGGATTGATAAGGATTTAGGTAATGGTCAATCACGTGAAGAATGGAAAGCTGAGGTAGAAACGAACAAAATTTTAGGTCGTGGTCCTGCCTTTGGCACATCATCTGTTCCAGTCGATGGTTTGTGTGTGCGTATCGGTGCAATGCGTTGTCATAGCCAAGCACTCACCATTAAGCTTAAACGTGATGTACCGCTTGATGAAATTAGCGATATGATTGCTAAAGGTACCGATTATGCCAAAGTGATTCCGAATGAAAAAGAAGTGACCATGCGTGAATTAACGCCTGTTGCGGTAACAGGAACCTTAACTATTCCAGTCGGTCGCCTTAGAAAGATGTCTATGGGACCTGAGTATTTAAGTGCCTTTACAGTGGGCGATCAGTTGCTATGGGGAGCGGCAGAACCATTGCGCCGCATGCTTCGTATTGCAATTGGAGCCTTATAAAATGCTTGAACATATCATGTCTTGGGGTGTGTTACCTGTTTCATTACTTTGTTTTGCAGGTATTTTTATTATTTTTATCGTGTTTTTTTGGATGCTACTTCAAACGAAACGACACCCACCCACACCCCTGACTGATGAACAGTTACGTGAACGCATGAGTAAGATTAATCTAGATTTAGATGAGGACTGATCATGCCACGTATGGCACTGGGCATTTCATATAATGGTCGGGATTTTCATGGTTGGCAAAGTCAGCCTGATTTGCCTAATATACAGGATTGCTTGGAACAAAGCTTGAGTTTATTTACACAACACCCTATTCGTGTTATTTGTGCAGGTCGCACCGATGCGGGTGTTCATGCTTTTAATCAAGTTGTTCATTTTGATTCGCCTGTTGAAAGACCGTTGTATTCATGGATTAAAGGGGTGAATGCTAATCTCCCGCCCGATATTCGAGTTAATTGGAGTAAAGTCGTAGCTGATGATTTTCACGCCAGATTTGATGCCGTAGAACGTTCTTATCTTTATTATTTGCGTAATGAACCTGTTCGAATGCCCGTTTGGCGTGGAATTGTTGGTTGGGAATTTAGACCTTTGGATGTTCATAAAATACAAGAGGCGATGACACGATTGGTGGGAGAACATGATTTTTCCTCGTTTAGAGCATCTGAGTGTCAAGCTAAAAGTCCGATTAAACATATGTATGAAGCCTGTGTTGAACAACATGGTGCATTGTTTATTTTTAAATTTAGAGCCAATGCGTTTTTGCATCATATGGTCAGGAATTTAATAGGTTCTTTATTATATGTAGGACAAGGCAGAAAGCCTGTTTCATGGATAAGCGATTTATTAGACCAAAAAAATCGTTCCTTGGCAGCCCCCACTTTTATGGCAGATGGTTTGTATTTGTCAGATGTAAGGTATCCTGACTGGCAAGCCAGCGATTTATACACAGAAAAATTATTTGGAAAAAACTGGTAATCATGATGAAATTTTTACTCAACATATCAAAACTGATTGATAAATTGAATTCAATGATGGGTGTGGTGGTGACCTGGTTAGCCTTATTGGTCGTGCTCATTAGTGCGGGAAATGCTATCGTAAGAAAGCTTTTTAATGAAAGTTCTA
The DNA here is from genome assembly GCF_000743945.1 of Basilea psittacipulmonis DSM 24701. Lineage (NCBI taxonomy): Bacteria > Pseudomonadati > Pseudomonadota > Betaproteobacteria > Burkholderiales > Alcaligenaceae > Basilea > Basilea psittacipulmonis. The sequence goes on along the minus strand of NZ_CP009238.1, from coordinate 1,282,865 downwards.
ATGCGTGGCTTGAAATTCAATGGTATTTGTTTGGTGCGATTTTCCTGTTGGGTGCCGCTTATACGTTTCTTAAAAATGAACATGTACGCGTTGATATTTTGTCTCAACGGTTTTCTAAAAAAACGCAAACTTATATTGATATTGTAGGAACGGTCTTTTTCCTCATTCCTATTTGTTTTTTAATTGTGTGGTTGTCGATTCCGTTTTTTTGGGATTCTTTTGTCAGCGGGGAATTATCGAGTAATTCTGGTGGTTTGATTCGCTGGCCAGTGAAACTGTTAATTCCTGTCGGCTTTTTCTTACTAGAGTTGCAAGCCTTTTCTCATTTAATTAAATGCGTGGCTTACTTAAAAGGGTTGGTGCCTGATCCGCTACAAAGAGAAACCGCAGAAGAAGCCATCGAAGCTGAAATTCAAAGTATTAAATCATAAGAAAAAGGAATAAGGAAAATGGATTTTATTTTAAATAATATGCCCCCGATCATGTTTGTAACGCTAATTGGCTTACTGTTGATGGGCTTTCCTGTTGCCTTTTCTTTGGCGGCAAATGGTTTGTTATATTGTTTTTTAGGTATTGCGACAGGAGCTTTTTCTTTCGCATTTTTGCAAGCCTTACCAGAACGTATTTTTGGCATTGTCGCTAATGATTCTTTATTAGCGGTGCCTTTTTTCACGTTGATGGGGTTGGTGTTAGAACGATCGAAAATGGCTGAAGATCTACTCGAAACCATCGGTCAGATTTTTGGTTCTTTGCGTGGTGGACTTGCTATTGCTGTTGTCATCGTTGGTGCCATGTTAGCGGCAACAACTGGGGTGGTATCTGCTTCTGTGATTTCTATGGGATTAATTTCGCTTCCCATTATGCTTCGTTATCAATACAACCGAAGTATTGCAACAGGTGTCATCGCTGCTTCTGGTGCGTTATCGCAGATTATTCCTCCGTCCTTGGTATTGATTGTTTTGGCAGATCAGGTGGGAACATCTGTCGGTAATATGTATCGCGGTGCCATGCTACCAGGTTTAATGTTAGCGGGTGCTTATATTTTATATATTATTTTTAATGCGATTTTCCGTCCTACCACCGTACCAGCACTTCCTGATGAACATCGTATTTACCAAGAACCCAATGGCTCTCGTGGTGTTCGTTCTTTGGGTGTCTTGACATTAGTGTCGGCTGTGGTGGCTTATTTCCTAGACAAATGGTTGATGGATTCAAGTGCACCACTTGATCAACGCGTGGTTACCAGCCTATTGTTATGGGGAATAGTCGCTTTTGTGTTTGCTTTACTGAATCGTTTCTTAAAACTAGGCTTTTTATCTAAGTTAGCTGAACGTTCAGTGTTTGTAATGATTCCACCGTTGTTTTTAATTTTCCTTGTATTAGGGACAATTTTTATTGGTATCGCAACACCAACAGAGGGCGGTGCGATGGGAGCTGTCGGTGCGATTATTTTGGCGACGTTACGTAAACGACTTAACTTCGATTTGTTACAACAAGCCATGTCCACTACCGCCAGAATTACCAGTTTTTGTATGTTTATTTTGGTGGGATCGACTATCTTTACGTTGACGTTTACTGGTTTTGGTGGTCAAGTATGGGTAGAGCATTTATTTAGTAGTTTGCCAGGCGGTGTTTATGGCTTTTTAATTGTCGTGAGTATTGTTATTTTCTTTTTGGCATTTTTCTTGGATTTCTTTGAGTTGGCCTTTATCGTGGTGCCGTTATTAGCACCTGTGGCTCAAAGTATGGGGATCGATTTGGTGTGGTTTGGTATTTTAATTGCCATTAATATGCAAACATCATTTATTCATCCTCCTTTTGGTTTTGCATTATTTTATTTGCGTTCGGTCGCTCCAAAGGCTGATTATATTGATTCCGTGACAGGTAAATTGATTAAACGTATTTCGACTGGTGATATTTATAAGGGAGCGATTGCGTTTATCGTGATTCAGTTATTGATGGTGTTAATCGTGATGTTTATTCCCTCTGTGGTGACTCATTATAAGGACGATGCACCCAAAATCGATCCGAATACCATTCAGATTGAACAGCCTGTAAATGACTACAATACGGATGCTGGAGATTTCTTTTAATGCGACTTAGGGTTAAGATTTGTGGGATTCGTACACCAGAGCAAGCCATGATGGTCAGTTCCATGGGGGCTGATGCCATTGGCTTAGTGCTTTATGAGAAAAGTCCTCGTGCGGTGTCACTTGAAGAAGCGATAGTGATAAAAGAGGCTTGTCCCGTGTGGATGAGCACGGTGGCGTTGATGGTGAATCCTAGCGTTAATGAGGTCAAAGAAGTGATTGAGCGTCTAAGACCCAGCTATATCCAATTTCACGGAGATGAGACACCGGCATTTTGTGAACAATTTCATTATCCTTATATACGTGCTTTGCCCGTAGGATCGCATGGAATGACGACTCCTAGTGATATTCGACATACCTTGTCTCAATATCCTCATGCCCAAGCGTTTATTTTTGATGCACCTGCAGGTCAACATTATGGTGGACAGGGAAAAACATTTGATCATGCTTTGCTTGAAGCGGTGTTAGATGCGATTCCCCAGCACCAACGCATTATTGCAGGTGGCGTTAATGCAAATAATATCCCGCAGATTGTCAAACGACTACAACCGTATGCCGTGGATCTAAGCAGTGCCGTGGAAAGTGAAAAAGGCGTGAAAGACCCTGACAAAGTAAAAGCCTTAATGGATGCCGTGCATGCTGTTTCGTTCAGGGGTTAGAACTGTGTCAACCACGTTAAAACATGTTGGTTAAAGGTTTTTGCGTGGGATAGGTTAAGTCCATGTGAGGCGTGTTCGATGGTGTATTGTTCATGAATGGGAAGATGGGTGGCTAATCGTTCTAATATCTCTGGAAAGGGGCTTGGAGATAGGCTACCACCTAGTAATAAGGTTGGGATGGTTAGGGTTTGTAGCGACTTGTCTTGAATATCTAGAAAGGGTTCTTGATATTGCCATTGTAGAGTGTGAGCGTTGTCTCTAGCCATATTTTTAAACCATGAAACCATTTTCTCCCAAGTGTGAGGCCCAGACACTTGATTGATAAATTGTTGAAGACCTGCATCGATATTACCTTGTTGAATTTGGCTCCACGCCTCACTTTGCCACGTTTGGTGATTAAGATCTTTTCTTAACCCCGGTTCAGCTAAAATAAGCGATTGGACGCGTTCGGGATGATCAAAAGCAAGTTTTAACGCCACGACTCCACCACGTGAATGCCCTAAAATATGAGCTTTCTCAAGGTTAAGATGATCCATTAAAGCAAGGATGTCTTGAGCATGTTGAGCAATCGAAAACGCAGGAACTATCGTGTTAAGCGATAAATCAACATTTCGATGATTCGGCCAATAATAACGTAGGCTGGGAACGATGATACGGTAAGATTCGCTCAGTACGGGTGTTTGAGTTCGCCAATAACGATAATCACACAAAGATCCATGAATGAGTATAACAGCCTCACCTTCTCCCATTTGTTGGAAAAAGAGTGGGCTGTTATCTTCTGTATGAAAAAAATCTAGTTTTTCAGCGGTGTTGCTCATTATTTGAAGTATTTTAAGCGTTCAGTGGCTGTATCAGAGGCGGCAGTATTCGGGTAGAACTTCTGGATGCGTAATAAAGTTTGTTTGGCATCTTTAATCTGATTAAGTTCTACTTGGGCCGCAGCAACGACTAATAATGCGTCTGGTGCGGTGCTATCATTTGGGAATGAACTGACCACATTGTTTAACACTGCGATTGCATTTTTGTAATCCTTGCTAGCATAACGAGCACTACCTTCATAGAACATGGCTTTTGGCGTTAATGGACTTGAGGTGTACTGTTTGCTAAAACTAGAAAAAGCATTAGCCGCTTGTGTGTACAGTCCTTGACGATACAAGTCCATGGCTTGATCATAAGATTGCTGTTGTTGTGGATCGCCTACTTGTGGGTTGTTCACACTGTTTAAACTAGCATCGCTGTTAAGTGATTGACCTTGTGAAGATTCAACCATACCGCGAAGATTAGCTACTTCTTGTTGTAGGGCTTGGATCTGGTTTTGTAATTCTGCACGTGCTAACTGACTTTGGCGCATTTGAGCACGCAATTCTAAAATAGCACGACGTGCATCACTGTCCTCTACAAAAGCATGAGCAACAGGCGACAATAATAGGCAAGCACAACTTGAAAATAATAGTTTTTTATAAAATGGCATCATGAATAAATTCCTTATTGAATATAAGTAATGTCTGCACGACGGTTTTCAGCATAGTCTTGTTCAGTATGTCCAAATGCTTTTGGTTTTGATTTACCAAAACTAATCGCTTCAATTTGCAAAGGCGATGCTCCGTATTGTACAAGAATGTTTCTGACAGCAACGGAACGACGTTGTCCTAAACCCAAGTTATATTCTACGCTTCCACGTGCATCGGTATTGCCAGAGATTCTGACTTTTTGTTGAGGATGACGAGAAAGGTAAGTAGCATGAAGCTGAAGAATGTTTTGATATTGAGGGCTAACGGTATATTGATCGTAACCAAAATACACTGATTTTTCTTGGTAAAGCGGACTTTGAGGATTAAATGGATCCAAGATAATGCGATTACCATTTGCATCCGTGTAATAAGCGGTGTCGTTAGCATTAGATGAACCTGTTGTACTACATGCGACGAGGCCGATTCCAACTGCGGATAAAAGTGCAATGCGGATAAAATTTTTCATAATATACTCCAAAAATATTATTGGCTAGATGAGTTGGTAAATGATGACGTAGCATAAGGTCCCCACGCTACGCTACTGATGTTATTCATCAATGGAAAACGATAATGATAGTTACCGTCAAGGCTCACTAAACTTAATTGTCCATTATCTAAATACAATATTTGCATATTGTTGGGTGAGAAAGTAGGCGATAGGTCTAGATCGCCATCGGTTAAAACGTTTGAATAGGTGCCGCCAATGGGTTGAACGGCAATGACATAATGTCCGTTTCTCAAGCTAGAGTAGGCGATTTTAGTGCCATCAGAAGAAATGGCAGGATTGATGTTTTTAGTGCCTGAATAGGTTAATCGACTAGCTAATCCGTTAGGTGTTAGGCCTGTACGGTAAATTTGGGCCGAACCGCTACGGTCACTCGTGAAGATAATGCCTGAGTTATTAGGGAAAAATACAGGTTCAGTGTCGATTTCGCTGGTGTAGGTTAATTTTTGGGGTTTACTGCTTGAACCATTAGCTGCGATAAGATAGATATTGGAAATCGCATCACCACTGAGTGCAACCGCTAGAGTTTGCCCATCTGGCGACCATGCTGGTGCACTATTATTGCCTTTAAAATTGGCAACGATTTTGCGTTCACCTGTATGTAAATTAATCGTAAATACGACAGGTTTATCTAATTCTAAACTGGTGTAAGCTAGGTAAGCACCATCTGGAGACCAAGCAGGCGAAAGAATCGGTGCGGTTGCTTGAACCACGATTTGAGCATTATCGCCATCATAATCTGCTAAATACAAGGTATTGCCGATGGTGTAAGCAATTTTTGTACTGAAAATGCCTTGAACACCTGTTAGAGTTTGGTAAACCTGATCAGAAAGTTCATGAGCTAATTGGCGTAGGTTTTGTCGATTCGAGTGAAAACGTGCAATAGCCGTTTTAGAACTACTGTCCCAAAGTGTCAGAGTAGCTTGACGACCATTATATTCACCAGAAACCACGTAGTGAGTGCTTTGTGGCAGATGATTGCCATTAATCACTTGCTCGAGTTTAAACACTTCAAACTGTCCTGAATGAGTTAAATCATTAGCCAGTACTTGGCTGATAACTTGAGTGGTGTCACCATCAAAAGAAGAAATGGTAATAGGAATCGCTTGAGCCTGACCTTGTCCTTGGAGATTGACGGTTACATTCGCATAGGATGCACTGTAAAACAGCGTAATCATAAAGGCTAGGAGGTATTGATAAATTTTCTTCATATCAAAATTCCTTATTGGATAGGTTTATATTTATAGATGCCGTTAATAACAGGCACAGGCTCTTTTGATGGGGGATAAGGGTCACATGCCATCAACGCATTTTGGACCGCACGATCAAAGGCTGGATTACCTGAACGTCTGGTAATTTCAGTTCTTATCGGATGTCTTTGTTCATCAAGATAAACACGATAACGTAACTGTAAATTTGTGCCACCATTAAAAATGAGATGGGGCTGTACACAAGATTGTACCGCTCTTTGGTAATCGGAAGTCCCACCAGCACCGCCTAATTGATTTTTATCATTCACGCCACCTGCAATACCTGCTACTGAGGTTGCTGTGCCTCGCATCGCCGCACGCAAAGCAGCTGCTTCACGTTCAGCTTTTGCTTTCTCGGCTTTCGCTTTTTGCTCCGCCAGACGCTTGGCTTCACGTTCTTGACGTAATTTTTCTTCTTGGGCTTTTTGTTCGGCTAGGCGTTTGGCCTCTTGCTCGGCTTTCGCTTTTTGTTCCGCTAGACGCTTGGCTTCGCGTTCTTGACGTAATTTTTCTTCTTTGGCTTGTTGCTCAGCTAGGCGTTGTGCCTCACGTTCGGCTTTTGCATTTTCTTGAGCCAGACGCTTGGCTTCACGTTCTTGACGTAATTTTTCTTCGCGTGCTTTTTGTTCAGCTTGACGTTGTGCTTCAAGTGCGGCTTTTTCTTGGGCAAGACGTTCCTTTTCTAACGCTTGACGTGCTTTTTCTAATGCAATATCTGCTTCTTGATTCACGGGCAAAGGCGGTGTCGTCACAGCAGCAGGAGGTTCTATCGTAGGCGATTGACTGCTTTCTGGTGGTACGGCATCGTTTGATGAAGTAACAGGTGTAGGTGTTTGAACCGCTTGTTCAGTAGGTTCAGAATCAGGAAGTGAGGGTTCATCAGGCGTGACACGGGTATCAATGTCGCTAGGTGTCGGATCGCTAGAAAGTGCGGGAGTATCTAATACACGTTCTTGACCTTCTGTCCAAAGCTCGACCTGAACAGGACCAGAAGCTGTTTCTGAAGATAAGGTACTAAAGATAATGATGCTGATGATTAAAGCAACATGAATACCTAAGGCGATGAAAAACCCTCGCTGTGTATCTTCTTTGTATGATAGGTCTTTGTGATAACGATTCATACTGCTTTAATTAATGATTGGCGTGATCTTTTTGGTTGACCAAAAGGCCGAGATTGGTATATCCCGCTTTTCTTAACATATCCATCAACGCGATAACTTCTTCATAGGCGACCCGTCCGTCACCTGAAATAACAATAGGGTTGTTATGTTGGTGTAGTTCACGTACTTGGGCCAATAAATCCTCTTTATTAGTGCGGATGAAGTCTTGTCCTGCTTCCCTAAGTCGAATGGATAAAGAACCATTTTGAGCCACCTGAATCTCAATAGGTTGGCTAGGAATCGTGCCAGCTTGTCCCATGGAAGGGAGTTTGATGTTTCCTGCTACTAAAAGCGGGGCGGTCACCATAAAAATCACCAAAAGCACCAACATGACATCGATGTACGGAACAACATTCATCTCACTTTTTAAGCGAGAGGTGGTTTTTCTTCTTGCCATTATTTAACCTGACGCTGCAAAATATTCAATAATTCATCGACAAAAGAGTCCATTTCATTAGCTATTTTGTCGATGCGATTGGCAAAGCTGTTATAAGCAATCACGGCAGGAATCGCTGCAAATAGACCGACTGCGGTTGCAATAAGTGCTTCAGCAATACCTGGGGCGACAGCAGCAATACTGTTTTGAACATCACCAGAAAGCCCCATGAACGCAGCCATCACACCCCATACCGTTCCAAGCAAGCCAATGTAAGGGCTTACTGAACCAGTGGTTGCTAAATAGTTAAGACGCGATTCCATTCGATCGATTTCAGCTTGAATAGTCGCTTTCATGGCACGATTGGCACTGTCTGCCGGTGAGGCAATATGAGCTTGATGACTTTTAATAAACTCTTCGATGCCACTGAAAAAGACACGGCCCAATGGACCTGAAGATTTGTATTGCTCAAACACTTCGTCTTTTAAAGCGTTCAAATTATCTGTTTTCCAGAACTTTGTTTTGAAACGTTTAATTTGAGACTTGGCACGGCTTAACTCAAACCATTTGCCAAAAATAAACGCCCATGAAAAGAACGAAATAATGAATAAAACCGCTAGTACGATTAAAGACACTAAACTAGCATGTGAAAAAATATCAATAATAGACAGTCCTTGCATATTAGGATTCCTGTGCAGATTCAAAAAGATTTCTTATGTGAGTTGGAATGCTGATCGGACGAAAAGTTTCGCTGTGAACAGCACAAATTCTAATAAGGCTTTCAACCAATAAGGTTTCACCTCGATAAGCTTTTTGAGCAAATACGACTGAACTGGCCGTCAGTTTCTCAATGGTGCTGAGAATGAATATTTGATCATCTAGTTTGGCAGGACGCTTGTATTTTACTTGAGTGTCCACCACCACGAACATGCATTGGTCTTTTTCCATCAGATCGGATTGATGAATGCCTAAATGACGTAACCATTCGGTTCTTGCTCTTTCAAAGAATTTTAGATAATTGGCATAAAAGACGACACGACCTGCATCAGTGTCTTCATAATATACACGAATGGGAAAAGTAAACATATTAATCGTTTTCATTTTTTAAAATAAAGGGTTATATTAACCTAAAAATCAATCTTGGATGGTTTTTTGTTTACTAAATGTTTCAAAAAAGCTGATTAAGCAGGAAATAAGGGGTAGGTGTGAAGCGTTGATGAGGATGGAGGGTGAGCGTGTGAAACGTTGATGAGGATGGCGAGCGTGTGCCATTGTTAGGAGGGTGACGTTTGAAGAGGATGTAAGGATTTTTGGTGGTGGGCGATGGAAATGTTTTTTTAGAAAGAGTGGTGTGCTGGCTGGATCGTAAGCGTTTTAGCGGGTGGAGAGTGAAGTGAGGACGATTGCTTAAAGACAGTGGCGATAGATTAAATCTTATTTATGAATAAGCATAAAAAAAGATACCTTGATGCCAAGGTACCTAATAGAGGGAGGTAGTGATAAAAACTATTGTTCGATAATATCAGACTGCTGTTTATCTTCAAGATCTTCAAGGATACCTGCTTTGTCCGCTACATAATAAGCGGCTGAAGCACCTAAAATTACCGTTGTTAATTTGGGAAATAGTGCATAAGAGACGGCTGCTACCCCTCCTAACGTTAACTCTTTCCAAGTAAGATGAACGCTAACACCTGCTTTACCTTCCACGTTTTGCTGTTCAATTTTCATAATTAAGTCCTTTTCAAAAACATCATACCAGAACAATGATACGTTAAGACAATCAAAAAACTACCATAAATAGTTGGTGCTTTGATCCGCCCTAACAAACATATCTTAACGAATTGTGATGACATAGAATGTCGTTTTTGAGTAAAAAAAAAGATACCCTTTTTATCAGGTATCTTAAATATAGGAGCATGTTATGAAATGATTATGAAAATGTTATGAAAATGATTGTTACCATGTGTCATTCAAACGTTTTTTATCGCTTCTCAAGGCTTTTTGTTCCCCAAGATTCCCGTTTTATCGGCCACATAATAAACCGCTGCAGCACCCAAAACCACCGTTGTTAACTTGGGAAATATCGCATATGAAACCGTTGCTACCGCACCCACTGTCAACTCTTTCCAAGTCAGATGAAGACTAATTCCATCTTTGCCATCCACCGCTTTTTGCTCGATTTTCATCAGTTACTCCGTTTAAATAAACAATGCAATATTAACACTAGAATAATATGAGGAAGCCCATAAATCATAATTTCAAAAATCGGAGATATAAATATTGTAAAAATTAGCTGCAATAGCATTTTTGTCTCCTGAAAAACTTAAAAACGGTTAATTATGTTCAACGTATGAAATGTATTCTAAACCTGACCAAAACCTAATGGTTTGAAATGCAAATTTGTGGTTTTTCAGGGTGGGGGCGGGGTGTTAATGTGCCAGTAATATTGGTAGCAGACGTATTCAAATCCCTTTGAGGCAGGGAGTCTATTCTATGCGTCAGAATCTATCGCTAATATATTGGGTATCCGAATCCCTTTGCAATCAGGGAGTCTATTCTATCCCTAAACTCCGAAGAATCCAAGCTATAGTATCCGAATCCCTTTGCAATCAGGGAGTCTATTCTCAGATATAGACTGGGAGGATATGAAAATTGGTATCCGAATCCCTTTGCAATCAGGGAGTCTATTCTCGCAAGCTCCGCCATATCTTACCTACGATTGTATCCGAATCCCTTTGCAATCAGGGAGTCTATTCTTTTGGGGCAACAGAGTATATAGTTACTCAGGTATCCGAATCCCTTTGCAATCAGGGAGTCTATTCTAAGATTATTGTATTATCGGCAAGCCTTATGGTATCCGAATCCCTTTGCAATCAGGGAGTCTATTCTGGTACTCGCTATCGTATTACACCAAATGCTGTATCCGAATCCCTTTGCAATCAGGGAGTCTATTCTTCTTTATCGGTTCATATAGATAACATTTGTGTATCCGAATCCCTTTGCAATCAGGGAGTCTATTCTCAATTCTTGGACGACTAAGATAACCCACCTGTATCCGAATCCCTTTGCAATCAGGGAGTCTATTCTCGTATGTTTCTATAAGTTCTTTATCGGTTCGTATCCGAATCCCTTTGCAATCAGGGAGTCTATTCTTAGAAAAAAGTACAGGCATAAGACGATATGGTATCCGAATCCCTTTGCAATCAGGGAGTCTATTCTTTGAGTCTCTAGAAGCAGGCAACGCTAAATGTATCCGAATCCCTTTGCAATCAGGGAGTCTATTCTGGGAAGGGCTGGCTAGAGCTAAAAAAAGAAGTATCCGAATCCCTTTGCAATCAGGGAGTCTATTCTAGAAATTGTGCTTGTCACAAATACAGATTAGTATCCGAATCCCTTTGCAATCAGGGAGTCTATTCTTCTATCAATTTGTATAAACAAATATCTTCTGTATCCGAATCCCTTTGCAATCAGGGAGTCTATTCTGAAATCAAAATGCATTTCTTTGAGCTTGTTGTATCCGAATCCCTTTGCAATCAGGGAGTCTATTCTGAAGGGGGGAAACTTTTGTAAACTTACCGGTATCCGAATCCCTTTGCAATCAGGGAGTCTATTCTTCGCAAGCTCGAACCTTATTATGCCTATGAGTATCCGAATCCCTTTGCAATCAGGGAGTCTATTCTAAGAGACCATCAATTAGAAAGATGGGTATTGTATCCGAATCCCTTTGCAATCAGGGAGTCTATTCTTATGAGTTTATTGAGGTGAGTGTTGGTTCAGTATCCGAATCCCTTTGCAATCAGGGAGTCTATTCTTAGAAGACAAGTTTAATAATTTGTAACATGGTATCCGAATCCCTTTGCAATCAGGGAGTCTATTCTATTATGGTTCTTTTATCATACCTATGATTTGTATCCGAATCCCTTTGCAATCAGGGAGTCTATTCTGAAGAACGGGTTAAGAAGTTTAAACAACGGGTATCCGAATCCCTTTGCAATCAGGGAGTCTATTCTACTCTATTCTTCGCCTTGCCTTTCGGTAAAGTATCCGAATCCCTTTGCAATCAGGGAGTCTATTCTACCTGTCCACCAAAACCGCATGGACAGGCGTTCATAGGGGTTTTCATTATATAAAAAAATACATCTATTGACAAAAAAACTGTCTTTTCCAAAAAAAATCCTAATTTTTTAAGAACAAATGCTGGCAATAATAACGATTGCCAACTGAGTTATATGTCACTCAAATATATACTCCTACGTCAATTCCTCACGTATGATTTCGACGACGTAGGTGTGAGTGCTGACGTTTTGGACCTTTCCAACTACGACGAGGATAAATTAAGCGATTGGTTTTATAGATCAAATTTTCCAATTCTTGCAACGCCAACGTATATACTTCTCTTTTGAACGAAATCACCACGTCCAAAGGAACGTTGTAGTTATGCCAACGCCAAGCATCAAATTCAGGGTGTTTAGTGGAACGCAAATTAATGTCCGTATCACTTCCTGTAAATCGTAGTAAGAACCAAATCTGTTTTTGTCCTTTGTAATGTCCTCTCGCATCAGCACTAATGTATTCATCTGGTACGTTGTAGCGTAGCCAATTTTTAGTGCGTCCTAAAATCTTTACATGTTTCGGTCTGAGTCCAATTTCCTCGTACAATTCACGATACATCGCCTGTTCTGGACGTTCTCCATATTTGATACCACCCTGAGGAAACTGCCACGATGGGCCACGAATACGTTTCCCCCAAAACACCTGATTGTCGTTATTTAACAAAATAATACCAACATTTGGGCGGTAGCCTTCACGATCTAGCATTTAGCCTACCTCAAAAATCTATTTTTATATACAATATATTAATCCTTAATTATACTTTAGGTTGAGACAGATGTTAGCAACAAAATTCCATATTAATACTTTAAAAGAGTCTCCAGCAGAGGCCGAGTTAGTCAGTCATCAATATATGACTCGTGCTGGTATGATTAACAAATTAGCAGGTGGTATTTACACTTACATGCCGATGGGTTATAGGGTATTAAAAAAAATTGAAGGTGTTATTCGTGAAGAAATGAATCGTGCAGGGGCGATTGAACTACTCATGCCGATGGTTCAACCTGCTGAGCTTTGGTCTGAAACGGGTCGTTGGGAAAAGATGGGCGATGAATTACTGCGACTCAAAGATCGTCATGGTCGTGATTTTGCGTTACAACCTACTTCAGAAGAAGTCATTACAGATATTGCACGTAATGAGATCAAAAGCTGGCGACAGCTATCCATTAACTTTTATCATATCCAAACAAAATTCCGCGATGAAAGACGTCCTCGCTTTGGTTTGATGCGTGGTCGCGAATTTATTATGAAAGATGCTTATTCATTTGATAAAACAGCGGAAGATGCCAAAGCCAGTTATCAAAATATGTATGATGCTTATGTGCGTATTTTTAATCGTCTGGGTTTAGAGTTTCGTCCTGTTCAAGCGGATACGGGAGCGATTGGTGGTTCATTAAGCCATGAGTTCCAAGTAATTGCTAAAGCAGGAGAAGACTTGATCGTTTATGATCCTGAAGATACGAGCTTTGCGGCAAATATTGAACTGGCACCTGCACCTTGTTTGATCGCCGAACGTGCCACAGCAACGGCGCCATTAGAAAAGGTTTCTACCCCTAATGCACCCAAATGTGAGCTAGTTGCCCAACAGCTTGGGATCAGTCTAGAAAAAACGGTGAAGTCTGTTGTATTCGCCGTGGATTCCGATGAGCAGGTGGATATTTACTTGTTATTAGTTCGTGGCGATCATGAGATTAATGAAATCAAAGCCAGCAAGATTCCTGCTTTTACTCAAGGATTTAGATTAGCCACTGAAGCTGAGATTCTTGAATATTTTGGTTCAGAACCTGGTTACTTAGGTCCGATCCAAACGAAAAAATCGGTTCATGTCGTTGCAGATTTAACCGTTGCACATATGAGCGACTTCTGCTGCGGTGCTAATGATAGTCAATACCATTATACTGGCGTGAACTGGGGAAGAGACTTACCTGAACCCGAGTTAGTACTAGACTTGCGTAACGTTGTAGAGGGAGATACTGCTCCTAATGGCAAAGGAAAATTAGCCATTATGCGTGGGATTGAGGTCGGTCATGTCTTCTTCTTAGGGGATACATATTCTAAAAAAATGAATGCCACTTTCTTAAATGAGGAAGGCAAAGCAACTCCTTTCCAAATGGGCTGTTACGGTATTGGTGTCAGCCGTATCGCGGCTGCTGCTATTGAACAATGCCATGATGAAAAAGGAATTGTGTGGCCAATGAATATTGCTCCTTTTGAAGTGGTGATCTGTCCTATTGGTCTAAATCGCAGTGAGTCAGTCAAAACAGTTGCACATTCACTTTACCAAGAACTTCAAGCAGCAGGAGTTGATGTCATTTTAGATGATCGTGATACCCGACCAGGCGTGATGTTTGCTGAATGGGAGTTAATTGGTGTGCCGCTACGTATCACCATTGGTGATAAGAACCTAAACGATAACCTGGTGGAGTTAACCATTCGTCAAGGCTCTGAAACTGAAAAAGTATCTACTGAAACGATTGTAGAAAAAGTACTTGATTTGAAAAAACAGATGTTGAAAGTATAGGAAATACCTTATCTTTAAATATTTTCGCTCCCAATAGATGACACTATCTTGGGAGCGATTTTTATAAAGTTTTAGATAATAAAAATGTCACCGTCGTCCACTGAAACACACTATTTTGAGCTATCCAAGGCTGTTCGCTTAATAACATTGTCATATAAGGTTAAGGGTAAAGAATACCTTATCTTACACAAGTCAGTGAACTGATTTAATCGAACATTTAAATACCGTTACGATGTCTGCAAACTTAAAAAAAACAGCCGTTTTCATATAATACTCTTACGGATATTCTTGCCGTTACGTGCCTGCAAACTCAAGAAACCAGCCATTCTTTTTGTATTTGTTCAGGCTGTATTTCATCGACGTTATCCACATATCGAATCACGTGAGCATTATCGGGACAATTAGGATGCCAACTTTTAAAATTCACGTCATCATGGTTGTAGAACGCGATAATTGGTTTATTCAATCCACAAGCAATATGCACCGTTGCCGTATCAACAGATATGAGTAAGCGAGCATTACGAATTAATTCAATCGAATCATAAATAGATTGGGTGGGGTACACAAAAGTTTGTTCAAACGATTGAGCAATAGTGGTTAAATGTTCATTCATCGCTGGACTACTGAGCAAGCAAATCTTTACATTGGGAATTACTTGAGATAAATAAGCCAATAGTTCTCTAATCTTTTTGTCACCAAACTTTCGGTGACGTGAAGAACCATAAAAATTAATCGCCGTATAAGACTGATATGAATGTACTTTTAGAAAATTTTGAACATTTTGTGCAGATTGTGCATGAGCAGGAATGTCATAATGACGGTCAACTACTTTGAACCCCAAGGATTCTACTGCTTTGATGTATAACTCAGAAAAGTGACAGGCTTCATCAATACTGATATCAAAAATTTTATAATGGGATTTTCGAGAGCCCACATACACTTTAGCTTTGATGAGACGAAGCAAACACAAGCCTCGATTATTAATGACGTGCGTTAAATCAATCACCGCATCAATCTGCTGACGAGAAAGATACCATCCGCACTTTAATAAATCCCAAATATGACGACGTTTGACATAATAAATTTCATCAATATAAGGATTCGCTTCTAACAGATCTGCCAAAGCACGTGTGGCCACCACTGTAATATGCGTATCGGGGGATTGCTTTTTGATCTCTCTAAAAACAAAGGAACTAACGATATAGTCGCCAATCTTGCCATCTTGGCGTAAGAATACGATTTTCTTAATGGTTTTCAGTTGGGGGGGGGTAGAAGAGGTATAAGGACTAACTTTCTTATCTAAAAGAAATTTTCCAATTGAACGGCGAATTCGTCCTAACGCTTGACGTATTTTTCTCATGAGTAATCATCGTAACTGTTTAATTTATGCCATTATATAATGATGCAAGCATTTTCCAAAAAAAAATCAGTCTCCCCAACATCTTCAGGATTAGCCCTAAATTTCTTTAGCAAACATCACAAATATAACGTTCATCTAAACGACTTCCTTTTTCTACATATAAGGTTTATTGATACGCTCTGTTCATCGACGATAGCCCCTTTTTTATTTAATTTTGACATCTCATGTCATGATTCATCGTTAAGGTAACTATCAAGGACAGAAAGTGTTTTAGAACGTGTTGCCTTAAATGTTTTATATGACTATTAACAAATTTGTATTTTGTGCAAAAACCAAAAAAATCGTGTAGTATATGTTTAGGTATAAATGAAACAAAGAGAGCGAAAATATGAACAAAGAACGATTAAGTTCTTCTTCAAAAGTTGCCTTTCGAGCCTTAGTCGATATCATTTCTCCAGTGATACCGTCTCAGAAAATAAGAGAGCATTTGCCTCATCTTAAACATGAAAGCGACTTATGGCAAGAAGATGTCTTATTAAAAAAGATAATTTCATTGGCTCACCGCATTGTTTTGGGCCTAGATAAAGAACCTTCTTCTTCAGAATACGATTACCAAAAACGATTGGCTCCTTTATTTGAATCGATTCGTTTAACGGCCTCCAATCCCTCATCTCAAACCTATTCCTATCTCTTAAAACCGCTATCTGCTGATAGTATTTTCCCAAAAGCCTCTACCCCCCCCAATGCGATGAAAACGCCTCAAAACGCGAATACGAGGCTTTAATCGATGGATTTTTGAAAGGGCTTTCCAAGATCCCCGCCGCTCATTCAGACACTTGGGATTTATGGCTCGATCATTTTGAAAGTTTATGCCAGTCTTATTTGTGGGCGGTGCCATCAATGTCCACCGATCCCCAAGTATCTTTATATGATGAAGCCAAGCTGACGGCTGCGATGGCGACAGCATTATGGCGATGCTACGAGAAGAATAATGAACTAGATTGGGACACGTTGTCTAACCAAGAACAACCGTTTTTATTAGTACAGGGCGATTTTTACGGCATTCAAGATTTTATTTTCTCAGCTGGTAGGGAGACGAATAAACAATCTGCAAAATTATTAAGAGGTCGCTCGTTTCAGGTTTCTTTGTTCTCTGAATTAGCAGCTTTGAAATTACTCCAAGCGTGTGATTTACCGCCAACGAGCCAAGTCTTAAATGCAGCGGGTAAGTTTTTGATTGTGGCACCTAATACGCCCGACATCAAAGCAAGCATTGAACATGTCCAAAAGGAACTGAATGCTTGGTTTATCAAACATGCTTTCGGTATGGTGGGATTGGGCCTTGCGTATCAGGAAGCTAGTGCTAATGATTTTTCTCAAGCTCATTTTTCTGATTTAGTGAAATCTTTGTTTGAAACCTTAGAAGTCTCTAAATATCAACGTTTGGATATGACGAACAGTACCGATAGCGTGTTACCTGTTTCTTATCCTCATGGCGTATGTCGTTTAAATCACTTTTTGCCTGCTAAGGATGAATCTGGACTGTCGGTCATTTCAAGTGATCAGATTAAGATTGGTGAACATTTAACGAAAAAAGATCGCCTTTTGATTCTGGATGAAGCTGCTGAAAACCTGCGTGAAACGTATGAGACAGACATATTGACTTTGCCTATCTTTGGGTATCGAGTGGTTTTCACAAAAGGTCAAGAAGACACGGGAAAATTTGGTCAATACGTTAAGAATCATCATTTGTACCGTGCTTGGAGTTTTGCGATTCCAGATACCTTGTCTGCACCAGTCTGGCAAGGGTATGCAACACGTTATATCAATGCTTTTATTCCCACGCACGAAAAGGATCCTGCATCTCAAGAACATTACGTAGTGAAAGAACATGTTGCTCGTATTGGCGACATCAAAACCTTTGATTATATTGCTTGCGAAGATCGCATTTTAAAAGATGCAGACGGAGAATACGTGGGACAGGTTGCATTGGGCACGTTAAAAGGGGATGTGGATAATCTCGGTATGATTTTCCAAAAGGGAATTAGATCCTTAACGTTTACGAAAATGGCGAGCTTATCGCGACAAATGAACCTGTTCTTTAGTTTGTGGTTGCCAGTTTATTGTAAACAAGCGTTCCGCCATACTTACACGGTATTTGCAGGTGGCGATGACTTCTTTTTAATTGGTCCTTGGTATGCAACACAACGTTTGGCATACGAGATGTCACAGAAATTCGCTGATTACGTGGCTCTCAACTCTGAGATTCATTTTTCAGCAGGCATGGTGATGACGAAAATTGGCTTGCCTGTTACGCATTTAGGACAAATGGCGGAAGACGCACTGGAGTATTCTAAGGCACAGGAAGGAAAAGCATCTGTCACCTTATTTAAGCAGTCTGTGAAATGGGGAGATTGGGGCAAACTCATGGAATTTGAACATGAGATCGCTGAATTAAAAGATAAATATCATCTTTCGACTTCTTATTTGTATTCTTTGATTGCCTTGGCGCAAAAAGCAGCTCGTTCGAAGTTTAGCGAGAAAAAAGGTAAAGATGGTAAAGCGAAGTATGAAGTGCGTCTTGAAGATTCTATGTGGCGTAGTCAGTTTTATTATCGTACGGCTCGATATGTGACCGATAAAATTTCGGATGAGCACGAACGAAAAGAGTGTTTGTCTCGACTTAGCCATACCATTGGGGAGCAAGGCATTGCGACTTGGGATGAAAGGTTTGCCTTGCCTTTGTTTAATTATTTTTATAAGTACCGCTCATAGGAGTTTTGTATGAATATTACAAAAATTAATTTTAAAAATAAAGAACCTGGCATTTTTTCTGATATTGCAGAAGAGGCTGCGAAATATATTACAGAATATTCAGGGGAAAAGAACAAAAATACACAGATCCGAAAATTCTACGATGAATTGGTGATGTGGTACGAAAAAGTGTATTTAGATCGTCATCATCGTGAAGAGAAATTTAAGGAGTTAGAGCCGTTTATCAAAATGCTAAAAGCTAAGGTGGCTTATGCAAAAGGTCGAAAATACGTAGATGATAATTTTTGTAATGTCTTTAATCGATGCATTGATCAGGCCGACTCAGCAGAATCGTTAAGAGATGCCAAACTCTTTATGGAAGCGATGATGGGGTATGCCAAGGCATTAGAGAGAAAAAAGTGAATTTAACAGTAGAGGATTATGATGGAAAAGATGAAGTTAGAAAAAATCGTTGAAATTAAAGCGAAGTTAGTATTACAAACAGGCTTGCATATTGGTGCTGGCGATGGGGAAATGCACATTGGTGGGGTAGATAACGCCATTATCAAACACCCGATTACCCAATCTCCCTACATTCCTGGTTCAAGTTTGAAAGGGAAAATGCGTACCTTATTAGAATGGTTAAGTGGGGAAGTGCGTGAGAAGCCCTTGTCATTAAACGATGTAAAAAACGCCCAAGATCCTCAAGCGGTTAAGATGATTCTCCGTTTATTTGGTACCAGTGCGGATGTAGGTAAAGACCAGTTGGTTAAGGAATTAGGCGTAGGTCGCTTATCGTTCTGGGATGCTCATTTAAGCAAAGAATGGGAAGCGGATGTTCGCGAAAGTAATTTATTGCTAACCGAAGTTAAAAGTGAAAACACCATTAACCGTATCACTTCAACGGCAGAACACCCACGTTTTATGGAACGTATTCCCGCAGGTGCAGAATTTGAGTTCAAACTCATGATGAAACAGTTTGCAGGTGATGATAAAGAAGCGTTGTTGAACTTGGTGCTAAAAGGTTTAAAACTTTTGGAAATGGATAGTGTCGGTGGCTCGGGTTCTCGAGGATACGGTAAAGTGAAATTTGAAAAACTAGAAATAGACGGACAGCCACGCGATCTGGATAAGATTCAGCCTTTTGCAAAATAATCCAAAAGGAGCACGCATGATGAATCTTTATCGGATAACTTTAGAGGCCAAAAGTGCGTTTGCCACACCTTTGGTTGGCGATACCTTATTTGGGCAACTTTGCTGGGGTATCGTTAATCGGTATGGTGAGGATTGTTTGCAATCTTTGCTTAAAGGATATGCTGAAAAAAATCCTTTTATGGTGGTATCGGATGCGTTTCCATCAGGTTATTTACCGCTTCCTACCTTACCGTCAAAGTTGTGGGCGACTCAAGGAAACGAAGATCGTAAAGCGTTGAAAAAGAAACGTTGGATTGCCTTAACACATCTGACTCAGCCGCTATCATCTTGGCAACAACTAGCTCTTAACGATCGTGAGGTGGTATTAAATGTATTAGGGTCCGATACACCTTACCAAGTTACTGTTGAGCAAATGCATAACACGGTAAACCGTGCCACCAATAAAGCAGGGCAGGATGCTTTTGCGGCTTCCTATGTGGTTGAACAAATTTGCTATCCTACGGGACTGAAACAAGATTTATACGTTCTATTAGACGAAACTCGTTTTAGTCGTTCAGATTTTGAACAAGTGTTGAAAGACATTGGACAAACAGGCTATGGCAAGGATGCCAGTATCGGCATGGGTAAGTTTGATTTTACGATTGAATCCTTTAGCTTTGATTCGATTCCTCATGCTAATGCTTGGTTAACCTTGTCAAATAGTGCACCGCAGACGGATGATTGTGATGTTTTGCATTCTTACTACCAAATCGTCACGCGTTTCGGTCGTCATGGTCAAGATCTAGCGTTGACAGGGAAAACATTCAAAAAGCCTATTATTCTGGTGAAAACAGCAGCTTTGTTAACGCCTAAATCTTACTCGCAACGATCATTTATAGGTCAAGGTTTAACGTCGGTTTCTTGGGAACATCGTGAAACCGTCCATCAAGGCTATGCACCTGTATTGCCAGTGTGTTTAACCATTCATTCATAAAAGGTGGGATAGATGAATCCAATCAGTTTTTTTAAACACTATCAGTTTTATATCACACCGATTTCACCGATTCATATGGGAAATGGTGAAGATTTCGAGCCCATTAATTATGTGCTTGATTATGATGAAAACGTGCTATATGGCTTCGATCCGAGTCATATAAAGTTACCAGAAATAAAGCGGAATGAATTGTTAGATCTTGTTAATAGTGCCAATCCCTCAATTGCTTCGATTCAACGCTTTTTTTATACGATAAAAGATAAGGCAAAAAAACAGGCAAATTATCTCACTTTGGTTTCTCGAGCTGTGAAAGATGACTTTGAGAAAAAGATTGGCAAAGAGGTGAATCCTGGGGTTGAAGATAATATTTATAATCAATTACAAATTGAACGCACTAGTTATCATCCGATGTCACATCTGCCTTTTATACCCGCTAGTGGTTTCAAAGGTGCGTGGATGACGGCGATCCTAGATTACTTGTCTAAAAAAGACGGGGTAAAAAAAATAAACGATCCGCAAGTTCAGGATCAAGCACTCAAAAAACATTATCTGGGTGATTTTGGAGAGGGAATAGGTGTGTTATTAAAACCAGCTGATTTTAATGCCACCTCGATGAATGCACAAACAAAAGTCCAATATATCGTTAACCGCAGTAAAAAAGACTCTAAAGCAGATATGCCTGCAGGTATCCCTATTCGCCGTGAGTGTATCGAATCAGGGCAATACCGTGCTTTTTCGGGTGAAGTGGTGCATTATGATCATCCTAAAAAGCAATCTCATCCTTCACAAAAACGTTCCTTTAACGAAATGGTGAGGATGTGCAATGTCTATTATCGTCGTTGTTTTGACGAAGAATATAAATTTTTAGTCAATCAATCTTATATTGATCAAAATTGGTTGAAATCCGTAAAAAGTTTACTCAAGAATTTAAACCAGGCATTCGATAATGCTGAAATGATGTTAATCCGATTGGGTCGCAACACGGGGGCAGAGTCTAAGACCTACAGTGATAAAAGCATGCGTCAGATTGAGGTTAAAACAGGTAAAAATACATTCGAAAAATTAGATCATACGACTTCAATATGGTTGGCCAGTGACAAAGGTAGAACAGGGAACCACAGTACGCTACCTTTGGGGTGGGCGATAGTGGAAATTAATCCTAGTGAAGAAAATAGTTTGTTAGCGTCTTGGAGTTTAGAACATGCTCCCAAGGTGTTTCTTGATCGTGAAAAAATCATGACTGAACGTCGTGAACAACAACAGCAAGAACGCGAGAATGCTCAGAGACAAGAAGCTGAACGCTTGGCTCGTGAAGCTGAAGAAAATGCTATGAAAGCGGAACGAGAAAAGATGCAAGCATCGCTTAATGAACATCAGAAATCAGTGTATGAACTGAAAATTAAATTTGAGGATGCGACGGAAGTTCAGATGTACACGAACTCTCCTTTATTTAAAGAGTTTCAAACATTACTTGCACAAGCAACCGCTCCTGATTCGACTTGGACAGCCGAAGATAAAGCTTTTATGGCAGAGCAGTTGACTTATCAGCTAATGATTAAAAAAGCGGTGAAATTCCAAGGTATGAATGAAAGAGATTTTAGAAAAAAATTCACTAATAAATTAAAAAATTAATATGAGTTCTGAACTGCCTTTAAATATGGATATTGCCCGTTTTCGTTTTTCATTTCAGGTAACTGAACCCATCAGCTTACCTGAATATGCGGGTTCTAAGTTAAGAGGGGCGTTTGGTCGTGCATTGAGAATGATTTCTTGCATGACCAAGCAAAAGGATTGCCACGCCTGTCCGTTGTACCGTTCCTGTCCTTATCCACAAATTTTTGAAAAACCAGCACCACTAGAACATCATTTACAAAAGTTTAGTCAAGTGCCGAATGCTTACGTAATTGAACCGTCTCAATGGGGACGGGCTCATTATGAAGTTAAGGATATTTTGTATTTTGATATGGTCTTATTCGGACGTGCTATTTTTCAAATGCCCTTAATTGCCTATGCTTGGAAAAGGGCCTTTGAACGTGAAGTTGGTCATGGCAAAGCTGAACTTATCGATGTGCATTACCTTTCGCCTAACGGTAATGTGATATCGATTTATGAAGAAGATAAGATTGTGCTACCGTCGATAGAAACGATTGAGATGCCGACACCCAGCGATAAATTGGTTTTAAATCTTCATACCCCGTTGAGATTGCAGCATAATGGACAGCCTTTGAACAATACACAAGTGACGATAGAACGTTTTGTGATTACTTTGGCTAAACGTTTAATTTTGTTGGCTGAGTTTCATGCCGATCAAAAACTAGAGATTGATTTCGCCGAATTAAAAGAAGCCATTGCTCAGTTAAAAGACGAGAAACAGCTGTATTGGAAGAATTGGACGCGATATTCCTCACGTCAAAAACAAACCATGGTGTTAGGCGGCTTAATGGGGACTTGGGAATTATCAGACGTTTCGCCTTTAATCTATGAACTCATTTATTTGGGTCAATGGTTGCATTGTGGGAAGAATGCAACGTTTGGGCTAGGGGGCTACACCGTTACAAATTTGTAAATTCATCTCACCGCTGAATGAATATTTTATGATGATGTTTATTCAAAAGGAGCATGAATGACAACTTGGTTTATTTCACGACATCCCGGTGCCAAAGCGTGGGTCAAGCGTAAAGGTATCAGTATCGATCGTTGGTGCGATCATTTGTCGGATATTCGTGACATTCAGGCAGGTGATGTGGTGATGGGAACCTTGCCGATTCATTTGGCAGGAGAAGTTTGTGCAAGAGGGGCAACGTTTTATTTTTTATCTATTGAGATATTACCTCATCAACGCGGGCAAGAATTGACGGCTGATGATTTAAATAATGGTCAGGCTCGATTGATTAAGTATTTTGTGAAAAAGGAAGAACATGATGAATAATTCAACTCGTCCAGATACGCATTTTTGTTTAGTGTCTCAAGAGGCAGCCGCTAATTTATTACCTTTGTTGGATAGTAGCTTTAAGCCCACGAACGTGGTGTTATTGGCTTCTGAAAAAATGAAAAGTAAGGCAGAGAATTTAAAGAAAGCATTAGAAAAACATCGTATCGTGGCAAATGTAAAAATCGAGCCTTTTAGTGATGGCCTGTCTATCGCGGAAATGAGCAAAAGACTATATGACATAATGGGTAATTATAAGGAGAAAAATATTGCTTTAAACGCAACAGGTGGCACAAAGTTGATGAGTATTTTGGCTAACAACGTATTCACAGGCTTTGATAAGCCAGTATTTTACTTGGATTCCAGCAATGGGGAAGTGATCTTTTTAAATCACCCTGATACAAAAGAACCGTTTGTACATAAATTGAAAACTAAGGTAGAACTGCCTTTGTACTTTGAATCCTATGGTTTGACATATATCGATGATGAGAAGAAAAAGGCGAGTTCGTATAAATTTATTGATTTGTTAATTAAAGAGTATCGTAAGTATCAAGATACGGTGAGAACTTTAAATTATTATGCAAGCAAAGCTCAAGGTTTTAAAGCATCGCTTCAATCTCAAGATAAAAAAGGCGTATTTGCGGACTTATTAAACACCTTAGTGGAAGATGGGTTGATTCGATTTGATGGTCATGTGATCGATTTTAAAAATCATAAAAATTGTGAATATTTAAAAGGGATGTGGTTTGAAGAACGTTGTTACACGGCTGTTAAAGAACTTCAAGATACTCAAAAGAACGAAAAAATTCAAGACCTACGTTTAAATGTAGAAATAGGTTCGATTTCTTATGATGAAACACAAAAAAAACATATGAATGCTGGTAAAAACAACGAATTAGATGTTGTGTTTTTGGCTCATAACTTTGTTCATTTGATTGAATGTAAAACCGCTGATGCAAAATCAGAAAACAGTCAGGATTTCTTATATAAATTAGAAGCATTAAGAAACTGCGGAGGTAGCTTTACTCGAAACTGTCTGATTAGCTATTATCCAGTAAATGAAAATGTCAAAAAAAGAGCTAAAGATATGAGGATTAAGGTTATTGATGGTGAACATATCATGAACATGAGAAACGAAATTAAAAATTGGATTGACTCAAAAACTCGATAACATCGAGCGATAAACGAGTAGAGGTGTTTTGAGATGAACAATCTTTGCTCGTTAAAAAAAATGATGACAAGAAGCAGATCTTGATAAACGCTGTGAAATAGCGATAAACGAGCAGAGGTGTTTTGAGATGAACAATCTTTGCTCGTTAAAAAAAAGATGATGACAAGAAGCGAATCTTGATAAACGCTGTGAAATAGCGGTGAACGATAAGGTAGTTGTTTTAGAAATTAGGATAGGGAAATTAATGGTTGCTCAAACATATTCAAAGAAAATATTATTGTCCGTTACAGGAATGTCGCCAGCTGTGGTGACAGAGACGTTATACGCGTTGGTACATGAAAAGAAAATGATTCCGACAGAAATCCATGTTATCACGACTTTAAATGGTAAGAACAAAGTGATGTCTGCGTTATTGGGGATAGAAGGGGGCAGACAAAAGAGTAAAGGAGCGTTGGCTGAATTTTGTGAAGATTATAATTTGCCACCGATTAAGTTTGATGAGTCGTGCATTCATGTGATTACCAATGAAAACGACGAGGAACTTTCTGATATTAGGACCCCTCAAGAAAACCAATTGGCCGCTGATGTCATTATTGGTTTAGTGGGAGATTTTTGTCGTGATAAACAGACACAGGTTCATGTTTCCATCGCGGGTGGTAGAAAGACGATGGGATTTTTTATGGGATATGCATTGTCCTTATATGGTCGTGAGCAGGATTCATTGTCACATGTCTTGGTGTCGAGTGATTTTGAAAATCTACCTAATTTTTATTACCCTAAACCTCAACCTTACATGATTAACGATTTGCAAGGACGTGAGATTGATGCCTCACAGGCCAAGGTTATGTTGGCTGAAATTCCATGGGTAAGACTTAGTCAAGGTTTTCCTGAAAGCTTATTGCAACAAAAATATTCTTATAGTGAAACAGTTCAAAAAATGCAGGAGTTATTGCCTCCTTATTCCATCACGTTTATTTCTCCCGTTGATGATCGAAAAGTGAAATTTGGAGAGTCCATTACCGAATTGTCACCGAGAAGTTATGCGTTTTTACTATCAGTATGTTTGTTCAAACACTACGGTAAAGCATATTCTTATCATGAAAAAGGTAATAGCTTGGAGTTAATCGAAGCGGTTTATGGCGAGATTATGGGTTTTTACGATAAAAGCACTTGGCGTTTTAAATTGAATAATGCGAAGTCTTTGTTGGCTGATTCGCGAACAGAGCTACGTAAAAAGTTGAATGAATTATTTGGTGTGAAACGGGATAAAATGCCTTATTTACCGAGTGCGACAAATTCCACGTACTATATCGATATAGATATCACAAAGATTAATTGGAAAGCGATAGAGAAAGATCTAAAAGATGTTCTACCCTTTTTTGAAACGTGATAACCGCGGTACATAATGCTGTGTGGCTTGGGGAGGCGTTTGTAAAACTGGAATGAGCTTGTGGATTAGCTCAGTTAAGAGGTGCCTACTACCAGTAGCGTTAAGTCTTCTGTATCGTCATATTCTTTTATGATGAGGTGGGCTAAGAGATGTTGTGTTGCCACGAAAGATATTGATGAGTTGTCGGAAATAAAAAAACCTGTACAACGAATATACAGGGTTAGGAATTTTGGGGTGACTGATGGGGCTCGAACCCACGACAACCGGAATCACAATCCGGGACTCTACCAACTGAGCTACAGTCACCAAAGAAACGATAATTATACAATAGTTTTTTTAAATGTCCAATACGTTAAAGTATAAAACTTAAATTCTTATCATTCCTGCAACACTTCTCTTGCCTTAATACGCTTCATACCTATCCGTGTTTGAATGGCTTTTATCGAGTCAGGCATGCAAAGTAAATGATAATTAGGCCATATCCATCCAACCTGCGTCTAACCAATCTGTTAACAACGATAAGGTGTGTTTATCGGCATCTTTAAACTCAATAATGGGAATAGAGCGTTCATCGGCTAATTTACGAATGGCTGGCGATTTAGAGATAAAGCATTCGCCGTTAAAGTAAATTTCATCGCCGTAATATAGCATCTTACTGGCTTTATTGAGTTTCAATACAAACCCCGTTTCTAAAATGGCTTCTAAATCAAAATTTAAATTAATCGAAGGCATAAAGAGTGCTAATTGGTTTGGTTCACTCATTTGAATCCCAATAAATCGAGCAGCAAGATGATGATCAAAGGTAATTTTTTGGGCCAGTTCTACGGCTTTATTGATCATAAGCTCGGGAAGTTGGGCAGGTGTTTGAGTCGCTTTTTGGCGTTTATCATGATAGTCGCCACGGAAGTTAGCGATACGCTTAGGTAAAGGCGGTTCAGAGTACGTGCCATAGCCCATTCCCGCATAACTTGAAATTTGATCGGCAGCCGCTTCTAACATACCTCGAGCTAAGTTGGCACTGGTAATGGTGCGGAAACCAAAAGAAATCGTCATACAATCATTCGTTTCGGCAATGCCGTCGTGAGCACAATGGGGTGGCAAATAAAGCATATCGCCCGGTTCCAAAACCCATTCTTGTTCGACTTGGAAATTCTTTAAGATACGGCAGGGTAAGCCAGGAATCAGCTCTTTATCTGTTTGGGTGCTGATACGCCAACGACGTTTACCTTGTCCTTGAAGCAAAAATACATCATAGGTATCAAAATGAGGACCAACCCCACCACCTTGAGTTGCACAGCTAATCATCACATCATCAAATCGTGCATCGGGAATAAAACGAAAATGCTGGATGAGATCTGAAATTTTTTCATGATGAATATCAACGCTTTGAACCAGTAATGTCCAATCAGGTTCTTTAGCAGGAGGGTAGGATTCAAAAGGGCCTTGCTCCATGTTCCATTGGCCTTTTTCACGCCATACGAGACGTGATTCCACCTCATCTTTTTTGCCCAGTTGATGAAGATCTTTAATACTGATGGGTGGTTTGAAGTTAGGAAAAGCTTGGCGGATGAGCAAAGGTTTCTTTTGCCAGTAATCACGCATAAACTCGGCAGGACTGATGTTTCCTAGAAGAGTGATGGGTTCGTTGATATTCATGATGGTTCTCTCAATGTTGATTGTAAGGTATAGACTAAATCTAGTGCTTGTTTAGGGGTGAGATCGTCTGGATGATGTTCATTTAACAGCTGCTCCAGTTTTTCGTATCGCTTGGCTTTTTCTGCCTGTAGAGGGTCGATCTCTGTTTCCGTCGTTAGATTCTCAAATAGATCTAACTGAATATGAGCAGGTACTTGGGCTTCTAATTTTTGTAACTCTTTTTTGGCAAGGCGTATCACGCTTTCTGGTACTCCAGCCCTTTGTGCAACGTGAATACCATAACTCTGGTTAGCCGCACCATCTTTGACTTCGTGTAAAAATACAATGCCACGATCGCTTTCTGTGGCGGTCAAATGGACGTTATGACACTCAGGGTATTTCTCGGAAAGTTTTGTCATCTCAAAATAATGGGTGGCAAAAAGAGTCAATGATTGGTTTTTATCAATCAGATGACATGAAATGGCCCAAGCCAAGGACAGGCCATCGTAAGTAGAGGTACCTCGTCCGATCTCATCCATCAGCACTAAACTCTGATGGGTGCTGGAAGACAGGATATTGGCAGCTTCGGTCATCTCCATCATAAAAGTAGAGCGTCCGCTGGCCAAGTCGTCTGCCGCACCAATACGCGTAAATATTCGATCAATATCACCGATAGTGGCATTAGAAGCAGGGACAAAACTGCCGATGCGAGCTAATAAAACAATTAACGCATTTTGTCTCATATAAGTTGATTTACCGCCCATATTGGGACCAGTAATCATCAACATTCTTTGCTTGGGACTCAGTAAGCAGTTATTGGGGGTGAAATGTTCTATCGTTTTTTCTACGACGGGATGGCGACCATTCTCGATATGAATAATGTGTTCATCGCTTAAATGCGGGGCTATCCAATGGTTGAAATAAGCATGATGAGCCAGTGATATGTGTACATCGATGGTTGCCAAACTCTCTGATATGCTCATCAGTGTTGGAACGATTGTTGATAAATAAGTTAATAACTCATCGTAAATTTGTTTTTCTTTAGCTAAGGATCGTTCTTTTGACGATAGAATCTTATCTTCCCACTCTTTTAACTCGGGAGTGATAAAACGTTCAGAGTTTTTTAGTGTTTGACGTCGTCTGTAATCATCGGGAATATGGGCCGCTTGAAGTTTACTGACCTCGATATAAAAACCGTGTACACGATTGTATTCAACTTTTAAAGTCGTTAAACCTGTGCGTTCTTTTTCTCGTTTTTCAATGTCGATGAGTACCTGTCCACTGTTTTCGTTAAGCTGTCGCAATTCATCTAGTTCTGCATCATAGCCGTCTGCAATGACATTACCATCGCGAATAAGTGTGCTAGGTTCTTCTTTTAGCACGGCATTTAATTTTTCTTGATATTCAAGAGGCAGCGTTAAGGCATCACAGATGGGATCTTGGTAATGCTGAATTATCTCTTTGATCAAAGGGATGACTTTTATGGCATCTCTAAGACTGGCTAATTCTTTAGGTCTGACGGTTTTGAGTGCGATTCGTGTGGCAATACGTTCAATATCTGGAATCTCTGACAAAAGCTGTTGAAGCCTGTTTGGACTGATGTCTCGTTCACCTTGATGTGAGTGAGCAAAAGACTCAAAGTACTGTTGAATTCTTTTTTGTCTTTCCTGAATAATGCTGGTTTGGCGAAGTGGGTGATGTAGCCAATATTTCAGCAAACGACTTCCCATGGAGGTGGCACAATGATCCAATAAAGAAAATAAGGTAGGGTTTTCTTCACCAGATAAGGTTTGGGTAATCTCTAGGTTTTTTCGAGTAATGGGGTCGAGAATTAGGTAGTGACTGCTTTGATCAGAGGTAAGTTTTTCGATATAGCGAAGTTCATCTGACTGAGTGTTTTGGGCATATCGTAATAAGGCACCTGCTGCTCGAGCCGCTAAACTTTCATCCTCAATACCAAAGCTTTGTAACGAGTCAATATGAAAGTGTTGACATAGTCGAGTAGTGGTATCTTTCTCATCAAAATGCCATTCGGGAATATGTGAAAACGCACAAGCATAATGAATAGGATGGGTTTGGTTGTCAGGATAGATAATCTCAGCGGGGTTAATTCGATTGAGCTCGGAGTCAAGTTCTTGTAACGAACATTCCGAACATAGGAAACGCCCATTAGATAGGTTTAACCAAGCCAAGCCCACACGTTTTTTTTTGATGAATAGACTTAATACTAATTTGTCAGCTTTGGCAGGTAAAAGGTTGCTGTCGGTCAATGTGCCGGGGGTGATAATGCGAACGATTTTACGCTCGACGGGGCCTTTGTTATTCACATCACCTACTTGTTCAGCGATCGCCACACTTTCACCGATATTCACTAAGCGAGCGATATAT
This sequence comes from Basilea psittacipulmonis DSM 24701, assembly GCF_000743945.1. Taxonomy (NCBI): domain Bacteria; kingdom Pseudomonadati; phylum Pseudomonadota; class Betaproteobacteria; order Burkholderiales; family Alcaligenaceae; genus Basilea; species Basilea psittacipulmonis. The sequence goes on along the minus strand of NZ_CP009238.1, from coordinate 1,252,928 downwards.
TGTTCGGCGGTATGAGCAGGTATGCCAGCCATGGGGATAGGTTGTCCAGCAGTCGTGCCTCTTTTGGTTAAGGTGAGATTTAGTATTCGAGATGCCTTGAGTGCGTCATCAAAAAACATTTCATAAAAATCGCCCATTCTGTAAAACAAAAGCATATGAGGAACTTCTGCTTTCAAGGCAAGATATTGACGCATGGCAGGGGTGTGATTTTCTAAATCTTTATCCACTTGTAAGAACCTTTTTTATAAAACAAAAAGTATAACATTATTGATTATTGAGGTGTTTTTTGGTTTTTAAAATTTGAGTGCAGACACCTCTTAACATCGCGACTTCTTCAGTGGTGAGCTGCGATTTTGAAAACAAATATTGCATGCGAGGGATGAGTTTTTTGGGGTGTTTGGGGTTTAAAAAATCAATCTCGATTAATGCTTGTTCCCAATGTTTTAAAAAAGCTTGTATTTGTTCATGTGTGGCAGGTGTTTCTTGGCGAGATGAGGTGATGGGAGTCTCAGAATGATTTAAAAGAGCATAATGCACTTCCCATGCTAGTACTTGCAAGGCCTGCGAAACATTTAATGAACTGTATTCGGGATTGGCAGGAATATGGCAAATATAGGAACATAAGGCAATTTCCTTATTCTCTAAACCTGTGCGTTCTGTGCCAAAAACCATGGCAATCGCTTCGTTTTGATGTAGGTGTTGACTGCTTAATTCTGCACATTCACGTGCATTGATAACAGGAGGGCCCATATCGCGGTGTCGTGAGGTGAGTGCAAAAGATAGCGTGGTGCCATTTAATGCCTCTTCAAGAGTATGAACGATGCGTGCTTGATCAAGTACATCGCTGGCTCCACTGGCTAAGGCAATGGCATCAGGATGTTGTCGTACGTTTGGATCTTTGGGATGGACTAATACGAGTTGAGAAAAACCCATGGTTTTCATTGCTCTGGCGGCTGCCCCGACATTTCCAGGATGGCTTGGTCTTACCATCACAAAACGACAGCCGTTATGTAAAAAATTCATGAGAAAAACCTCTTGTATTGTTATAATAGACATTTTACTCAATATTAAGATACAAAATGCAGCCAATGCTTTCTATTGCCGTAAAGGCAGCTCGACGTGCGGCTAACGTGATTATTCGCGGTAGTCTAGATATGGAAATGAACAAGGTAGAAGTAACCCGTAAAAGTTCTAATGACTACGTTACTTCTGTCGATTTTGCAGCAGAACAAGCGATTATTGAGGTGTTGCAAGAGGCTTATCCTGATCATGCGATTCTTTCAGAAGAAACAGGTTTAATCGGCGATGAGCATGCAGAATACCAGTGGATTGTTGATCCTTTAGATGGAACAAGAAACTTTGTTCACAATATCCCTGATTATGTCGTATCCATTGCGGTGCTAAAAAATGGCGTTGCCCAACATGCGGTTGTTTTTGATCCCATTAGAAATGAAATGTTTACGGCTAGCCGTGGTAGTGGCACGTTTTTAAATGATCGTCGTGTCAGAGTGTCATCATGCCGTTCATTACAAGAGGGTATTTTAGTTGGTCGTTTGCCTATTTTTTCAAAGGCCGATCAGACGGTTAGAACAGAGTTTTTAACCTTGATGAAGTCTATGGCCGCTTATCGTCAGTTTGGTTCGAGTATCTTAGAACTGGCTTATATCGCAGCAGGACGTATTGACGCTTTATGTAACTATAATTTGCGTCCTTGGGATCTTGCCGCTGGCGTGTTGTTAATCCAAGAAGCAGGCGGTTTGGTCGGTGATTACAAAGGCGAACAGTCTTGGCAGGAAAAACAAGAAATTATCGCGGGTAATCCTAGAGTCTTTGCCAAAATGGTCCAAGTGTTGAATACAGAAGCATGATGGATGTTTGGTATTTCATTAAATCGGCTATTTTAGGTATAGTTGAAGGGGTTACTGAGTTTTTGCCGATTTCAAGTACGGCTCATTTGCTTATCGTGGGAAAATGGCTGTCCTTTGATTTGGATTCATTTCAACTTTATGCGATTGTGATTCAGTTAGGGGCGATTTTAGCTGTGATTGTTTTATATCGCCAGCGAATTACTGAATTAATCGTGGGCTTTTTTACAGGACGACCATCCGATCGTAAATTAGCCTTGAATTTAATTTTGGCTTTTTTACCTGCGGCATGTATCGGATTATTGTTGAATCGTTACATTAGCCAGTTATTAGAAGGAAACTTCTTTGTTTATGCCTCTACTTTGTTTTTAGGTGGGTTAGTGATGTTATGGGTGGAACGCCATCCTGTGATGTCAAAAGCTGCCCAAAAGGATAACGAGGTAGCAGGTAAAGATTTAGATAAAATCACTTGGAAACAAGCACTCGTGGTAGGATTTGCCCAATGTCTGGCCATGATTCCAGGCACCTCGCGTTCAGGTTCGACGATTGTGGCGGGGATGATGGCGGGTATTCCTCGAAAAGTGGCGACGGAATTTTCTTTTTTTCTTGCCATTCCCACGATGATTGGTGCAAGCACATTATCACTGATTAAACAGGGTGCCCAGTTAGAAGTGGCTGATCACCTCTATGCCGTGATCATTGGCTTTGTATTGGCTTTTGTGAGTGCTTTGTTTGTCATTCGAGTGTTAATGAGATTTTTGTCACAGCATTCTTATCGTCCTTTTGCATGGTATCGTATTGCCTTAGGCTTGTTTGTGGCCGTTTGGGCGTATTGGATACTGTAACGACTGACTATTAATAGGTAAGGGCTTGAACCTTACCTTTTTCTATTTTTATAAAGCCTGCTCGATTAAAGCCTTTGTCTTTTTCCCAATCATGCAACACCCAGCGTTGATATGGACGATCATTTAATAAATACAAGACTTGTTTAGGATGATGCGTATGTCCATGTATCATGGCCGTGACGTGGGGATAAGTATTAAATAAGTCTTTTACAGTTTCTTCGTGAACATCGGCAGTTTGAGGGATATAGGGCTTTTGACGACTTTTTTTGCGAGCAAATTCACCTATCCATTTTCGTAATGATTTAGGAAGAGCAAGGAAAATTTGTTGGATCCAAGGTCGATGGGTAAATGCTCTAAATCGCATAAACGCTTGGTCGTGCGTGCAGAGTTGATCGCCATGCAAAATTAGGTAGGTATGACCTTCGTTTTCGATGAAGCAGGTGTCGTCTAATAAAGTAGCATCAAGCTCATTCGCTAGTCTTTGCCCAATGAGAAAATCCCGATTACCTCTACAAAGATAAAGTTTAGCGGGGTGTCCACTGGCCTGACGAGCCTGATGAAATTTCTCTAAATCGTAGCTGGGACAATCATCTCCGACCCAATAATCAAAGATGTCGCCTAATAAAATAATGTGATCGGCTTGTTGATAGGCTTTTTCTAAAAACTCAAAAAAAGCCTGACAAGTTTGGGGAATATTAGGCCCTAAATGAATATCCGAAGCGATCCAAATAGAGCCTGTTAAGTGAAATGTTTTCACGTTAGTCAATGATCTTAGCTGATTTAATCACGACTTCTTCAACAGGAACATCGCGGTGAAAACCATGAGAACCTGTGCGAACTTTTTCGATTTTGTCAACAGTTTCTTGACCCTCAACAACTTTACCAAATACGGCATAGCCATAACCATTGCCATTCGGAGCCGTAAAGTTTAAGAAATCGTTATCTGCAGTATTGATGAAGAACTGAGCGGTTGCAGAATGAGGTTCTGATGTACGAGCCATCGCAATGGTGTATTTGTCATTACGAAGACCATTGTCTGCTTCGTTTTTAATTTCAGCTTTGGTTGGTTTTTGTTTCATGCCAGGTTCAAAACCGCCACCTTGGATCATAAACCCTTTGATCACACGATGAAAAATGACATTGTTGTAAAAGCCATCTTTTACATAGTCTAGGAAATTAGCGACCGTGATCGGTGCTTTTTCATCGTCTAGTTCGACCGTGATGTTGCCATAATTAGTTTCTAACAGTACTTTACTCATAACTATCCTTTATAAAAATAATTGCTATTCCTTAGATTGGAGCTTTTTGAGGTTTTTCAAGGGGGCTGATAAATCGGGATTGGTGACGATTGATTTTTTAAACAATGCAATGGCTTCGTCAATATTCCCTTCTTTGGCTTTAATAACGCCGATATTATTCCAGATCTCTGCTAACTCTGGATAGGATTCGCTCAGTTTAGTGTAGATTTTTAGGGCGGTTGCAGTGTCGCCTAACGTCTCATAAGCACGTGCTTTCAAGGTCTCGATCATGGGATCAGATGTGGCCTTGTTTAATTCTTTAAGAGCGGCTTTGGCATTTTTAGATTTGATCAAACTATCCATTCTTTTGTAAAAGGTGGTTTTACTTTCGGGGATAGAGGTGTCCACTGAGGGCGTGATTTTTCCGAGTTCTTTATTTAGCCAACGCCATCCCTCGCCAGCATGGGCAGGTGCGTGAGTAAGACATAACAAAAGACACAGCAAGCCTGTTTGACGAATACGATTCAAATGTATATTCACGTTGATGACCTATTTGAGTGATAAAATTATAGACTTGTTCGATTATATTATTTTAACCTAATCATGCAAATTTATAATTCGCTTAGTCGTAAAAAAGAAGTCTTTGAGCCATTACAAAAAAATCATGTGCGTATGTATGTGTGTGGGATGACCGTATATGATTTTTGTCATTTGGGACATGCTCGAATGTTGGTAGGTTTTGATGTGGTGGCGAGATGGTTAAGACAGATAGGTTACACCGTTGACTACACGCGAAACATTACAGATATTGACGATAAAATTATTCGCAAAGCAGTGGCACTGAATAAACCATTGGCGGATATTACTCGATTCTATACGGATGCGATGCACGCTGATGAAAAAGCTTTGGGCGTGATTGCACCGACTCATGAACCGCGTGCAACGGAACATATTTCTGGGATGTTAAGCATCATTAAAAAACTTGAAGAAAAACAGCTGGCCTATCAAGCAAAAGACGGTGATGTGAATTATGCGGTAAGAAATTTTCCTCAGTATGGTAAGTTGTCAGGACGTTCCTTAGACGATTTGCGTGCAGGAGAACGCGTGGCGGTTTCTGATGCTAAAAACGATCCGCTAGATTTTGTGTTGTGGAAATCGGCTAAAGATTCGGAGCCAGAAGATTCTAAATGGGCTTCTCCTTATGGCTTAGGGCGACCAGGTTGGCATATCGAATGTTCGGCCATGAGTATGGAATTGGGCTTGCCTTTAGATATTCACGGCGGTGGTCCAGACTTGAAATTCCCACACCATGAAAATGAAATTGCCCAAAGTGAAGGGGCGTTTGATAAGCCGCTGGCTAATATTTGGATGCATTGTGGTCCATTGATGGTGGACGATGAAAAGATGTCTAAATCATTGGGTAACTTTAGAACAATCCGCGAAGTAATTGGGGTTTCGCCTGAGGCGGATTCGCCAAGCTATTCAGTGAATCCAAGAGAAGCTGAAATGCTACGTTTTTTCATTATCCGCAATCATTATAGAAGTCCACAGAACTTTACGCCTGATAATTTGATCGAAGCCCAAACGGCATTAGATCGTTTATACCAGTGTTTATTAAACTTGGGAGTGTCTTCAGAAGTTAGTGTACAGTGGGATTCTGAGTATGCCAAACGCTTTGCTCAAGCTATGAATGATGACTTTAATACGGCTGAAGCGGTGTCGGTTTTATTTGAGTTAGCAAATGACGCCAATCGTCTTCAATCCTTAGAAAAAGCACAGGAACTAAAAGCATTGGCAGGTATATTGGGATTGTTACAAGAAAATCCACAAGTATATGTGAAGTCTGCTACACGCTACTCTAAACACCAAACACAAGTGAATACAGCCTTAACGGATGAAGCGATTGAATCATTGATTCAGGAACGTGCGGATGCGAAAAAAGCAAAAGACTTTGCTCGTGCAGATGCGATTCGTCAATCTTTGAAAGAAGCGGGTATTGAACTGGAAGATAAGGCAGGTGGTATCACTCAATGGCGACGAATATAGGTATATCTTTTTGAAAAATGAAGTCATCTGTAGATAAATCGTCATTGGCGTTTGAAGATTATTGGACGAAAGCGGTGGTGGATTTAAAGCAAGCTGATAAAATTTTAGGTAAAATTATCAGTTTGAATGAAAAGAAATTGCCCCAGAAACAAATGGACGCATTTTCAACATTGGCTCGTTCTATTGTGGCCCAACAAATCTCTACGAAAACGGCAAATAAGATTTGGTCGAATTTTGAAAGAGAATTGTGCCAGCGACAAGTTGAACCTAGCGTAGTGCTGAAACTGTCTGAACAGGCGTTAAAGGGTATCGGAATAGGTACACGAAAAGTGGTTTATCTAAAAGATTTGGCAATTTATTTTCAAAATGAATGGGTGACACCTTCTCATTGGTCTAAAATGAGTGATGATGAGATCGTGAAACAGCTTTGTGCGATAAAGGGGATTGGACCTTGGACCGCACAGATATTTTTGATGATGTTTTTACAGCGTCCTAATGTTCTACCTATTGTTGATTTAGGATTGAAAAAGGCGATTGAAAAGCATTATTTTGGAGGTGAAACAGTTACGCCAGCTGTCATGAAAAATTTAGCACAAGCATGGCAACCATGGTGTACTGTCGCCACTTGGTATTTATGGAAAAGCCTTGAGCTAGACCAAACGGAATAAGTTATGAAAAGAACATTTTTAGATTTTGAGCAACCGATTGCTGAATTAGAACATAAGGTAGAGCAGTTAAGACATATGTCGTCTGATTCTGCAGTGGATATATCTGAAGAGGTGGAGAAGCTCCAAGAAAAAAGTGAGGCTTTAACCAAAAGTATTTATAGTAAGCTAACACCTTGGCAAACCGCTTTAGTGGCACGTCATCCACAACGTCCTTACACCATGGATTATATTAACGAGATCTTTACCGATTTCCATGAATTGCATGGCGATCGTATGTACGAAGATGATCAGTCTATTATCGGCGGATTAGCTCGTTTTAACGGTGATGCGTGTATGGTGATTGGACACCAAAAAGGACGTGACACTAAAGAACGTGCAAGACGTAATTTTGGTATGCCAAAACCTGAAGGTTATCGTAAAGCCAAGCGTTTGATGAAGTTGGCAGAAAAATTTAAATTGCCTATTTTCACGTTTGTGGATACACCAGGAGCTTATCCAGGTATTGGTGCTGAAGAAAGAGGTCAATCAGAAGCGATTGGTCATAATCTGTATGTAATGGCGGAACTTAAAGTGCCAATTATTGCGACGATCATCGGTGAAGGTGGTTCTGGTGGTGCTTTGGCTATTGCTGTAGGTGATGTCGTTCAGATGCTTCAATACTCAACTTATGGTGTGATTTCACCAGAAGGTTGTGCTTCTATTTTGTGGCGTAGTGCTGATAAAGCCTCAGTTGCGGCTGAAGCTTTAGCGATCACGGCTCCTCGTTTGCACGAACTGGGTTTAATTGATGAAGTGGTGCCAGAACCAGTAGGTGGGGCCCATCGTAACCCTCAAGAAGCGGCTGCTTTACTCAAGAAGAGTTTGGTTGAGCATTATCGTAAATTGAAAAACCAACCCAAGAAACAATTGCTTGAAAAACGTCTCAATCGCTTGTTGTCTTACGGTCAATACCAAGAAAAATAATGCCAACATTTTCAGGTGAAAAACAGCTAATAGCCCATCTTGGAGCCTCTTCCAAATGGGCTATTGCCTTTAGTGGCGGAGCGGATTCTTTTGTACTACTGGTTGAACTAGAAAAAATTATCCGAACGCATTTTGCTAATAAGATTGAATTATTAGTTGTGCATGTTCATCATGGTTTATTGGAACAGGCCGATGAATGGGCACAACGATGTCGTTTGCTTTGTCAACAGTTGAATTTGCCTTTAGTGGTGAAATATGTCACGGTCGATAATGTAGGCAAAGGAATTGAAGCAGCGGCCCGAAAAGCAAGGTATCAAGCCTTTTCTGATATTGCAAACGAATATGATATTCATCATTTTATGACGGCTCATCACTTACAAGATCAAGCGGAAACATTGCTGTTTCGTATGTTAAGAGGTACAGGAGTGGCGGGCTTGCAGGCAATGTCAGAAACGACTTCTTATGAGCATTACCAGCTTCATAGACCGTTTTTGATGGTTAATAAAAAAGAAATTGTAGAACGTGCCGATAAATGGTCAAAAGCCTTGAACTGGGCTTATATTCAAGATCCTAGTAATCATGATACACATTACGCAAGAGGTGTTTTGCGTGAACATATTATTCCTGTTTTGAATCAAAACTGGCCGATGTGGCAAGAAAACTTGCTTCGCCTATCCGATATTATGAAACAAGAACAACATTTGCTAGAAGAACTGGCAGAAAGTGATTATCGATATGTGGCGGGTTTATGCGATGATACAACGAAGTGTTGTAGTGATGAGGTTGGTGAGTTGCCTGATGGTGCGGGTTTGAGAGGGGATACGAGTTTAATATTATCTAAACCATTGAATATCGCTTCTTTGCGTCAATTAAGTCCTGAACGTCAAATGAATTTATTACGATTTTATTTACAAAAAAATGGCTATAAAGCACCTACCCAAGCACGATTATTAGAATGGATTAAACAAATCAACCAAGTTCATCAAATGGGCACAGATAGGGCGGCAAGATTAAGTCAAGAAGATGTTACTTTGGTGTTAAAAGATAGGAAACTGCGTTTCTCGACATCTCAATGAAGATCCAACCACTCTCAGCTTTAAATTCGATCGGTCAAATCATGGTTTTTATAAGCAAATGACGGATCGTTTAATTTGAACAATATTGGAAAAAAAGAAGAAATTACAATGCGTATCTGTGGAGAGGTTGATGGACGCGAAAATTATAGTATTACGAGATGTTTAGGATACGTCGAGACTGCCAAATCCTAAGTTGACAGATGTGAAAATTGTAGTGAGGAAAGCACTATTATTCACGAGAATAAGAAAAAGGCTACATTTAATAGTATTCAACATCGGTCTCGGATCACAAATCCGAGGGAGGTTGAATCTACAAACGCAGCCTCTGATTACGATTATACATAAAAACCAATTTTAAGACAAGGGGATTTTATTAATTGTTGGATTTTGTTAATTATTTTGATGGGCGTGGTGTAGATATTTAAGAAACGGCGATGCCAAATCTTTAAGTGAGTTGTTAAAGGGTAATAAACAGGCAGGTAACGAAGAACTATCGGGACAACATGGATCCTGATCTCAAATCAAGGTAACGTTGGGCGTACTAATAGAGATAAAATAAAGTTTTATTGAGTTTTTTGATTTAAATGATCGTTTATTCTACTGAATGCTTTGATTTTGCTTGTGTGTTGTTAGCGACTCAAGATGATGAGATTGTGTTTTTGGGCCTATTTGAGGGGGAGTGCAGTGACTCGTTGGCTTGGGCTGATTTGAAATGCATGTATCCGAATGATGAATTTATTGAGCGACAGACGATCTTACACAAAGAGGTGTTTGCTTATTTACACCATATCGGTTCTCAAGAAATTAGACATTTTCCAATGCGATTAAAAGGAACTGTATTTGAACAAAGTGTTTGGCAAGCTTTGATGACAATTCCACCTCAATCGTTTGCTAGTTATAAAGATATTGCCATTAAAATTGGTAAGCCCAAGGCATTTAGGGCAGTAGGGAACGCCATCTCCAAAAATCCTATTTCGATTTTAATTCCTTGTCATCGAGTGATAGCTCATCAAGGCGGAATAGGAGGTTATCACTGGGGTTTAGACATAAAAAAAGCATTATTAACGGCAGAGGGATATGATCTTTCTTGCCTCAAAAAACATGCATCTTAAACCTCATTTCCAAAAATAATTCTTTACTGCAAAATAATATCTCACCCATAAGAGATAGGTACGTTGAGTCATTAGACAGATAATGCATCGAATACATCACGAATGCATCGAAAAATAATGCGAGCTTATTGCAGAATGTGAACGACTTTTTTATATCGAAAAAGTAAAGGAGTGTCGCATCGCTATCGTGATACACCCCCCCCCTCATCATGGCTTATTTTTTTATAAAGAACGTGGACAATGCTTCATTCCTGTATCCAACAGGTCGCTGTCACTATCTGTCACCATCATCCTTTATACAGTTTTGGATTAAAGACATCTCTTAGCCAATCACCTAATAGATTAACGACTAAGGTTAGGATAATTAGCATAATGCCAGGGAATAAGGTAATCCACCATGATCCCGAGCTAATATAATTAAAGCCATTTGAAATCAAAGAACCGAGTGATGGTTTATCGGGAGGCATGCCGAGTCCTAAAAAGGATAGGGCAGCTTCACTCATGATCGCATTGGCAATTTGTACGGTTGAAATAACTAAAATCGGCGATAGGCAATTCGGTAACATGTGTTTGAACATAATGCGTTTGGGAGGTAAGCCCATGACTTTAGCCGCTTCGATATATTCTTTGCTTTTTTCAGCTAATGCACTGGCCCTGATTGCTCGGGCATATTGAGGCCATTCAGCAATACCGATAATGATGATCAAAATAATTATTGCATTGTCTGCAAAAAATGCGGTGCCAAATAATGTTTTAAAAATGGCAGAAATAATAATAGCCACCATTAGGGTTGAGAAAGATAGTTGAATATCAGCAATTCGCATTAATAAGTTATCAACCCATCCGCCATAATAAGCAGACAAAAGGCCGATGAGCACCCCTAAAATCATTTGGGCTAGTACCGCAAAAAAGCCGATGGTTAATGAAGTGCGAAGACCATATAAAATGGTGGATAAAATATCGCGTCCTTGTTCATCTGTTCCTAATAAGAAACGTTCATCATAACCATTTAGCCCGATGGGTGCTAACTCAGAGTCCATAATATCAATGGTTGAGAGATCATAGGGATTATGAGGGGCTATCACGGGAGCAAACAAAGCAGCTAAAATAATTAATGCAAGTACGCAAAAGGAGAAAATCGCCACTTTGTCATGTTTAAAATAATAAAAGAAATCACTTTGCAAAAACTTTTTCATGATTTACCTCCGATATTTTTGACACGAGGATCAATCAATCCATAAATAATATCTACAACGGTATTGGTGAAGACAAAGATAAATCCTACAAAAATAATATAGGTCGTAATAAGTGGCACATCGGCACGATTAATGGCATATAAAAATAAATTCCCTAATCCAGGCCATTCGAACACTCTTTCGGTCAAAATGGTATAAGCAATCATGGTTCCCAGTTGTACGCCTCCCACTGTAATGACAGGAAGCATGGTGTTTTTTAAAGCGTGTGTGTAAAAAATTAAACGTTTGGGTAATCCTTTGGCATAAGCAAAACGAATGTATTCTTGTCCAAGCGACTCCATCATTTCACTTCTAATTAAGCGAATAAACAAAGGTAACATAATGGTTGATAAGGCGATGGATGGCAGTATAAGATGCAAAATCCCATCTTTGGTTAATAAGCCTGTTGACCAAGCACCATCGGAGAATTCGACCACTTCACCTCTGCCAAAAGAAGGTAGCCAACCTAATGTCTGAGAGAATATATACAACAATAAAATAGCGGTCAAAAACACAGGAATAGAAATCCCAATGGTAGAAACACCCATAATAATTTTGGTGAGCCAATTTCTGGGATGAATGGCGGCATAAATTCCTAAAGGAATGGATAAACCGATGACGATAACTGCGGTGACAAAGACAAGTTCTAATGTAGCGGGGAGTGCTTCAAAAATTAATGCTATCGTTGGTTTTTTATAGAAGTAACTATTGCCAAAATCGCCATGAGTGACGATGCCAACAATATAGTTCCAATACTGTACTAAGAAGGGATCGTTAAGTCCTAGTTTCTCTCGTAAGAGTGCTTTATCTTCAGCTGAAGTCATCAGTCCAGTCATTTGGGCCACAGGGTCGCCAAGGTTTTGCTGGATAGCAAAAGCAATAAACGAAATGGCGAGCATGACAATCAGCAGTTGTACTAGGCGTTTAAAAAGAAATGTCAACATATTTTTATATCTTTAAGCAAATATCAGGGTGCGAGACACACCCTGAAAGATGAGATGAATGTAACGCTTACTCTTTGATTTTGAGCTGATCCCACAATGGGAAGTTTTTAAGGTTAACTACTTCATCAAAGTTTTCAATTTTATTGCTCATGCCCCAGTTAAGGTTTTCCCAGTGCAATGGAATGACAACGGCATCATCATATTCAATTTTAGAAACTTCTCTGAGCATTTCGTTACGCTTGTTCGTATCTGTTTCAAAATTAGCATCTTGCACGAGTTTATCAAGTTTGGGGTTGCTATAACCATTACAGTTGTATTGGCCATAGCCAGTTTTTTCATCTCTGGTCATGGTTAAAAATTCGCTAAAGTTTGCTGAATCCATGGTGTCAGAAGACCAGCCAATCAGTTGTAGTCCTGCGGCACATTTATCAAATTCATTCCAGTACTGTGCACGTGGCATAGCATTCAGATCGACTTTGATGTTGATGCGAGATAACATAGCGGAAACGGTTTGAGCGATTTTTTCATCGTTTACGTAACGATCGTTAGGCGAGATGAATGTAACGTTAAATCCTTTTTCATAACCCGCTTCTTTCATGAGTTCTTTGGCCTTTTTCAAATCATAATGAGGTTTCAAGTCTGGATTGTGGCCAGAAAAGCCATCTGGAGAGAATTGAGCGCCAGCGGTGGCATTGCCTCTCATGATTTTTTCAACAATCCCCTCGTTATTGACAGCTGCCACGACGGCTTGTCTGACGCGTACATCTTTAAAAGCAGGCACCACGTTAGCGTTCATTTGGATGGCAATCAATCGATCACTGGGAATAGAGTAGAGTTTGTGGTTTTTATCATCGCGTACACGGTCTAAATCCGTTGGTGGTACAGGATAAATCCAGTCCACATCATTGGATAATAATGCAGATAAACGAGTGGCATTTTCTTTAATAACGACTAAGGTGATTTTATCAACGTTACCTGTGTTAGCTTTGTTCCAATAGTCATCGAAACGCACGTATTCACTACGTTGTCCAGGACGGAAGCTTTGTAACTTGAATGGACCTGTACCAGAAACATGGTGAGAAGCGTAGGTGTTCGATGATTTTTCTACTAAACCTTTGTCTTGGCCATTTTCATCTTTCCCGCTATAGAACTGGCTATCCATCACAACCAAGTATGTCATATTTTGTAATACCAAAGGATAAGGTTCTTTCATGACCAAATCCACTGTGTAGTCATCCACTTTTTTCATTTCAGTGTATGGCTCAAATAAGGCTTTGAAATCGACAGATTGTTTTTCGCGATTAAAGCTGAATATCACATCGTCAGCGGTCATCGTATTGCCACTGTGAAATTTCACGCCTTTTCTTAAATAAAAACGCATGGTTTTGGGATCAATTTGCTCCCAACGTTCAGCTAAACGAGGCTGTGTTTTTAAATGTTGATCGCTATAGACTAATGGCTCAAATAAGGTATAAGCCATTTGCATGGTTTCTTGTGATAGCTGCTCCATCGGGTCCATAGAAACGGGATCCGCACTATAAGCAATCGTTAAGTCTGCTGCATGGGCCGTCGCCCCCAATGTAGCTGAAAGAATCAGTGATAAAAGTGTTTTCTTCATAAAAAGCTCCTTTAGTAAGAATTTCTGCTGTCAAAACGCGGAATTAAGTTAATTAACTCTTGGGTATATAAGTTTTGAGGTGCTTCAAAAATACGGTCACTATCATTGACTTCAACGAGTTCACCTAGTTTTAATACCCCAATACGATGACACATTTGACGAACGACAGGCAAGTCATGACTAATAAAAATCATGCTCAGTTGTAATTCATCTTGTAGATCTTTGAGTAAATTTAAAATTTGAGCTTGTACCGAGACATCCAGAGCGGACGTGGGTTCATCACAGATCAATAGTCTTGGGCGTGTGGCTAAGGCACGAGCAATTGAAATCCTTTGTCGTTGACCACCTGAAAATTCGTGTGGATATTTGTTTCCTGATAGTTTGGATAGGCCCACATAATCGATAAGAGTATCAACGATTTTTGTGACTTCATCTGGTTTGGCTAAGTGATGAAATAAGATAGGTTCAGCGATAATATCTTTAACTTTCATTCTAGGGTTTAACGAAGAGTACGGATTTTGAAAAATCATTTGCATGGCTCTTCGATAAGGTAAACGGGCCTTTTCATTTTTAAGTGAAGTGAGATCCGTTCCCTCAAAAATAATTTGTCCACTATCTGGCGTATATAAACCAGAAATCATGCGGGCAATCGTTGATTTACCTGAACCAGATTCACCCACTAAACCAAAGCACTCGCCTTTTGCAACATGAAAACTTACATCTTTGACGACATGTAAATATCGCCTACGTTGAGGCAGTAAGGAATGCTGAATACAGAATTTTAGATTGATGTGATTCACTTGTAAGATGTCGTCATAATTGACGGCGATATCTTCGTCGGTTTTAGTGCCTAACCAATGTTCAGAGATGTTCAAAGTTTGATGCGTCGCCCCTTCTTCAATGTAGCTGACCAAAGGAAAACGTTCAATTTTCTTTTCTGACGGCGGGACAGCAGAAATCAGACTTTTAGTATAGTTATGTTGGGGTTGTGTTAACACTTGATGGGTGGGACCAATCTCCATTAATTCGCCACGATAGGTAACCATCACACGGTCCGTGATTTTTGAGACCACGCCCATATTATGGGTCACTAAAATACAGCCAACATCATGTTCTTTACAGAGTTTTTTGATAAGTTGCAAAATTTGATCTTGGATAGATACATCCAGTGCCGTAGTCGGTTCATCGGCAATAATTAGCTTAGGATCGGTTGATAATGCAATAGCGATTACTACGCGTTGACGCATACCTCCAGAAAACTCGTGTGGATACTGAGTTAAACGCAGTTCTGGATTATTAATGCCGACACTATTGAGCAAATGGATTGCTTTTTCATAAGCTTCGTTTTTTGATAGGTTTAAATGAATAAACATCGGCTCCATCAGCTGTTCGCCGATCGTTAGTAAAGGATTTAAAGAGGTCATTGGGTCTTGAAAAATAAAGCCAATGTCTTTGCCTCGAATCTTTCTTAACGTTTCTTCATCAAGTGTTTGTAGGGATTGACCGTCTAAATATGCTTCACCAGAAGTCACTTTGCCTGGTGGTGTTAATAAGCCTGTGATAGCGTTGCCAATCGTGGATTTTCCAGCACCAGACTCTCCTACGATACCGAGAATTTCGCCTCTGTTTAAGTTAAATGATATATGTTTGATAGCATGAAAGGTACCGTGCCGAGTTGGGTAACTGACTTCTAAATTTTTAACTTCTAATAGAAGTGGGGAATGTGTTATTTGCTCATTCATGTCGTTCTGTCTTTTTATCGCGTTTTCTCCATTTGACTAAGTTTATATGAATTTATAGAAGATTGCATGAATAAATTTAGACAAAAAATAATTTCTGTCTTTGAAAACAAGCGATTGGTTTTTAGGTGGTTGATATTTAATGATAAAAAAACTTAAATTTCTGGTATTAGGATTTTTCCTAATAAAGGGGGTAGAAAGTGAAAAAGAGCCTGTAATCATCAGATGTTGAAGTGATGGATGAGAAAATAATCTGTATTGGAGTGCTTTTGAAAGAACGAATCGTCTGATAATAAGTGTTTAAGTGGCTTAATAAGTGGATGGTGGGTGGATATTACAGTTTAGGATGTGGAGGGGTGGGGGGGGGTAAGAACGTGTTACAAAAAGACTTCTCGGCGGGTTAAGCGGATGAAGTTCTTCAAACGGGAAAACATAAAGATAAAAAGCATTAGAAGAATAATATCCCGTTTGATCAAGCGGATGAATAGAGAATGAGGGAGGGGTAAAGCTTTAGGAAAAATGATGGTAAGAAAATCGGCGTGGTAAATAAAAAGCCCCAGAAATAAGGTTCTGAGGCTTCTTGAATGATTATTTCAACTTCGTTTCTTTGTATTCAACGTGTTGACGTTTTACTGGATCGTACTTTTTGATAACCATTTTTTCAGGCATCGTACGTTTGTTCTTCGTCGTAGTGTAGAAGTGACCAGTACCAGCAGTAGATTCAAGTTTGATTTTTTCACGAATACCTTTAGCCATTTGTAAACTCCTTATTTAAAAATTGGCTTAAACTTTTTGGCCATTGGCACGCATTTCAGCTAATACTGCATCAATGCCTTTTTTGTCAATTGTACGCAAAGCGTTAGTTGATAAGCGTAAACGAACCCAGCGGTTTTCACTTTCAACCCAAAAGCGACGGCTTTGTAAGTTAGGTAAAAAACGACGACGAGTCTTGTTCTGTGCGTGTGAAACGTTGTTTCCCGACATTGGGCGTTTGCCGGTTAATTGGCATACTTTAGCCATAATAAATACCTCATTAAGTTATAGATTCGATTTTTGGCCCGAATCTGCCTTCTAAAAAAAACACCTAAAATTTAGGTAAACGATAATTTTATATGAATTTTGATAATAAATCAATATATTTAGTTAAATTTTTCCAAAGGTATTTTTTTGATGTAGCGGAAATACCAAATACATAACATACTGCCACATATAAACAAGGCGATACTACACATTATCCATAAGTCTGCAATACCTTTTGGCACGTGAGGGGTTGCCCATGTATTGATAAAGGCTAAGAGGTTGCTGTCTTGGTAATAACCAAAATACCATCCGCCGCCTAAACCAAAAATAAAGAGTATTAGTGTTTGTAATACAAAAGGTGTGGTGGCGATTTTGTAAGCCCTTAAAATATTGGCCATCATACATTGCAATACATCGGATAAATGAAAAAAGGGCATGATACACAATAAGCCTGCAATAATGGCTTTCGTCTCATCGATATTCGTATAGGCGGCGATAATATGATCTTTAAATAAAGTCGTTACGACTACGGTAAATAGACCCACAGAAAAAGCCAAGATGAAGCTGTCGCGAACGATTTGATTGATTCGTTCTTGATTTTGTTGGGCAATCGTATAAGCGATAATCGAACAACTGGCAATACCTAAAGACATGGGAAACATATAAAATACTGCCGCTAAATTGGCCATGATTTGATGGGCACCCGAAACGAATTTGCCTTCATTTGCTGCAAGTAATGCCATCAGTGTAAAAGAGCTAACTTCTACTAAATATGAGCCTCCCATGGGTAATCCAAGCTTTAAAATTTCTTTTTGTGCTTGCCAACATGGTCTAAAAGATGAAAATTTTAATTGCGTGTAAAAGTGAGCGTTTTTGATGACCCAAAATCCTAGAAAAAACATTATCCATGCGACTAAACAGCTTGATATGGCGGCACCTGTACTACCCATAGGTTGAATGAAAAACCATCCAAAAATAAATAGATAATTAAAGATGCCTTTGAAAACCATAGAGATGAGGTTAATGTACATAATCATCTGAGGTTTTTGCATGGAGGTGCAAAGGGCGTATTGAACACGAAAAAGGTTGCTAGCAAGCAAAGAAAGGGTATTGATCGATAAATACACTTTGATTTCTTTTAGGACTTGATCATCTAGGTCAACGCTCAACATCCATAAGAATATTTCAGGGTGCAGTAGGATAATGGCACCAATAATCGAGAAAAATATGGCAAACCAATATCCTTGTACGACAAAATAACTGATTTTATCGTAATCTTTTTTGCCAAACAGTTGCGAGCAAATAGGGATAAGTGCTTCTAATAGCCCTAATTGAGAGATATAGACCGTTACATAAATGGATGTTGCTAGGGACATCGCTTGTAGTGAATCTGGACTGTAATGTCCTAGCATGGCCGTATCCATAACGCCGAATGACATAGACGCTAAAGAAGTGATGTAAATAGGGGCAGTTTGTTTGGCAATGGTTTTAAATATACTCATGTTTATTATTTGTGTAACAACATAAAATGCTCATATCTGTCGGTTTTTCGTGCGCCTTCCCATACGACTTTATCGCTTTGACGAAGGGTATTAATGATTAAAGCATCATGACGTTTATGAGTTTGTACCAGTGTGTAAGTGCAAGCGGGATTCTCAGAAAAACGCAGATGTGCGAATACTTCAAAAGCCGCTCTTTGTCCAATACCGATATGTGAGGCATTGATGCAGGCATCTTGGGGCAGTTGCTTAACGACATCGGCTAATGCTAAGGTGACTTCTTGATAACTGCGATTGTAATTAATGGCAGGCAACCATAATAATGCCAACATAATCCAAGATAAAATAAGGCCTCCTGCAGATAACACGAGTCCACGCCACAATGCACTGGGTTTAAGTTTTAAACGCCATGAAACCAGCATCACCCACAAAATGGTCACGACAATACTGCCACATAAGGCCCAAAAAGACGGAAATAGGTTATAGCCATTTAATAAACGAATAATATTGAAGTGAAGTTTTGTAGGCCATCCGAAATATAAAGCAAACCAACCTAGCCATATAGCCACTAAGGTTAACGAAATCACCATGATGGCAAACCAGTCGATAGCATTGATAATATTTCTACGTAAGGTCGGAATCGCCATGGCGGCTAACGATGCCATAGGAATAACGCTAAATGCAAGAGAGTGAAGTTTATGATCATCATTGAAAACCAGTGACAACACAAAGGCCGTGATAAAAAAGACGGTTGGAATCCAAATATGAGGCGACAAAAGATAGTGTCTCCAACGATATAAAGCCATTAAGGCAAAAGGCCAAATGGGCCAATAAAACCAAAAACTATCTCTAAATTTACTGAAAAAATCGCTGATTCGGTCCAATTTTATCGCTGATAATGTTTGTTGAAGCCATTGATCAAGTGATAAAGAAATAGGATGATAAGTACTTAATGCGTAGGCTAATACGAGCAAACTTAAAATGATGGAGATAACAAGTGCCATTAATAAGCTTGCTTTGGATGGTTGGGTGTAAATATTAGGAGTGCCCATCAGTATGCAAGAAGTGATAAACACGGCGATGCAAGCTATCCATTCATGATTAAGTAATAAGCCAGTGAATCCTGCTAAAAGCCAGAAAAAGGCGATATAGGGGCGATCCAGTAAGCGACAAAAACCATAAAAGCATAAGGAAACTAAAGCTAAGGTTACTGGAAATCCTGATGTCTCGTGCAAAGGAACGATAATGCCAAGTGTGGCAATAACGAACATAAATGCAACGTCTGCTAACATTCTGCCGTAGTCTCTGGGGTGTGGTTCGCCACCGAAAGGTAGTGCAATTGGCTGACATTCTTTTCGACGAGATAGTAGGTAAGTGCCATACCATACCCCGTATAAGATAAGGGTAATGTAAAGAAAGTTAGCTAAACGAGCGGCGATAATGATCGCTTCGTCTGCTTGGGTAAATAGTGCAATAAAAGGGCTGAATACTTTGATAAAAATAGCCCCTATCCATGCGGTGATCAAGCCTTCATTCGGATAAAGTAGGCCACCAACTTGAGGCATTAAATCGCTAAAATTATGTTCCGCAACATGAATCATGGTGGATAAACCGACTAAATCAGGTGTTTTCCATGGTTCACGATAAAAAAGACCAAAAAAAGTATATAAGAATATGGCAAAAACAAGTGCTTTTCTGGGGAGTTTTCGAGTAGCCGGCTCGGTTAATCGGGCCGGACTACTTTTGGGAATGTAATTCATCATGTTTATTCATTAAGAATGGAGTGAGCTTCAATTAATACTCTTTCAGGAGCAGTGCCACCGATATGTTTACGTGCTGAAACAGAACCTTCTAATGTTAAGAATTGGAACACATCTTCACCGATACTAGGGTGGAGTGTTTGAAGTTCAGCCAATGATAAATCCGCTAAATCACAACCTTTTTCTTCACATTGACGAACCGCTAGAGCAACCGTTTCATGAGCATCTCTAAAAGGCATGCCTTTTCTAACAAGATAGTCGGCTAGGTCTGTTGCGGTCGAAAAACCTTCTTTGGCGGCAGTTTCCATACGTTCTTTTTTGACACGAATACCTGGAATCATATCGACAAAAATTGTTAAGGTATCTCTGATCGTATCGGCTGAATCAAAAAGTCCCTCTTTGTCTTCTTGATTATCTTTGTTATATGTTAATGGTTGGCCTTTCATCAAGGTAAGCAATGCTTGAAGATGTCCGTAAACACGACCTGTTTTGCCACGGGCTAGTTCAGGAACATCTGGGTTTTTCTTCTGAGGCATAATAGAACTACCTGTGCAAAAACGATCCGCTAAGTCGATAAATCCGATACGAGGACTCATCCATAAAACCAGTTCTTCTGAAAAACGGGAAATATGCATCATGATTAATGAAGCGGCGGCTACAAATTCAATGGCAAAATCGCGGTCAGATACGGCATCCAGCGAGTTTACGCAAACCGAGTCAAAACCAAGCGTTTGGGCCACTCTTTGACGATCGATAGGCCAAGTGGTTCCTGCCAAAGCGGCCGCACCCAGTGGTAGTCTGTTTGTGCGTTTTCGACAATCTTCTAAACGTTCAATATCGCGACCAAACATCTCGGCATACGCAAGCATGTGATGGCCAAAGGTAATGGGCTGAGCCACTTGTAAATGCGTAAACCCAGGCATAATCGTTGCATGTTCTTTTACCGCTAAGGTTGCTAATGCTTTGCGTAGTGCTTTTAGCAACACGATGATATGGTCAATTTCATTTCTTAACCAAAGACGAATATCGGTGGCAACCTGATCGTTGCGAGAACGCCCAGTATGAAGTCGTTTACCTGCATCACCAATAAGTTCAACTAAGCGTTTTTCAATGTTTAAATGTACATCTTCCAGATCTAATAACCATTCAAACTGGCCAGATTGGATTTCGGCGGTAATTTGAGCCATCCCTTTTTGGATATTAGCGTAATCATCTGAGGTGATAACGCCCACGTGGGCTAGCATTTCAGCATGAGCTAAAGAACCTTGTATATCAAATAAAGCCAATCGTTTATCAAAAAAAACAGAAGCGGTATATCGTTTTACTAAATCTGAAACAGGTTCTGAAAAACGAGCAGACCAAGCTTGAGACTTGTTATCAAATTGGTTTTTATTCGACATAAAAAATTCCTGAAAGTAAGTTATCTAAAATTAAACTAGTGTAATTATAGCTAAGCTAAGCTTATCATGTAATAATAATAGTCAATTGATTTTGAAACGACACGGTCTCATTTGAAGATGATGAATGGGATTTGAAGCAAGGATTTAAGGGTGCGTTTAAAATAAGTGACTTGATATTGATAGAACCCCAATTGAACATGAATACGAAAGATAAAGACTCATTAATCATTAGTTATGCCCAACTTAACGCTACAGTTGGTGATTTTAAGAAAAACAAAAAAAGAATTTTAGATGCCGTTCATCAAGCGTCAAATCGTCATGCCAAGGTATTGTTGTTGCCAGAACTGATGTTATCAGGTTATCCCACGGAAGATTTAATGCTAAGAACTGATTTTATTAAAAATCAATCTTTGGCATTAAATGAATTGAAAACAGCATTAACACAGTATCCTGATATATATGTTATTTTGGGGCTGATTGATTTTGATGAAAGTCGTCAATGTTATTACAACACCGCGGTTTGTATCAAAAATGGTGAGTTAGTGGCCACATATTATAAACACGAACTTCCTAATTATGCGGTGTTTGATGAAAAACGATACTTTACCCCTGGACAAACCCCTTGTGTACTGGAGATCGATGGACATAAGTTTGGTATCGCCATCTGTGAGGATATTTGGTTTGAACATATTGCCCAAACATACGAAAAACTAGGCGTTGAAACCATCTTATCATTGAATGCGTCTCCGTTTACCTACTCAAAAGTCTCCGAACGACTAGCGGTGATACAGAAAAACATCGTTTCGCGCGGTTTAAACTGTGTTTACGTCAATATGGTGGGTGGTCAAGATGAACTGGTGTTTGATGGTTCTTCGATGGTGGTGAATGCAGATGGTGTCATCGCGGATGAATTGCCAGACTGTCAAGAGTCCATCGGATTTGTTTCTCTAAACGGAACTAAATGGTCGGCGAAAACTTGTATCCCATTAGAACAAGAACCTGTATTGGCTCATGATAAATCGATAGAAGCTAGAATTTGGCGTTGTTTGTGCATGGCGACGCGAGATTATGTTCATAAGACAGGTTTTAAAGATATTGTATTGGGATTATCGGGTGGAATCGATTCAGCGGTGGTATTGGCTATCGCTCATGATGCTTTAGGAAGTGAACATTGTCGAGCTGTGATGATGCCTTCACGATATACGGCTGATATTTCTTTGTTGGATGCGGCTAAAATGGCTAAAGACCTGAATGTTACGTATCATGAAATTGAAATCGCTCCTATGATGCAAAGTTTTGCTTCTGCATTATCTCCTATTTTTGCGGGTCTCAAAGAAGATACGACTGAAGAAAATTTACAGGCAAGAATTCGAGGTAATTTATTGATGGCCCTGTCTAATAAGTTCGGATCCTTGGTGTTGACAACAGGGAATAAGTCGGAATTAGCGACGGGTTACTGTACGCTTTATGGTGATATGGTGGGTGCTTACGCCGTGATTAAAGATGTGTATAAAACATTGGTGTATGATTTGGCAAAATGGCGTAATCAGCACAGTCCCGTTATTCCTGAACGTATCATCACTAGACCCCCATCTGCAGAACTAAGAGATAATCAGGTCGATCAAGACAGTTTGCCAGAGTATGACGTATTAGATGCGATATTACGGTATATGGTAGAGAAAAATGAGTCCTCAAGTGAGATTATCGCTCGAGGATTTAAACAAGAAGAGGTGCTTAAAGTAGCTCGTTTATTGAAGATAAATGAATACAAAAGACGACAAGGAGCGATAGGTCCTAAAATTACCAGTCGTGCGTTTGGTAGAGATTGGCGTTATCCTATTGCACAATCGTATTATTTTTAAGGAAAGTGTGTTATGAAACTTATTATGGCAATCATTAAACCTTTTAAGTTGGATGAAGTACGCGAAGCGTTGTCAGGCTTGGGTGTCAGTGGTCTAACCGTTACGGAAGTAAAAGGATTTGGTCGTCAAAAAGGCCATACAGAGCTGTATCGTGGTGCTGAGTATGTGGTCGATTTTTTACCTAAAATTAAAATAGAACTGGTGGTGGATGATAGCATGGTAGATTCTGCTTTAGAAGCGATTAGTAATGCCGCCAGAACGGGTAAGATCGGGGATGGTAAGATTTTTGTCATGCCAGTAGAAAATGCGATTCGCATTCGTACTAATGAATCAGGTGATAGTGCATTGTGATGTCTAGCGATCAATCTGCTCAACGAATTTCAAAATTACTTGCTCAACGCGGACTTTGTTCACGTCGAGAGGCCGATACGTATTTAGAAAATGGATGGGTTCTCGTCAATGGAGAGGTAGCACAACTGGGGCAAAAAGCCTTTGCAGATGATGTTATCACCTTAAATAAACAAGCATTGCGAACCCAATCACAAAGAGTCACCATTGTTCTTCATAAACCAGTGGGGTATGTGTCTGGGCAAGCTGAGAAAACATATTTACCTGCTAGTGTGCTGGTAAAAAAAGAGAATCAATATGAAAAGGATACTCAAGCTTTTTCATCAAAACATCTTAAAGGATTGGCTCCTGCAGGACGTTTAGATATTGATTCTACGGGATTGTTAATTTTGACTCAGGATGGAACGATTGCTAAGCAGATAATTGGTGATGATTCAGATATTGAAAAAGAGTATTTGGTGCGTGTAAAAGGTCGTTTAATCGAAAATGGTTTGGCCTTGTTAAATCATGGTTTGAGCTTAGATGGAAAGCCTTTAAAACCAGCCAAAGTAACATGGCAAAATAAAGATCAATTAAAGTTCATATTAAAAGAGGGAAAGAAACGTCAGATACGAAGAATGTGTGAATTGGTGGGGTTGAAAGTAGTGGGTCTAAAACGTGTCAGAATTGGACGAGTAAGACTAGGCGACTTGCCACTGGGTAAATGGCGTTATTTAAATCCGCATGAACGGTTTTAAAAAATCGTGTCGTGGTGACAAAATCGGGGGCTGAACATCGCCCCCGAATTGCTTTTCTCATGGTGTTAAATGAGTTTAACGATTCGTTATTCCCCATCTAAAATTTGTTCTTGTAAAGCACTTGCTTGAAAAGCGTTTGACATCGGAATATCTAACTCGTCCGAAGCGATGCTATTGATTTTTAATAGTGATACGATTTGATTTTTACTACTGACGACAAGATACTTGCCTTGATAATCACGAGTAATCGATTCAAGTTTTCTGGCTCCAGCATCGTTCAGCGTGAGAACTACCCAAGCTTTACCCGATTTTTTGTTTGCTTTTGCAGTGACGTTTTCTAAATCGTTACGGGTAATATAAAGATTGGGATGGGCATAAATCGTCTGTTCTTTGACTTGTAACTCATCCGTAAAATCAAAACCAGGTCGAGTAGAGGCCAATTTAATCACAAAACTTGACTCAGTATCATCCGATTGGCTGGATTGAAGATTGCTATCAATTAATTGATAATTAGGTGCAAAGTATGTGGATGATGTTTTGGGGTACAGTTCAACAGTCTCACAAGCCGTGAGAATCAGTGAAAGACCAGCGATTAACAATAGATTCTTATTGAATAACATAATGTTTCCTTATGATAAAAATGTGGCGACAACTGGCGTGTGATCAGATGGTTTTTCATTTTTTCGTGGTGCTTTGTCAATCACGCAAGCATGACATTCATTCACCAACGATTGACTAATAAGAATATGATCAATTCTTAATCCCGCGTTTCTTCTAAAGCTCATCATACGATAGTCCCACCAAGAAAAGCTTTTTTCTTCTTGTTCAAATAAACGAAACGCATCATGCAATCCCAAGTCCAGTAAGTGTTGAAACGCCATACGTTCTGCTTCTGAAATTAGAATAGGACCTTTGTATCCTGAGTGAATATCTTGGTCTTGAGGCGCAATATTAAAGTCTCCGTTCAATACGAGTTTAGGATGTTGTTGTAATTGTTCGGCGACCCAGTGATTCAGTGCTTTGAACCAAGATAGTTTGTAATGGTATTTTTCACTTTCAATATCACTGCCATTAGGACAATAGGCACAAATAACTCGAACATTACCGATAGGAGCGGAAACGGTAGCGGTTACTAAACGTTTTTGGGTATCCTCAAAATAAGGATTGTTGTAAATTATATCGCTCAATGGATAACGTGAAATAATGGCAACACCGTTATAGGTTTTTTGACCTATCCACGCACAATGAAATCCTTTTTCCTCAAATCGTTCTTGGGGGAATAAAGGGGTATCCATTTTTAGTTCTTGTAAACACAGTACGTCGCATTCGGATTCATCCAACCACGCTAATACCTGTTCAAGTCTTACTTTGAGTGAATTGACATTCCAAGTGGCAAGTTTCATATTTTTCCTTTTTAATTTTGCTATTTTAGCAAATATCATTCAAGAAAAAGAATGATGATGTTTTTTTATTTTTTTACAAATAAATGGGTGTATCTGGAGACGGTGATGTAAGCGAGGTTTGAAGGCACTGTTTATAAACTGACTACAAGATAAGCAGATGTATGATGTGCGGGTTTTATTAGAGTAAAATAGTATCTTTGTCTGAATAATGAATGCTCAAATAATGAATATACTTGCTTTTGAAAGCTCTTGTGATGAAACAGGTGTGGCTATCTATCATTTAGAAAAAGGGCTATTGGCTCATACGCTACACAGTCAAATCGATATGCATAGGGCTTATGGTGGCGTGGTCCCAGAACTGGCTTCTCGCGATCATATTCGAAGAATCATGCCATTATTGCAAACCTGTTATGAACAAGCAGGGGTGACTTTAAACGATATTGATGTCATTGCCTATACCGCAGGTCCAGGTTTGGGCGGTGCTTTGTTGGTGGGGGCTTCTTTTGCTCAAGCATTAGCTTATGCGAGAAAGATCCCAACTGTAGCGATTCATCATTTAGAGGGGCATTTATTATCTCCTTTAATGGGCGAAGAAGTGCCAGAGTTTCCTTTTGTGGCCTTGTTGGTGTCGGGTGGCCATACCCAAATTATGCAGGTCAATGGGGTGGGTGATTATATATTGTTAGGCGAAACCTTGGATGATGCGGCTGGCGAGGCATTTGATAAATCCGCTAAATTAATGGGGTTAAGTTATCCAGGTGGCCCGGTTCTTGCCAAAATGGCGGCTCATGGAAATCCTAAGGCCTATGATTTACCTCGTCCTATGAAGCACAGTGGCGACCTTGATTTTTCTTTTAGTGGTTTAAAAACAGCGGTACTGACATTAACTAAAAAATTAGAAAAAGAGGGGAAATCGATTGACGATAATGATGTGGCGGCCTCGATACAAGCGGCGATTATTGATATTTTGGGCTCAAAATCTATCGCGGCGATGAAGCAAACAGGCTTAAAACGATTGGTGGTTGCAGGAGGAGTGGGGGCCAACTTGCAGTTACGTTCTTTTTTGACAGAAGAGATGAAAAAATTAGGCGGATCGGTTTATTTTCCGCCATTGGCCTTATGTACTGATAATGGTGCGATGATTGCACATGCGGCTGCATTAAGAATTCGTGCGGGGTTGTTAGATATCAATAAGCTGGATTATCGCACGGAAATTCATCCTCGCTGGGATTTGGCTAGTTATCAGACATGAATGCGATGATGTTTATTTCTGGCGTTTTTTAAAACCGCTTTCTTGGCCGTTTAATAGTTTTTGGATATTCGTTTTATGGCGATAAAGCAATACTAGCACCATGATAATCAGACAGATCTGAGTGGTAAGGTTAAAGTCACCAAATAGCGAACCCGTGCCTAAGGCGTAGATTGCAGGGGCACATACAGCGGCGATAATAGCGGCTAAAGAAGAGTAGCCAGTGATGAAAGCAACAGCTATCCAGATAAATAAAACGATGAATGCTAAAAGTGGGTGAAGTCCTAATAACACGCCTAAAGAGGTGGAAACACCTTTGCCACCTTTGAATTTTAAGAAAATAGAGTAGATGTGTCCTAAAAACGCTCCTAACAAAGAATAGGCAATGAGGTTTTCAGATAGTTGGTACTGATCGACTAATACCCAGTGACAAAAAGCAACAGGGATAAAGCCTTTTATCATATCGCCTAAAAGGGTCAAAGCGGCCGCTTTTTTATTACCCGTTCGTAGTACATTCGTAGCACCTGGATTTCCTGAACCAAAGTTTCTGGGATCGTCTAATTTAAACGCTTTAGAAACAATGACGGCAAAAGGTATGGATCCTAAAAGAAAAGAGACTACAAAAACTAATAAAGCAAGAGACATATCAATACATCATGTTGACACCAATCTTTTTATTTTAAGCGAATTGCGGGCAGAAAAAATGTTTTTTCTTGTTGATGTTTTAAAATAGCTTTCGGAGGTTATTTTGATGAAACATATTTTATTGTCTAATGATGATGGGTATTCTGCATTGGGTTTAGAAGCACTTGCGGAACGATTGAAAACTTTTGCAAAAGTCACTGTAATCGCACCAGAGGTTAATCATAGTGGGGCTTCTAATTCCTTAACCTTATCACGTCCCATGTTTGTTCATCAATCTAAAAACGGTTTTTATTATGTCAATGGTACGCCTAGTGATTGTGTTCATTTGGCATTGACGAGTCTGTTAAGCTCACCTCCAGACTTGGTGGTTTCGGGCATTAATAATGGTGCTAATCTGGGTGAAGACACCCTATATTCAGGTACGGTAGCAGCTGCCACAGAGGGCTTTTTGTTTGGAATTCCCGCGATCGCTTTATCGTTGACCCAAAAAGGATGGCCGAATTTAACTAAGGTAGCTGATATTGCCGCTGAACTTGTAAAATCCGCTTTAGACAACCCTGTATCAGATGTATTGATGAATATTAATTTTCCAGTGAAAGATACATATAGTGTTGAAGATGTGGAAATCACTCGATTGGGCCGAAGACATCCGTCAGAACCCGCCCAAGAAACGTATCATCCCTCTGGTGAGCGTATGTATTGGATTGGCCCTTGTGGTCAGATTAAAGACAGTCAAGAGGGAACGGATTTTTATGCCATTAATCAAGGGAAAATCTCTTTGACCCCTTTAAAGATAGATTTAACCAATAATGAAAAAATGACACAGATGAGGGATTGGAAAAAAAGCATATGCAAAAAAGGATAAAAATCACCAATAGTAATGCCAGTATTATCCAACGTTCGTCTGGTCAAAAAGGCATCTTAACTCAAAATGCGGATAATCAGATTCGCAGAATTCCCTCTTTGGAGGCGGCTTCAACGCGTTATGTGAACAATGCGTCGTATGGGTTAAGACAAAGACAGGCGATGATTGATGAGTTACAAAGTTTGGGTATAAGGGATGAACGGGTATTACAGGCGATGAAAACCATCCCGAGACATCTGTTTGTTAGTCAGTTTTTGCAAAAAGAGGCCTATAAGAATCGCAACCTGCCTATTGGATATGACCAAACCATTTCACAGCCTTATGTGGTTGCCAAAATGATTGAGTTGATTGCACAAGCACGTCGTGACAAGGTATTGGAAATTGGTACGGGATGTGGTTATCAAGCGGCAGTGTTAGGAAAGGTTTTTAAACAAGTGGTTTCTATAGAAAGAATAGAAGCACTTTATAACGAATCGAGCCGACGTTTAAAAGCATTAAACCTAGATGTAAATGTTACAATAAAATATGGTGATGGTATGTTGGGCTGTGAACAATATGCCCCGTATGATGCCATTATTTTAGCGGCGGCAGGCATAAAAATTCCTTCTGTATTACTGAACCAAATGGCAGTAGGAGGCTGTTTGATCGCTCCAGTGGGCGACCAAGATAAACAATGTCTGGTGTGGGTAAAACGAATTTCGGAAACCGAGTGGACACAAGAAAAACGGGAGGATGTTTTTTTTGTTCCTTTATTATCTGGGTTACAATCTATTTAGTGAATTAAAAGAGCATATTCTATGAGATATTTACGTTTTGTAATGGGTGTATCGTTGACGAGCATGATGGCGGCATGTACGACCAATAATCCTGCTCCAATTACCTCGATTTGGCAAAATTCATCAACACAAAAAAGCGTCGTTAGTACAACGATTTCCAATGCCGTTTCTTCGATTAATCAAGCGACAAAAACCACGCAAGAGTCTGTCGAGAAAGTAAAAAAAGCGGCAACCTACTATAAGGTAAAAGCGGGTGATACGCTTTATAGCATTGCCAAACGTTCAAACACCGATTTGGCCACGCTTAAAAGTATAAATCGTTTAAGTGATGCCTCAAAATTATCGGTGGGACAGCAATTATTGTTGCCATCGAAAGCGGATGTCACTAATCAGGTTGAAAAAGTAGCGTCAGCAGAGAAAGTTCAAACTCAAGTGACCCCAACAACTAAACATACTACTCAAGAGAAAGCTAAGGAAACCGTTGCTACTAGCGGTTCTTGGGCATGGCCTACTAAAGGTAAAGTTATCCGTTCATTTAGTGCAAGTTCACGCGGTATTGATATTTCTGGTAAAGAGGGGCAGCCTGTTTATGCCACCGCTAATGGTACCGTCAGTTATGCAGGTAATGGCTTACGTGGCTACGGTAATTTGATTTTGATTGTGCATGCGAATAAATATATTTCAGCTTACGCACACAATCAGAAACTATTAGTTAAAAAAGGCCAGCAGGTTAAGAAAGGTGAACAAATCGCTACATTAGGAAAAACGGATACCGATACTCCTAAATTGCATTTTGAAATTCGTCGTGATGGCACACCTGTGAACCCGTTAAATTATTTGTCTCACTAATATGTCGCATGTTTTAGTTTTTGATTTAGAAACGGTCCCTGATGTGCAAGGTCTTAAAAGATTGCATGCCGATCTTGCACATTTGACGGATGATGTAGAAGTGATCAAAAAAGCAACGGAACGATTGCAGGAAGAGAAAGGGACTGATTTTTTTCCTTTGCACCTACAAAAAATTGTCACTATCTCTTGTGTTTTTCGAGGGGGCAAAGAACCGTTATCCGTCCGTTCGCTTGGTTCAGAAAACAGTAGTGAAGAAGAACTCATTCAGCAGTTTTTCAAAATTATTGACTTTTATTCTCCTCGATTAGTGTCTTGGAACGGTAACGGATTTGATTTGCCTGTATTGCATTATCGTTCTTTGATTCATAAGATTGCTAGCCAAACTTACTGGGATACAGGCGATCATGAAAGAGATAAGAAATATAACAATTATTTGTCTCGTTATCACACCAAACATATCGATTTGATGGATTCTTTAGCCAAGTTAAGTGGTCGAAATGCACCGCTTGATCAGATGGCCAAACTTTGTGGTTACCCAGGAAAATTAGACATGGATGGTAGCCAAGTATGGCAACAGTGGTATAGTGGCCAATCAAAAGCCGTACGCGATTATTGTGAAACGGATGTGATGAATACTTGGTTGTTGTATTGTCGATTTTTATATATCAAAGGCGATATTTTTGATCGAGCTTACGAGGAAGAAATGAATTTGGCTCGTTCGCTGGTTCAAGAACTTGCCAAAACCCACGCCCATTGGCAAGATTTCTTGGATGCTTGGGTAGATTAATCTTTTATACTAATTTGTCATGACAGAATTATTTTTAATTGAATCTTTAGATTTAGAGGCCAGAGGTATTGCTCGTAGAGATGGAAAAACGATATTTGTAGAAGGTGCTTTGCCTGGAGAATACGTTGAAGCAGAGGTGTTTCGCAAAAAACCATCTTATGAAATAGCGAAAACAATTAAAGTGATTAAGTCTTCCTCTGCTAGAGTTACCCCAAAATGTGAACACTTTGGTGTGTGTGGTGGCTGTGCTATGCAGCATATCGATCCCAGCACTCAAGTGGCCATTAAACAGCAAGCATTAGAGGATGCGTTTAAACATATTGCTAAAGTTACTATTCCACAGGTATTGCCTCCCATTCATGGGCCAGCTTGGCATTATCGTTATCGTGCTCGTTTATCGGTTAGATATGTTGAGAAAAAAGGCGGTATTCTTATTGGGTTTCATGAACGAAAAAGTCGCTATGTGGCTGATAATCATACCTGTCCTATTTTGCCGAAAGCTGTTTCGGACATGTTGATGCCGTTGAGAACACTGATTGGTTCTTTGAGTAATTTTGAAAGAATTCCCCAAATTGAATTGGCAATGGGTGACAAAATTGTTTTGGTACTTCGTCATCTGGAGCCTTTCTCTGCAGAGGATTTTGAAAAATTAGATAAGTTTGCCCAAGACTATCAAGTTAGTTGGTGGTTACAAGAAAAAGGGCCTGATACGGTAAAACCATTGCATGAAGAGGATCGTGCTTTGCTTGCTTATACCTTGCCCCAATTTAACTTGCGAATGAACTATCGTCCGACGGATTTTACCCAGGTCAATCATCAGATTAATCGAGTGTTAATTGCTCGAGCATTGAGTTTATTAGAGGCTGATAAGAACGACCGCGTGGCAGATTTGTTTTGCGGTTTAGGAAACTTTACTTTGCCACTGGCTACTCAAGCAAAAGAAGTGGTGGGTATTGAGGGTTCCAGTGCGTTAACCGATCGTGCATTAAGTGCCGCTCAAGTACATGGTTTAGATAAGAAAACTCGTTTTACAACACTGAATTTATTTGAGGTAGATGTTCAGTGGTTGAGAGATTTGGGATATTTTGATCGA
This sequence comes from Basilea psittacipulmonis DSM 24701, assembly GCF_000743945.1. Classification (NCBI taxonomy): domain Bacteria; kingdom Pseudomonadati; phylum Pseudomonadota; class Betaproteobacteria; order Burkholderiales; family Alcaligenaceae; genus Basilea; species Basilea psittacipulmonis. Next base: position 1,221,286 of record NZ_CP009238.1, on the reverse strand, counting down.
ATGTTGATTGATCCGCCTCGAGAGGGAGCTTTGGCGGTTAGTCGAGCATTAGCAAAATTAGATACACACGAACGTCCAAAACGAATCGTGTATGTTTCCTGTAATCCGTCAACATTGGCTCGAGATACCGCTATTTTAGTAAGAGTAGGCGGATATAAGTTAATGAAAGCAGGGGTAGTGAATATGTTCCCTCATACCTCTCATGTGGAGTCTATTGCAGTGTTTGAAGCGGGTGAAAAACCTTTAGAAGTGGAAGAAGAGATTGACGTAGAAACTCAGTCTGACACACCCGTTGATGAGGTGTAAAGTAGTTTAAGAGAAGTTAAACGAATCATTTACGCAAAAAAAGACACGTTAGATGACGTGTCTTTTTTTAGATAGGTTTCAAAAATAAGAAATGATGAGGCTTGATGTTGGTTGATGGTGGAGGGGCGTGGTGACTCAAGATGAGGTTGGGGGAAGCGTTTTCAGTGTAAGTGGGGGCGTGCTGACTCAAGATGAGGTTGGGTTGAAGCGTTTTCAGCGCAAGTGGGTGCTGACTCAAGATGAGGTTGGAGGTGAAATGTTTTCAGTGGAAGTGGGTGGTGTGGTGACTGAAATAAAAAAGCCTGCCAAGCAATTAGCTCGCAGGCTTTTAGGTATAAAGAATCTATTATTTCTTCAACGCACCAGTTTTGCCAGCAAAACGAGCACGGAACTTCTCAACACGACCTGTTTCAACAATACGTGTCTGTGCACCCGTGTAGAATGGGTGAGATTCTGAAGTAACGTCACACTTGTACAAAGGATAAGTAACGCCATCGATATCAATCGTTTCACGTGTAACAGCAGTAGAACGAGTGATGATTTTTGTGCCGGTTTGTACGTCTAAAAATACAACGTCACGATATTCTGGGTGAATGCCTTCTTTCATTTTAAAATCCTCTAAAAACAGGTCGCCAATTGCGTCTCATACACAATCACGTTCCAAAAGCCAACCATTTTACTTCATTTAATTGTTTTTGTCTAGTGTTTTCATTTAAGTAGCGTTTTTTAGACAAGAGTTTTTTAAACATGTCCACAATAGCATTTGATAGACATGACTTAGACTCGACATCCGTCATGTTATGAAAGATGGCCTAGTTCTGCTAAGGAAATGGCTTCGCATTGTGTCACGATAATATGATCGAGTAAATGAATGTTCACCAGTTGTAAAGTGCTTTTGATTTTTTTGGTGATGTTAATATCGGCCAAACTAGGAGTGCATGAGCCAGACGGGTGGTTATGAGCCAAAATAACGCTGTAGGCATGATTTTTCAAAGCATGTTTAATGATTTCTCTAGGATAGATAGCCGTTTCATCAATTGTGCCAAACGAAATTTTTTGCATGCAAATAAGCTGATTGCTCGCATTGAGAAACAGGGCGATACAATGTTCTATAGATTGTTGACCGATTTCTTTGATGCAGTAACGTTTCACTATATCAGGGGTATTTAGCACATTGTGTTCGGTCAATTGCTCGTGCAAAGATCGTTGTGCCAATTCATTAATCGCTTTGAGTTTGGCAATTTTTGCTTTACCTAAACCCGAAAAGCTTTCTAAATCAGATTCTGTGGCCTCAAGTAATTTACTAAAACTGCCAAAGTGCTGGATTAATTCTTTACTAAAGGGAATAACTGATTTTCCTTTGCAACCCGTGCCTAGAATGACAGCAAGAAGTTCTGCATTGGTTAGCGTACTGGCACCGTATTTGAATAAACGTTCTCTCGGTCTTTCATCAAATGTTTGTTTAACTTCCATGAATTATCCTTTAAAATAGCAACGACAAATTTTTATTAGCATAATGCAAGATAGAGAATATAAATATGAGCGATACTGAAATCATCCAAGAGAATTCATACCTAACATTACACTATCGAATTACCTTAAATTCAGGTGAGGGCAAGGGACAGGTGTTTATCGATACGTTTGTCGATAGACCTGCAACCATTCAGTTAGGTGCTGAACAGTGGATTTCAGCCATGGAAAAACATCTTTACGGACATAAAGTAGGCGATGAGTTTTCTTTTGAACTTAATGAGGCGTTTGGCCAACATAATGCTGAGTTGGTTAAATCTGTTTCAAAATCTGAGTTAGAAAGCGGTTCTACAGAGGATAATCCTTTGTTTGAGCCGGGAGAAATGATACAGTTTAATGCAGATGATGGGGCTAGTTACGCTGGCATTATTCAGGAAGTAGGCGAAGATTACGTGATCTTAGATTTTAATCATCCGTTTGCAGGTAAAAACTTAAAGGTAGATGTTAAGATTCTGGGAGTATTGTAATGTCCGATATCTTGTTGGCTGAACCACGGGGTTTCTGTGCGGGTGTCGATCGTGCTATTGAAATCGTTGAACGTGCGTTAGAAATTCACGGAGCACCTATTTATGTGCGACATGAAATTGTGCATAATCGTTTTGTGGTACAAAGCCTTAGAGATAAAGGTGCCATTTTTATTAATGAATTGAATGAAGTGCCTGAAGATGCCATTGTTATTTTTTCAGCACATGGTGTCTCACAGGCTGTTCGCGAAGAAGCCGAAAAGCGTGGGTTAAGAGTCTTTGATGCAACCTGTCCGTTAGTGACCAAAGTTCATAAAGAAGTTAGAAAAATGCACGCGGATGGTTATGAAATTATTATGATTGGTCATAAAGGCCATCCTGAAGTTGAGGGAACATTAGGGCAGGCTCAAGGACGCATTCATTTAGTGGAAACGCCTCAAGATGTCGAGTTGTTGCAGGTGACTCAAACAGAACGTTTGGCTTTCGTTACCCAGACGACGTTATCGGTAGATGATGCGGCAAGCGTTGCCAATGCTTTGCGTCAGCGATTTCCTAATATTGTGGAACCGCACAAAAGTGATATTTGTTATGCCACTCAAAATCGTCAAGATGCCGTTAAAATGATTGCTCCCAAGTGTGATCTATTCTTTGTGGTTGGTAGCATCAATAGCTCAAATTCTAATCGTTTAAGAGAAGTCGCTGATAGATTAGGATGCGAGGCGTATTTAATCGATGGAGCAAGTTCCATTGACCCAAAATGGTTGGAGGGTAAGCAACATATTGGGATTACGGCAGGTGCATCTGCTCCAGAAGTCTTGGTGCAAGAAGTACTGCTAAGATTAAAAGAGTTAGGGGCGATTTCTGTAAGACGAGTCAAAGGTGTGGAAGAAAACGTTCGTTTTCCATTGCCCAAAGAGTTAAAGTAAATCATGTGCCGAATGTAATGCGGTGCTTGCTTTGGTAAATGCTAATTTGTATTATTTCATCACTTGTTTTATGAAATGATAGACTTTGATTTTCTGCTAATTCCTCTCTGTTACTGATGTCAGGGTAAGAAAAGGCGGAAAAAGAGTTCAACGGATATAAAAAAATGTTTCAGGTACGCATCTCATCTGATGAGATCGATTAAAGAAGCGATTTTTTTGTATCATGATGGCAAGAATAATTGTATAATATACATTAAGCTGTATATCTGGTTGACTGAAGGTTTTCTGGACGCGGGTTCAATTCCCGCCGTCTCCACCAAAAGTTGTTTTACATGAGACTGCTTTTGATGGGGACGTACTGGTTTCGACAGGGAAAGATAGGGAGATCGGCAGCCGGTAGGCGAAGACCGTAAATCTAGCAAATTTATAAATGCAAACGACGAAAACTTTGCATTGGCTGCTTGATTAGTTCAGCCAGGAGTGTGACCCACTTGGCAACAGAATAGGTCAAAGGGGCTTTGCCCCTTTTTTTATGTCTATTATTCCCTCATTTCTTTTATTTGCACGATATAACAACTGATATTTCACATTCGCATTTAATGTAGGCAAAAGCTTACCGACCATCCGCATGTATTCGATGGATGGGATGTGAGTGTATAACAAGCGATATTTCACGGTCATTCGCTTTTAATGTAGGCAGAAGCTTACCGACCAACCGCATGTATTCGGTGGATGTGATGTGAGTGGGTGACAAGCAATATTTCACATTCGCTTTAATGTAGGCAGAAGCTTACCGACCAACCGCATGTATTCGATGGATGCGATGTGAGTGGGTGACAAGCGATATTTCACATTCGCATGGAGTTTGAGTGTATAGCAACTCATGCTGGTTTATATAAACTAAGTGTTGTGTGTTATGTTTGGGCAATAACTACTTGATTTGCACGAAAAACAGCGTAAACGCTTTGTCCTGTTTTTAATTGTAGTGTTTCGCAACTTCCTACGGTAATGACAGAGAATAGGGAGTGTCCTGATTCGGTGAGCAACTCAATTAAGGTATTCACAGCACCTGTTTCAATTTTTTTAATGATCCCTTTGATTTGATTTTCAGCAGACAGTCTAAACGGTGGTAGATCCGTCATCACAGAAACATGAGGGGCTTTGATAAACACCATTGTGGGTTTATCTGGGTCAACTGATAAATTTTGGTAAGCAAAAGAATTTAACTCAGCGTAGATAGTCAGCCCATTAATATCGATAGCTAGGATATGCAAGTCATGATAATGATGAATGTTTTTTATCATGCCACATAATTGGTTTCTAGTACTGCTTTTCATGATATATCAGGTGATTTGATATTGTGCTGAACGGCATAAACAGCGGCTTGTACACGACTGCTTAAATTTAATTTTCTCAGAATATTTTGGACATGTACCTTAATCGTTGATTCGGCTAGATCTAAATGTCTGGCAATAATTTTATTGCTATGTCCAATAGCCAAATAGCCAAGAATTTCCAGCTCTCTGGGGGTGAGACTTTCTAATTCAGAGGGTTCCGTCGTATGTTGTGGTTTAATGAGTGACTCAACTAGTCTGGCGGTCATTTCTGGTGAAAAAACATTATCGCCATCGACAGCCTTACGTACACTGTCTATTAAAAAATCTGCACTGATGTTTTTAAGTAAAAAACCACGTGCTCCTGAACGAATACATTCGGTTAAATCATTGCTATCTTCAGATACGGTTAATATCACGACCGCTTGTTGAGGATTGCTACTGAAAATTTGGTTCAGTGTCTCGCGGCCGTCCATAACGGGCATATCTAAATCTAATAGCACCAAATCTGGTTTAAGCTGTTCTACCAGTTTGATTCCTGATAATCCGTCTGCTGCTTCTCCAACGACCTCAAAGTCAGATTGGCGACTTAGTAATGCCTTAATGCCACTTCTAAAAAGTGTATGATCATCAATCAGTACAATGGAGATTTTTGAGTTCACGAGTATGTCCTTTCTTTATGAGGTAAGGTTAAAATAATGGTGGTGCCTTGATCAATAATCGATTCAATGTTGAACGTAGCATTGATTCGTTTGGCTCGTTCTTTCATGATTCTCAGCCCAATATGTTCTGCCGATAATAAGTTCATCTCATCGGTGTTAAAACCGCAACCATTATCTCTAATCGTCATTATATAGTCATGGTCGTTAGAAAAGCTAACGGAAACACTGCTGGCTTGAGAATGTTTGCGAATATTTGATAGACTTTCTTGCAAAATAAATAAAAACTGTAATTGTTGATCGGCAATGAGTGTGGGGCCAGAACCATTCCAATGTAAGTCGATGGCGATTTTAGTTTGTTTTTCAAAACGTGCAACTAAATCTTCCACGGCTTTATTAAATTCTTTGTTCGTGATTTTTGTGCGAAAGTTCAATAACAATTCGCGGACATCGTCATAACATTCTTTAATACCTGTTTGAATAAAATGCAGGTTTTCTAACACCATATCTTGGTTTTGCTGTTTGAGTGCATCATCCAACATCTGTGTTTGTAAGTTTAAGAAATTAAGTGTTTGAGCAATACTATCATGTAGTCCTTGTGCAATTAAGTTTCGCTCTTGTAAAACCGCTAATTGCTTACTTTCCTCAATAAGTTGGTTGTTTGATAAGACAATGCCTAATTGATTACAAAGGTTGTTTAATAGTTCTAAATCTTGATTTTGTAGATTAGGATCATCATGAAAGAATAAAGTTAAATAACCAATTTCTTGGTTCTTAAAACGAATAGGGAAGTTTCTTAAACTCTTAAAATGTTCTTTATAACATTCTAGATTTTTGTGATGGGGGACATTTCTATTTAAGTGTATAGGGGCCCAATCGTTTGTGATGTAAGACTCTCCGCATAGACAAGCATTGAAGTGATCGCAGTTAAACGATTCTTGAATGGCCAGTGGTAGATTGTTTTGTGCGATAAGATCTGAACGCTGTGTTTTGGTATCGATTAAACGAATAGAAGAAGCGTTAATAAAAGGAAAAATCGCTTGTAATCGTTGCAAAAAACCTTCGCAAGTTTCGCCGATAAAATGGCTGACATTAAAAAAGCTAGAGAACTGATATAGCGTTTCTAACATATCGTTCTTTTTCGCTAAATCAGACGTTTTTTGGGCTACTTCTTTTTCCAAATTAGAATACAACATAAGAAGATGCTGGCTCATCTGGTTAAACCCTTTATCGACTTGGGCAAATTCTGAAGTCGTCGCAACGGGAACTTGTGTGCCGAAATTTCCTTTAAGAATCTCTTTGACCCCATTTTGCAAGTTTTCCAATGGCGAAATAATCCAAGAATATAACAAGATAATCATAATGCCTGCACCGATGATGACCATTAACATCAAGCCCGTTTGAAAAACTCTTAACCACGCGGTATAGCGGTCATCTACGATTTCAATGGATAGGACCAGTTGATTGATTCGATCGATAAAACTTTCGATAACTTGGTGATCAATAAAAGCATCAGAATGGTGTAAGGCATTTAGTAAGACAGGGCGAATTTGGGTTTTCCATTGGGCCTGAATTAGATCCATATTGTTGACGACTTCTTCAACAGATGGCAAAAATAGCGGACGACTGGGATCGCCTTGTTCGATGGTTTTTAGTGTTTTATCAAAAAAAGCAATTTTTTCTTCAACTAGATCAACAGGCTCATGTCTTTGAATCAGATTAACTAAACGATAGGTTTGCATCCTTAAACTGCCAGCCGTATTAATCGCTGCTGCACCACCTTCTAATTTCCATGAAAACAATAAGGTTAAGGAAATAGAAATTAATGCCGCGGTTATCCAAATAAACGTGCTGATTTTTAAACGTGAAGAAAGACTTTTTAAAAACATAGAGCTAGATTTTTGGGGAAAGATTAATAGCGACGGGTGCTTCATTATCATTCAAAGGTAGGTAAAGAAGCGTCAAATTGGTATTTTATAACGAATAGTCACGAAAAACCTTATCTGGGGCTAGGTGACATAAAGTTTTTAAAGGCTACTACTAAAGTATAGTTCTATCTAGTTCAAACGATTTATTTTGTATGCCACTATTTATGAATGAAATCTAGACTTTCTGGCAATTACCAAGTTTTTATCAGGGATGTATGATGTTAGCTGTTTGATAAAGCTCCAAAATATGAGGAAAAATATGAGTCAATTTTTGGATAGATTGCAATTTTTTAAGCGTCACAAAGAGTTATTCTCTAATGGACATGGTTTAGTCACAGATGAAAGTAGAAAGTGGGAAGATGGCTATCGTAGCCGTTGGTCGCAAGATAAGATAGTGCGTTCAACCCACGGAGTTAACTGTACAGGTTCCTGTAGTTGGAAAGTGTATGTTAAAAATGGCTTAATTACTTGGGAAACACAACAAACAGATTACCCTCGTACACGCCCAGATTTACCGAACCACGAACCTAGAGGCTGTCCACGAGGTGCTTCTTATAGCTGGTATGTGTATTCAGCTCAACGTGTGAAATACCCGATGATTCGCGGTGTATTAGCAAATATGTGGCGTCAAGCTAGAAAGACCATGAGTCCTGTAGAAGCTTGGCGTTCTATCGTAGAAGATCCTGTTAAAGCAAAATTATATAAATCAAAACGTGGTTTAGGTGGTTTTGTTCGTGCAACATGGGATGAAGCCTCAGAAATGGTGGCGGCCGCTAATGCTTATACGGTTAAAAGTTTTGGACCTGACCGTGTGGTAGGGTTCTCTCCCATTCCAGCTATGTCGATGGTTAGTTATGCGGCGGGTGCTCGTTATTTAGGATTGATTGGTGGCGTGCCTTTATCGTTCTATGATTGGTATTGCGATTTGCCTCCATCAAGTCCACAGGTTTGGGGTGAACAAACTGACGTGGCAGAATCGGCAGATTGGTATAACTCAAACTATTTAATGGTTTGGGGATCTAACGTTCCGATGACGCGTACGCCTGATGCACACTTTTATACAGAAGTGCGTTATAAAGGAACCAAAACCGTTGCAGTGTCTTCAGACTTTGGAGAAATGGCGAAATTTGGTGATATTTGGTTAGCACCGAAACAAGGTACGGATGCGGCCTTGGCCATGGCGATGGGTCACGTTGTATTGAAAAATTTCTTTATTGAAAAACCATCAGATTACTTCCTTGATTACACCAAACGTTATAGCGATTTTCCTGTTTTAGTTCAGTTGAAAAAAGATGAACAGGGACGATTGTTACCTGGTTATTTCTTGAGAGCGTCACAGCTAAGCGAACATGCAGATTGCCAAAATCCTGATTGGAAAACATTGTTGATTGATGCGAAAACAGGCAAAATGGTGGTGCCTAATGGGTCCATTGGTTTTAGATGGGACAACAGTCAGAAATGGAACTTGGAAAGCAAAGCAAAAGATGCTGACATTGATCCATTGTTGAGTTTGAAAGACAGTTGTGACGAAGTGGTCGATGTAGCATTTGACTACTTTGGAAATGAGCATGATGACGTGATTATGCATAAAGTCCCTGTCAAAAAAGTGCGTTTGCTTGATGGTAGTGACGTTTATGTAACGACTGTTTTTGATTTGAGCTTGGCTAACTATGGTGTAGAGCGTGGCTTGAACGATGAAAACTGTGCGACTGACTTTTTGCAAGACAAACCATATACGCCTAAATGGCAAGAAAAACATACAGGTGTTAAACCTGAGTTAGTTATCCAGGTTGCCAATGAATTTGCTCAAAACGCACATGATACGAACGGTCGTAGTATGGTGATTTTAGGGGCAGCACTGAACCACTGGTACCACATGGACATGACTTATCGTGGCATTATCAATCTATTGATTATGTGTGGTTGTATCGGTAAATCAGGCGGTGGTTGGTGTCACTACGTGGGTCAAGAGAAATTGCGTCCACAAAGCGGTTGGGCACCATTAGCCTTTGCTTTAGATTGGAATCGCCCTGTTAGACAAATGAATGGTACATCATTCTTCTATGCTCATACCAGCCAATGGCGACATGAAAAATTAGGTGTGAATGAGATTTTGGCACCTACTTCTGATGGAAAAATGACATCCATGTCATTGATTGATTTCAACGCAAAAGCAGAAAGAATGGGGTGGTTGCCAAGTGCACCGCAGTTAGGCTGTAACCCATTAGATGTGGTGACTCAAGCTCAAGAAAAAGGTCAAGATCCAGTTCAATACACAGTTCAAGGATTGAAATCTGGTGCTTTAGACTTTGCTTGTAATGACCCAGATAATCCACAAAACTTCCCAAGAAATATGTTTGTGTGGCGTTCAAATATTTTAGGTTCATCTGGCAAAGGTCATGAGTACTTCTTGAAATATTTATTAGGTACACAAAATGCGGTGATGAGTGATGAATCAGATGGTATTAAACCTTCTGAAATCACGGTTCGTCCAGCTGCAGAGGGTAAATTAGACTTGTTGACAGTACTTGATTTTCGTATGTCAACCACCTGTTTATATGCTGATGTGATTTTGCCTACAGCGACTTGGTATGAAAAAGATGATATGAATACATCGGATATGCATCCATTTATTCATCCTCTATCAGAAGCGGTGAATCCATTATGGCAAAGTAAAACAGATTGGGAAATTTATAAATTAATCGCTAAACGTTTCTCAGAAATTGCCAAGGATTATATTGGTGTACGTAAAGATATTGTCTTAACACCATTAATGCACGATAGCCCAAGTGAATTAGGTCAACCTTTTGATCCAAAAGATTGGAAAAAAGGAGAGTGTGAACCCATTCCAGGTAAAACGATGCCAGCGATGACAGTGGTGGAACGTGATTATGGTGCGATTTATGACAAGTTTACAACGCTAGGCCCTTTGTTGGAAAAAGTAAACAACAATGGTAAGGGTATCGCTTGGAAAACTGAGCATGAGGTCGATTTCTTGCGTAAATTAAATGGTGTAGCTAAAGACGGTGCGGGTAAAGGACAGCCTAAATTAGACACAGCCATTGATGCCGCTGAAATGATTTTGACGCTTGCTCCAGAAACAAACGGACATGTTGCTCGCAAGGCTTGGGATAGCTTGAGTCAGATTACAGGTCGTGATCACTCTCATCTGATTGCTTCTGCTGAACATACTCAAATTCGTTTCAGAGATATTCAAGCACAACCTCGTAAGATCGTTACATCGCCTATTTGGTCGGGTGTCGAAAGTGAAGAGGTTTGCTATAACGCTGGTTACACCAATGTACATGAAATGATTCCATGGCGTACGATTACAGGTCGTCAGCAGTTCTATCAAGACCACCAGTGGATGCGTATGTTCGGTGAGCATTTATGCGTTTATAAACCACCGGTCGATTTGAAAACAACGAAAAAACTGTTGGGTGCTAAGAGTAATGGTAATAAAGAAATTGTATTGAATTTCTTAACACCTCACCAAAAATGGGGTATTCACAGTACCTACTCCGATAATTTAAGAATGTTAACGTTATCGCGTGGCGGTCCTCACGTATGGATTAGTGAAGATGATGCTAAAAAAGCGGGTATTGTTGATAATGACTGGGTGGAAGTGTTTAATGCCAATGGCTCGTTAACAGCACGTGCAGTTGTCAGTCAACGTATTCCTGAAACCATGATTTTGATGTATCACGCACAAGAGAAAATTGTGAATGTTCCAGGTGCTGAAGTAACAGGCAAACGTGGTGGTATTCATAACTCGGTAACTCGTACAGTGACCAAGCCTACACACATGATTGGGGGCTATGCTCAGCAAGCATGGGGCTTTAATTACTATGGTACGGTAGGTGCTAACCGCGATGAATGGGTTATCGTACGAAAAATGAAACATGTTGATTGGTTAGATGAGCCAGCCGGTGCGTCATCTCAACATGAACTGTAATCGTTAATGAAACTGTTTAGAAGGAATTCAAAATGAAAATAAGAGCACAGATTGGTATGGTTCTAAACTTAGATAAGTGTATCGGTTGCCATACCTGCTCCGTAACCTGTAAAAACGTTTGGACGAGTCGTGATGGCGTGGAGTACGCATGGTTTAATAACGTAGAAACTAAGCCAGGTATTGGTTTTCCTAAGAACTGGGAAGACCAAGAAAAATGGAAAGGTGGATGGGTTAGAAAACCTAATGGTAAGTTAGCCTTGAAACAGGGTAGTAAATTAAATATTCTTAAAAACGTATTTGGTAATCCTAACCTACCACAAATCGACGATTATTACGAACCGTTTACGTATGATTATGAGCATTTACAAAATGCACCAGAAATGAAAACGCCACCTACCGCACGTCCTGTGTCGGTAGTAACTGGCAAAAAAATGGATAAGATCGAATGGGGCCCTAACTGGGAAGATGACCTCGGTGGTGAGTTTGAAAAACGTTCTAAAGACAAGCTTTTTGAAGGTATTCAAAAAGAAATGCATGCGGCGTTTGAACAAACATTCATGATGTATCTGCCTCGATTATGTGAACACTGTTTGAATCCATCCTGTGTGGCATCTTGTCCTTCAGGTAGTATTTATAAACGTGAAGAAGATGGTATCGTACTGATCGACCAAGATAAATGTCGCGGTTGGCGTATGTGTGTGTCTGGCTGTCCGTACAAAAAAATCTACTATAACTGGACGAGTGGTAAAGCCGAAAAATGTATCTTCTGTTATCCACGTATTGAAAGTGGTCAGCCTACTGTTTGTTCAGAAACCTGTGTGGGACGTATTCGTTATCTAGGTGTCTTGTTGTATGATGCCGATAAGATCGAACAAGCAGCAAGCGTTGAAAATCCTGAAGATCTTTATGAATCTCAATTAGGTGTGTTCTTAAATCCTCATGATCCTGAGGTTCAAAAGGAAGCACTAAAACAAGGTATTAGCCAAAATTGGTTAGATGCGGCGAAAAAATCACCTGTGTACAAAATGGCGATGGAGTGGAAAGTGGCTTTCCCATTACATCCTGAATATCGCACCTTACCAATGGTATGGTACATCCCACCTTTATCTCCAATTCAATCTGTTATTGAAAGTGGTGTACTACAGAATAACGGTATTATTCCATCTGTTGAAGAGATGCGAATTCCTTTACGTTATTTGGCAAACTTGTTGACGGCTGGTAATATCGCTCCGATTAAGTTTGCATTAGAAAGAATGATCGCTATGCGTCGTTATAAACGTTCAGAAACGGTTGAGAAAAAAGCGGATGTTTCTGTTCTTGAGGGTACAGATTTGACCCCTGAAATGGTCGAAGATATGTATCAGATTATGGCGATTGCTAATTATGAAGATCGTTTTGTCATCCCAAGTAGTCATAAAGAGTTGGTGGAAAATAGTTTTGAGGACAAAGCATCTTGCGGGTTCTCTTTTGGTAACGGCTGTTCTGACGGACATACATCTGAAAGTTTATTTGGTAAACGTAAAGGTACGCCTATTGTGTTTCATGACTTACGCAGACAGCTAAAAGAAAATCATGAAGAGGATAAACGCTGATGGCTATATTAGAGTTTAAATGTTTATCAGCGATGCTTTGCTATCCTGAACAATCGTTAATAGATAGTCTTGATGAAATAAAAGGCTATCTATTACAGAGCCAATATATCAAAGATACTTCTAAATTAAATGTATTTTTTGATTATATGCGTTCACATGATTTGATTACGCTTCAAGAAAAATATGTTGCAACGTTTGATAACAACCGTAAACATGCTTTGTATATTTTTGAGCATGTTTATGGCGAAGATCGTGATCGTGGCTCGGCAATGGTGGATCTTTTAGAAGAATACCGTAAAAACGGGTTTGAATTAGGTGATGATGAATTGCCCGATTACTTACCTGTGTTATTGGAATTCTTATCTCAAGTGGACACCGATAAATCGTTTAGATTGTTGGGAGATGCTGTTCATGTGATTGAACATATTCGCTCAAAACTTGCTGATAGTCAGTCACCTTATGAATGTATCCTTGAAACTTTGGTTGCATTAAGCCCAGTCAAACCTCAACCATTAATAGAACCGCCTGTTCGTGATATGGATGAGGCGATGGAAATGTTTGGACCAGACTTTTCGGGAGTAGAACCTTTGCTTAATAAACCACAGCAAGAGATCGTTAAGTTTTTTCCCAAAGCTGCTTATGAGGCAACAAAAGGAGCGTTAAGATGAATTTATTTTTCTTTGGTATTTATCCCTATATTTGCATGAGTATTTTCTTACTGGGTAGCTTAGTGCGTTATGACCGAGAACAATACACATGGAAAAGCGATTCAAGTCAATTACTCTATCGTGGACAGTTGATTTTAGGAAGCCGATTGTTCCACTTGGGTGTGTTGATGGTGTTTTTAGGGCATTTATTTGGTTTATTAACGCCGTTAAGTGTTTGGGAGTTTCTAGGTGTTACGCATACGGCTAAACAAATTTTTGCCATGTCTATGGGGGGATTATTTGGTTCTTTAGCGTGGATAGGCTTAGTCATTCTTATTCACAGACGTTTGCGTTGTGAACGTTTAAGAGCGAATTCTACATGGCGTGACTATCTAGTATTGGGGTGGATTTTTATCACCTTGTCTTTTGGATTAAGTACGATTTTCGTTAGTGCACACCATTTGGACGGTGAAGAAATGGTCAAATTAATGGAATGGGCACAGCATATTGTGACGTTTAGAGTCAGTGCCTCTGACTATATTCAAGGAACGGACATTATCTTCCGTATTCACATTTTCTTGGGTATGACGTTTTTTGCCATTTTCCCATTTACACGAATGGTACATGCGTGGAGTGGTTTTGGTACGCTGTATTACATTATTCGCCCCTGGCAGCTGGTGAGAAGACGCTGATTATTTGTTAACAGGTGATACATTTTGTATGACCTGTTTTTTTACGATTAAGAAAAAATCATGGTTTCAGAACAATATAAACGTTATTCTGTGCTGATTTCTAGTACATTTGCGTTTACGGTATGTTTTATGATTTGGGTCATGTTTGCAGTATTGGCCATTCCCATTAAAGAACAGTTGAACTTGACGCATACTCAGTTTGGCTTGCTAACATCGATTCCGATTTTAAGTGGATCATTGGTCCGTGTTCCATTAGGCATCTTGACTGATAAATACGGTGGTCGTATTGTATTTTTCTTATTGATGTTGATAAGCGTGCCGTTTATCTTTTTAGTGACCTATGCTTATGAGTATTGGCATTTTGTGGTGATCGGCTTATTCCTTGGATTGGCGGGTGGATCATTCTCGGTCGGTACACCTTATGTGGCACGTTGGTTTCCAAAGTCACAACAAGGTTTGGCAATGGGTATTTTTGGTGCAGGCAACGCAGGTTCAGCCTTAACCAAATTATTGGCCCCATCTTTAATTGCAATCGGCACATGGCATTTGGTTCCCCAAGTATATGCTGCATTGATGTTCGGAACGGCGATTTTGTTTTGGTTCCTTACTTATAGTAAGAAAGAACATTTGGTTTCATCTAAGGTCGATTTAAAGCAACAAATCGCTTTATTGGCCGATCCTGGTGTGTTGCGTTATAGCCAGTTGTATTCCGTTGTATTCGGAGGCTATGTTGCATTGGCATTGTGGATGGTGGAATATTACGTGGAAGAATATCATCTCAGTTTGGGTGTAGCTGCTTTCTTGGCTGCTTGCTTTTCTTTGCCTGGTGGCGTGTTAAGAGCCTTTGGCGGTTATTTATCGGATCGTTTTGGTGCTTACAAAGTGACTTGGGGCGTGATGTGGGTTTGCTGGGTTTGTTTCTTTATTCTGTCTTATCCTCACACAGATTTTGTTATTCATACGACAAAAGGTGATGTCAGTCTTTCTATTCAGCTTAATGTCGTTGTCTTTACAATCTTGATGTTTATTGTGGGTGTGGCGATGGCTATCGGTAAAGCATCTGTCTTTAAGTTTGTAGCGAATGACTATCCTGATAATATCGGTGCTGTTTCTGGCGTAGTCGGTTTAGCGGGCGGTTTGGGTGGATTTATTTTACCTATTATGTTTGGTATCGCCTTAGATGTGACAGGCATTCGTTCAACCACGTTTATGTTGTTGTACGGTACAGTTTGTGTATCCTTGGTATGGATGCATTTCTCAATGAAAAAAGTAAATAAAGCGTAAGGTTTATGTACGGAGAATAATAATGTCTTATTTAATTACTGATTGGAATCCAGAAAATTCGCAATTCTGGGAATCAAAGGGAAGAAAAATTGCTCGTCGAAATCTGTGGATTTCTATCTTTGCCTTGCTTTTAGCATTCGCTATTTGGCAAGTTTGGAGTGTTACTGTATTGAATCTACCCAAGGTAGGTTTTAAATATTCTCCCAATGAGTTATTTTGGTTAGCGGCTTTGCCTGCTTTGTCAGGGGCAACATTGCGTATTTTTTATTCTTTTATGGTGCCTATTTTTGGGGGTCGAAAATGGACGGTGATTTCCACTGCTAGTTTATTGATTCCTGCTTTGGGCATTGGTTTTGCAGTTCAAGATCCAACAACAAGCTACACCACCATGGCGATTCTTGCCTTATTATGTGGTTTTGGCGGTGGTAACTTCTCATCTAGTATGTCTAACATTAGCTTTTTCTTTCCCAAGTCTGAGAAAGGTACGGCATTAGGCTTGAATGCTGGATTAGGTAATTTAGGCGTTTCAGTGGTTCAACTTTGTGTACCTATCGTGATGACGATGGCGGTATTCGGTGCCTTGGGCGGAGAACCACAAACTATTCAACAAGGGGATAGTACCACTCAAATTTGGCTACAAAATGCGGGATTCATTTGGGTACCTTTTATTATTTTGTCAACGGTTTTGGCTATTTTTGGTATGAATGATTTAACTTGTGCCAAAGCTAGTTTTAAAGATCAATCTAGCATTTTCAAAAGAAGTGATAATTGGTTAATGTGTATTTTGTACTTGGGTACATTTGGTTCTTTTATTGGTTACGCGGCAGGGTTTCCTCTATTGATTAAAACCTCATTCCCAGATGTTGACCCTGTTAAATATGCGTTTTTAGGGCCTTTGGTTGGTGCTTTGGCTCGCCCAATTGGAGGATGGTTGTCAGATAAGATTAACAGTGGAGCAAAAATCACAGCATTTGTTTATGGATGTATGGTGATTGTATTGTTTGGTGTTCTTTACAGCATGCCTACTGAAACGTCAACAGGCAATTTCACCATCTTCTTTATTTGCTTTATGTTGTTATTTGCTTTAACAGGTTTAGGCAATGGTTCCACTTTTGCTCAAGTACCGACGATCTTCTCAAAAGTACATGAACGTTTGGTGGCACAAGGCTTGGAAAAAGCTGAATTGAAACAGCAAAATGTAGCGAAAGAGTCTGCTGCGGTCATTGGCTTTATCTCGGCGATTGCAGCATATGGCGGGTTCTTTATTCCAAAAAGTTTTGGTACTTCTCATAATATGACAGGGTCTTATGATGCGGCCTTTGTTGGATTCATCATTTTCTACGCGATTTGTTTTGTGTTGAATTGGTGGTTCTATACACGTTCTGGTGCGAAGTCTAAGTGCTAATAAATCGCGCTATCCACTTCATTTTCTGGGGTGGATAGCACAACAACGATAGCTAGCGATGAGCTTGTTCAAAATCGCTAGTGATTTTTATAAAATTTATTTTCTACTTATTTTTGATGATTACTTTTTTTTAGATAAACGACTACAATAGTGGCACGTAGTGATTTATCTCAAACAAAGTACCTGATGAAGATAAGGTCGTTTTGTGTAAATCGAGTTATTAAATAATGAATATTTCCCTGATTTGAAAGTATAAAATCATGTCTGAACTTATCACAGTAGAATCTTTACAAAAACTGATTTCTGAAAATATTGCCCAATCTCGTCTTGTTTTTGACGTTGAAGCAGTGCCTGTTTCTGATTTAACGGGTAGAGTGTTGGCTGAACCGATTGTGGCGACTTTAAATATTCCTAATGCTGATATTTCTGCTATGGACGGTTATGCTTTGTGTGGACCAGCTAATGCGGGTGATCAGTTTCAAGTTATTGGTGAATCGATTGCTGGTAAATCGTTTGAAGGGCATGTGGCGGCTGACCAAGCTGTAAGAATTATGACGGGAGCCCATGTACCAGCTGATTGTCATACAGTGATTATCCAAGAAAATGTGCTTCGTGAGGGCGACACGATTACGTTACAAAGCCCTGTTGAAACTGGCAAAAATATTCGTTATTTAGGTGAAGTAGTCAAACAAGGCAATCCCGTATTTGAGATAGGCAGAGTCTTGAGTATTGGTGATATTTTGATGTTGGCATCTTTAGGTTATGCTCACGTCAAGGTTTATCGCAAAGTAAAAGTGGCGGTTTTTTCTACGGGATCTGAGTTACAAGAAGTTGGCACAGATATTACGAATGACGATATGATTTTTGATAGTAATCGTCAAATGATTATGGCAAAACTCAAGTCGATGAATGCTGTGGAAGTGATTGATTGTGGATCCGCTCACGATAGTTTAGAAGGCATCACTCAAATGTTGGACGAGGCTAGAAAAAAAGCCGATGTGGTGATTACTTCTGGCGGTGCTTCAGTAGGCGATTACGATTTTATTAAAGAAGCTGTTGAGAAAATTGGTACGATTCATCATTATAAAGTTGCGATGAAGCCTGGTAAACCCTTTGTATTTGGGGCATTGGGCGATAGTTGGTATTTTGGCTTGCCAGGTAATCCTGTTTCGGGATTTGCAGGTTTTGAAGTCTTTGTACGTCACGCGATTACTGAGTTACAAGCAAAATCAGCGACACCACAGATGTTGAGATTTCCAGCTGTTTTGACGCACGATTTGAAAAAATCTCCAGGCAGAAAAGAATATCAAAGAGCAAGAATAGAAGAGGTTTCTGTGGGACAGTGGCAAGTGACCTTGTTACGTGGACAAGATTCTCACAATGTATTGGGAGCTAGTCAAGCCAATGCATTCGCGATATTGCCTGCAGATGGGGCTGCATTAAAAGCAGGGGAGTCAATTATGGTTCAGCCATTTAAGGACTGCTTCTTATGAGTATTTTGCAAGATCCCTATAACCGTAAACTAAGTTATTTGCGTTTATCGGTGACCGATCTGTGTAACTTTAGATGTAATTATTGTTTGCCTAATGGTTATCAAGGTAAGGCAAAGCCTGATGAATTAACGGTTGATGAGATCGCGACCTTAGTGTCTGCATTTTCTCGTTTAGGAACCAAAAAAATCAGACTCACAGGCGGTGAACCAACGTTAAGAAAAGATTTGCCTGATATTATTCGTGTGTGCAAGTCAACGCCTCATATTGAGACGGTTGCTTTAACGAGTAATGGCTTTCATCTTAAAAAACTTTTTCCTTTGTACCAAGAGGCAGGCTTAGACAAATTAAATATTAGTATCGATAGCTTTGATCCTGATAAGTTTTATGAAATTACAGGAAAAAGAGAAAGTGAACGTATCGTTCAAGCCTTAGATGAAATTATTGAAAGCGGATTTACATCGATTAAAGTCAATACGCTTTTGTTAAAAGAGTATTTTGATAGTTCGATGAAAGACGTGTTTGATTATGTCCGAAACCGTCCTATTACATTAAGATTTATTGAATTAATGCAGACTCAGGATAATTATGCTTTTTTTCAAAAACAGCATATTTCGGCAGAATCGGTTGAGAAAAAATTGATAGAACAGGGATGGTTGTTGTCGCCCAGAGGACCAAATGCAGGGCCAGCTCGAGAATATTATCACGAAGATTACCAAGGAAGTATTGGTTTTATTGCTCCTTATAGTAAGGATTTTTGTACCAGCTGTAATCGTTTAAGAGTGACTTCTCAAGGAAAAGTGCATTTGTGTTTGTTTGGGGGGATTGCCTATAATATCCGTGATTTTTTATCTCAAGGTGATGATAAGGGGCTAGAACAGTACTTATTATCCATTATCCGAGAAAAACCTGAACATCATTTTTTACATGAGAAAAAAGTAGGTTTGATTCGTGATTTATCTATGATTGGAGGTTAAACCCATGAAGAAAGCACCCGAATTTAGAGCATTGAATTTCCATGTGTTAACGGTTACAGATACGCGTTCATACAAGGAAGATGGTAGCGGCGATTATTTATGCGAAGCGTTGCAAAAGGGCGAACACAAGCTGGTTTCACGAGATTTAGTTCGAGACGAGTTATATGATATTCGTGCCAGAGTATCTGTTGCCATTGCCGATCCCGCTATTGACGTTGTGTTGATCACAGGTGGCACAGGTATGTTCCCTAGAGATGTTACGCCCGATGCTGTGGAATTGTTATTTGATAAGAGTATTCCAGGTTTTGGTGAAATGTTCCGTGCCGTGTCTTATGAAGAAATTGGTATGTCAACGATTCAATCGCGTGCTATAGCAGGGATTGCCAATGAAACATTGATCTTTTGTTTGCCAGGCTCTACTAATGCATGTCGCACTGCTTGGGAAAAGGTGATAGCTCCCCAATTAGATCCTAGAATCAATGCTTGTGGCTTTACCCGTGTCTTTAACACTTGGACCGCTAATAAACAGTCAGCATGAATTCAAAAGAACCCTTATTGATTTTATGTGGCGGTTTGAGTCGTCGCATGGGTACGCATAAAGGATTGCTAGAATACCAAGGAAAAACCCTGCTTCAACGAATGTTTGATTTGTCGCCTAATCCTATTTATATGGCGGCAGCAGGGGATTACTTTCCCGATTTAGTTGGACCTTGCAAATATTTAAGCGATGCTTTTCCCAACAGAATAGGTCCATTGTCGGGTATTTTAGCGGGTTTGGAAGAAGCTAAATCAGCAGGATACCAAGGGATATACGTGATGGCTTGTGATACGCTTTTGGACCCCCAAGCGGTGATTCATTTGCTTGATAAAGCCCAAACTGATAGTATATGGCATACGGGGATTGTTTATTTGAAAGGGAATGATAAAAATTATCCACTTTTATCTCATTGGTCAATTAAACAAATCCCATTTCTGAGAGAGTATTTAGAAGCCGATCAGCGTAAAGTTCAGGTTTATATTGGTACACAGGATCATGTGTCAATTTCTTTGCCTGAACAATGGCAGGCTTTATCGAATTTTAATACGCCTGAGGCATTTGAGCAGGCGGTCAAGACGAGTATCGAAAATGAGTATTACACACCTAGATGAAAATGGACAAAGCCGTATGGTGGATGTCAGCGCCAAACAAGTTAGCAAACGAATCGCCAAAGCACAAGGTCGTGTGATTTTTCCTCCTCAAGTCTATCAACAGATCCAGTCTAGTCATGGGCGTACGGCAAAAGGTAGTATTGTGGAGGTCGCTAAAATTGCAGGTATTATGGCGGCTAAAAATACAGCCAACTTAATCCCTATGTGTCATCCGATGATGATAGAAAAATGCGATCTTGAGTTTTCATATGATGACCATACCTGCAGTCTGTATATAACAGCCGAGGTGGCCATTACTCATAAAACAGGCGTAGAAATGGAAGCGTTAACGGCGGTGTCTGTGGCAGCTTTGACGGTTTACGATATGACTAAAGCACTCAGTCACGATATTTGCATCAGTGATATTTCTTTGGTTCATAAATCAGGTGGTAAACGTGATTTTGATCGTGAGGAAAAAATTGAGACATCCGATAATGTCACTGAAAATACAGCCTCATCCTCGGATAAACAAACGAATTCACTTTCTCTTAAAACAGGGATTCAAGCTAGAAGAGAGTTTGTTAATCAATCTTTGATTAGTGTGGAAGTGAAGTATTTTGGACAGTTGCAAGAAGTTGCCAAAAAAGAAAAAGAGTATTTAGAAATTATTGATGGTATATCGGCTCGTCAGTTGTTTGAGGAGTTGAACCAACGTTATTCATTTCCTATCGACCCGAAACAGTTGTTGGTAGCGGTTAATCATAGTTTTTCATCGTGGGATACAGTGCTTAAACATAATGATATCGTGGCATTGATTCCCCCTGTGGCTGGAGGTTAGACGATGTTTTTTGATATTACCGATCAAAAAATTGATCATATCGCATTAAGAAATCAACTCACTGAGAACGAGAAATGCGGAGCATATGCTAGTTTTGAGGGCTGGGTAAGACGACACAATGACGGTAAAAAAGTAGATTATTTGGTTTATTCTGTTTATGAGGAATTGGCTAAAAAACAAGGTTTACGGGTCATTGAACAAGCTAAAACTTTATTTCAGATTGAGGATGCTATTTGCGTGCATCGATATGGACGACTTGAAATTGGTGATATGGCCGTGTATGTGGGTGTGAGTGCAGGCCACCGAGATGCGGCCTTTGCAGCCTGTCGATATATTATTGATGAAGTGAAGGCGACGGTTCCTATTTGGAAACAAGAATTTTATTTAGAACAAGCCACTCATGCTTGGTTGGCTAATCCTCAAGCACAACGCTGATCATTGTCTCATTTTCTCTTGTGAAAAGCGTCAATAAAAAAGTACTAGGCCAGTTTACAATATAATTTTAATTTGATTGAGTAGATGAAGTATGTGGTCTCATGAACAATACATGAAACTAGCACTAGAACAAGCAAGATTGGCGTATCAGAAAGAAGAAGTGCCAGTTGGTGCTGTATTAGTGGCTTCAGATGGAACCATACTGGCTGAATCTCACAACCAAGTGATGACGCTAAATGATCCGACGGCACATGCAGAAATACAAGTCATTAAACAAGCTTGTCAGCAAGTGAATAATTATCGTTTGAATGATTGTTTTTTGTATGTTACTTTAGAACCTTGTACGATGTGTTTAGGGGCTATTTTTCAGACTCGACTGGCTTATTTAGTATATGGTGCGAATGAACCTAAGACAGGAGCATGTGGGTCTATCGTGAATCTAGGAGGCAATAGCCATATTAATCACCATACAAGAGTCATTTCAGGTGTGCTTAAACAGGATTGTTCACAGATATTAACGGATTTTTTCAAGCTTAGAAGGCAGCGTAAACATGGCGAAAAACTACGATAAACAAATCGAACAGGATGAGGATTACGACGATATTCCATTTCATTATGACTATTCAGAGATGATGGATATTTACGCTATTTCACCGTCTGGCTATATCAAAGATATTGAGATGATTAGCGTTGCTCAAGAGCGTCTGAAAAACTATGGTTTTACGTTGACAAGAGATAAAACCTTGGGTGCAAGATATGAGCGTTTTGCAGGAACTGATGAACAAAGAGCATTGTCTTTTTCTCGTGCTGCGTTAAGTGATAGCCCCATTGTAATGGCCTCTCGTGGTGGTTATGGATTAAGTAAAATTTTGCCTTTAATTGATTGGGAATTATTAAAAAAACATCCTAAAAAATATTGTGGATTTAGCGATTTTACCGCTTTTAATTTGGCCTATTTAGCCAAAACAGGCTTGGTTAGCTACTCTGGTCCTAATTTGATTACTGATTTTGGTCGTGAAAAAATTGAGTTACTGAACGCTGAGTTGTTTACGGAGACCATGAGAGGTGAGTTAGAAATATTAAATTTTGAATCAGAGGGGTCTGATCCTTGTGATGAACGAGGTGTTCTTTGGGGAGGTAATCTATGCGTGATGCAACAATTGCTGGGAACACCGTATTTTCCTAAAGTAGAAAATGGCATTTTGTTTATCGAAGATGTGGGTGAACATCCTTATCGAATAGAAAGAAATCTCGTGAGTTTGTGGCAAGCAGGTGTTTTTGAACATCAGAAAGCGATAATTCTGGGGCATTTTACAGAATATCAAACGACCGATTACGATAATGGCTTTGATATGGAATCCGTTATTTCGTGGTTAAGAGAAACGACTAAATTGCCGATTATTAAAGGATTGCCTTATGGACATGGTGATGTTCGTGTTACGTTGCCTGTCGGTAAAGAGGTGGGTGTCGCGACGCAAGAGGGCATGGCTTATTTATTACTAGAAGAACATCATCACGAGGAATCGTATTTGGGTCAATGCGAACATGATAATTGCACATGTGGACAGCAAGAATAAGGAATAACGGTGCAGTTATTATTAAAAAAACAGTACTACGAAGAAGAGATTAAAAAAAGTAAGTTCATCGTTAAGGCGTTTCCTGTAACTCAGGTTCAGCAGGCTATGCAACTTTTGCAAGAAAATATGGATCCACAGGCGACGCATAATTGCTGGGCTTATAAGATTGGTCAAGAATACCGTTTTAGTGATGATGGAGAACCAGGTGGAACGGCGGGAAGACCGATTCTACAGGCGATTGAATCACAACAATTAATGGATGTATTCGTCTTGGTAATTCGTTATTTTGGGGGCGTAAAACTGGGAACAGGTGGTTTGGTTAGAGCTTATGGAGGCTGTGCTGCCAAGTGTCTTCAACAAGCAGAGACCATTACATGTGTTCCCAAGACCACGGTGTATTGTACTTGTCCTTTTAGTGAAATAGAGCGGTTACGTGCAAAATTGACAACGGTGACTATCGAAAAAGAAGACTATGATGATAAAGGCGTTATTTGGCAATTACTTATTCCCGATAATGACGTTTCTATAATAGAACAATGGCACCAAAATATCACTAGAGGTCAAGCCATTTGGAGTGTAAAAAATGGTGAATGATTACCGAGAAACCCCTTTTGTTTCAGAAGAAGACGGTATTCGTTATCTGCATTTTGCGAGTGCTTATTTGCAAGGTGCGATGAGGATAAGAAAGCCTACAGAACTTGTTTGGCAATATACTCAAGAGATGATGTCATGCTTACTGTTTCATGAACCGAGCGAAACGTCACGCATTGGGATTTTGGGCTTGGGTGCAGGTTCTCTGGTTAGATTTTGTTTAAGACATACTCGGGCCATGATTGATGTGGTGGAATATAATCCGGCGGTTACCGAATTATGTATTGAATCTTTTATGTTGCCTGCAACAGATGAACGTCTGAATTATATTCACGATGATGCCAAACACTATATGAAACAGGAAAAAAATAAATACGATATTTTGTTGGTGGACTTGTATGATCATCAAGCAAAAGGCCCAAGCTGTTCAAGTAAGTTGTTTTATAAAAGTTGTTATGAATCTCTGAAACCGTCTGGGGTGATGTCTGTCAATCTATTTGCCAACCATAGTAGTTTTGAGAAAAATCTACATCGAATACATGATTCATTTAAACAACAGTGTTTTGCTTTGCCAGAAACCCCTGATGGAAATTGTATTGTGGTAGCAGGTAAGAATATGAAATTTAGCAAAAGTAGGGCATTGGCAATCGAAAAAGAATGGCATTTTCCTGCTCGAAAATGGTTGAATGAGTTGCGTGATTCCCATTTATCTCAAGCGGTAACTATTGACTAAATTTCTCTTATTGCGTATTGTTTAATGAGTTTAACTTCAACATTATTTGGGAATCAGACTATGTTATTAAAACGTTCACTTTTATTATTGACGGGATTGCTTTCTTTAAGCTTGATTCACCCAGTTGCACAAGCCAAAGAAGCAAATGTTAAAGTCGCTGCGATTGTTCAACATCCAGCATTGGATGCGGCTAGAGATGGTGTGAAAGATAAGCTGGCAGAACATGGTTATGTAGAAGGTAAAAATTTAAAATGGGAATATCAAAATGCCCAAGGTAATACGTCTATTGCCGTACAAATCGCTCGTCAGTTTGTGGGCGGTAAACCAGATGTGATCGTGGCCATTGCTACTCCGATGGCTCAGGCTGCAGCCTCATCAACTAAAAATATTCCTATTGTATTTGCGGCGGTATCTAACCCTGTTGCAGCGGGATTGGTTAAAGATTGGGAAACACCAGGTAAGAATATTACAGGGGTGTCTGATAAATTAGAGATCGAACAACAGATTGCCTTAATTAAGGAAATTTTACCTAGCATCCAAACCTTAGGTGTGGTCTATAATCCCGGAGAAGCTAACTCAGTGGCGGCTATCAAAACCTTAGAAGAAGTATTGCCTAAACATAATATTAAACTGGTAACGGCAGCCGCACCGAGAACGGTTGATGTACAGTCTGCAGCACGTTCTTTGATCGGTAAAATCGATATGTTCTATACCACAACAGATAATAATGTGGTGGCTGCTTATGAATCTATGGCCAAAGTCGCTAATGAGGCTAAAATTCCTTTGGTTGCTTCCGATACACCGTCTGTTGAACGTGGTGCGGTGGCAAGCTTGGGGGTGAATTATTACCATATCGGATTACAGGCTGGTGAGATGGTATATCGTATCCTACAAGGTGAGAAACCAGCGAATATCCCAATTGAAACGGATAAACACCCTGAATTACACATAAATCTTAAAGCAGCACAAGAACAAGGTATCACCTTGCCACAATCTCTCATTGATAGAGCTTCAAAAGTGTTGCAATAAGTTATATCAGTGTATAATAAGTGATTTTTAAAATTAAGTAGCCCTTTGGGGCTACTTTCACATTTATTTAGAGCGATGTCATTATTTTCATTCATGGGAGCCTTAGAACTAGGGCTGATATATGGTCTAGTTGCTTTGGGTGTATTTATTTCATTTAAAATTTTAAACTTTCCTGATTTAACAGTGGATGGAAGCTTTGCAACAGGTGGTGCGGTGGCCGCCATCTATATTGCAAAAGGTGGGGATCCCTTTACGGCTACCTTATTGGGATTTTTAATAAGTGGCTTAACGGGCGTGTTGACGGGTGTGCTAAATGTCAAATTCCATATTATGAATTTGTTAGCAGGTATTTTAGTGATGACTGGCCTGTATTCCGTTAATCTTCGTATTATGGGTAGCTCAAATGTCCCATTATTAAATAGTGATACCGTTTTTTCATTATTACAGCCTGAGTATTTTGAGGAATATGATTATATTTGGCGACCTTTGTTGTTGCTATTGGTGGTACTGTTAGTCAAGTTATTATTAGATTGGTATTTTTCGACTCGTTCTGGACAGGCTATGCGTGCTACGGGTGCCAATATTCGTATGGCAAAAGCACAAGGAATTGCAACGGGTAAAATGATTATTTGGGGAATGGGGCTATCTAATGCTTTAGTAGGTTTAGGTGGTGCCTTATTTGTTCAATCAGCAGGTGGTTCCGATATTTCAATGGGGATTGGTACCATTGTGATTGGTTTGGCTTCCGTGATCCTTGGCCAAAATATCATTACGTCCCGAAAAATGTTCTATGCCATATTGGCTGTTATCGTCGGTTCCATGATTTATCGTTTCTTTGTGGCATTGGCCATGAACACGGACTGGATTGGATTACAGGCACAGGATTTGAATTTATTAACGGCGGTATTAGTGGCGATTGCTTTGGTTTTCCCAAAATTAAAAAGCTATTTTAAAAAGGCTAGATAATGTTAAAAGCAAAAGACTTGAAAATTACATTTAATGCAGGCACGCCGATAGAAACCCAAGCGTTAAGAGGGGTGTCACTGGAAATTCCTCAAGGACAGTTTGTAACGGTCATTGGTTCAAATGGTGCTGGAAAATCAACCTTTTTAAATGCAATTTCTGGCGAACAAAAAGTTGACAGCGGTGAGATATATTTTGGTAGCACGAATGTAACTAAAATGCCAGTTTGGGAACGTGCCAGTATGGTGTCTCGCGTATTTCAAAACCCATTACATGGTACCTGTGAAGATTTGACCATTGAAGAAAATATGGCTTTGGCTTATCGTCGCGGTTTATCGCATAACTTTGGTCGAGCATTAAATACCAAGTTAAGAAAAGAAATTATCGAGAAATTGTCTGTATTAGGATTGGGGCTAGAAAACCGATTAACCGATAGTATTGGTTTATTATCTGGCGGACAAAGACAGGCGGTTAGCCTTTTAATGGCATCTTTAAGACCTAGTAAGATTTTATTGTTAGATGAGCATACCGCAGCGTTAGATCCGCGAACGGCTCATTTTGTTCTAGAACTGACTTCTCAATTAGTGAATGAACAAAAATTAACGACCATGATGGTTACCCACAGCATGAAACAAGCATTGGAGTACGGTGATCGTACGATTATGTTGCACCAAGGTCAAATCGTTTTGGATATATCTGGTCCAGAACGTGAGGGGATGAGTGTGACAGATTTGTTGAAAATGTTTGAAAAGGTTCGTGGTGAAGAAGTTTCCGATGATGCGTTGCTACTAGGCTAGGTATCATTTTTAATATCATCCGATGAAATTGTTGCACAGTCAAGTATTTTGTGTGATAATAGTTATTTACTTTTTTTTCCCAGATTTATCAAGAGATTTATATGAGATCATATATTCATAAGCGTTTACTATTGACCACTTTTTGTTCGGCATTGGCTTTGGCTGGATGTTCAGATAATACTGCGAAACAACAAATGCCAGCGATGCCTGTGAATGTCGTTATTGTTCAACCTAAATCTGTTAGTTTGTACACAGATTATCCTGCTCGCATTAAAGCGATAGAAAGTGCTGAAGTACGTGCCAGAGTGACAGGTACGATTAAATCAGTTAATTATGAACAAGGTAGTCAGGTGACGGCTGGTCAAAGTCTATTTACGATTGACCCTGCTGTATATCAGGCACAATTTGATGCCGCTAAAGCTGCCGTTGCTCAAGCTCAAGCGACTTTTGATAATGCGGATTTGGTATTAAAACGTTACACAAAACTTGTTAAATTAAATGCCGTGAGTAAGCAAGATTTTGACACAGCAAAGGCGAATCAAGCTTCGGCATTGGCCTCATTAGAATCGGCTAAAGCAAGTTTAGAACAGGCACGTATAAATTTGGAATATACCGAAGTGCAATCACCGATTGATGGTGTAACGGATATGGCAGAAGTGGTGGTGGGAACGTTAGTGAGTTCAAGTTCGAGCACTTTGCTGACAACGGTTCAAAACGCGTCTAAGGTATATGCTGATTTTACCGAAGATGCTGATTTGACAGTGTACTGGAATCAACTTTCTAAGACATTAAAGCTACCTGAAGATGGCTTGCCTGAAGTTACCATTCTAAATGATGCCCAATCTAAAGGTAAACTTATTTTCACTGGAAGCAATATCGATACGTCAACAGGTCAAGTGAATAAACGTGCTTTGTTTGATAATAGCGATAAAGCATTGTTGCCAGGTATGTTTGTGACGGTACGTTTGAACCATGGTATCGCAGAAAATGCGTTATTGGTGCCCGTACGTGCTTTGCAGGGTTCAACAGATGAACATCATGCAAAATTGTATTTAGTGAACGCTCAAGATAAGAAAGTAAGCATCGTGGATGTTACGGTTAGTCAACAACAAGATGGTCAGGCGATTATTACTTCTGGTATCAAAGCAGGAGATATGGTCATGGTGGATGGGTTTGACAAAACAGCACCTGGAGCGACGGTTACGCCTATTCCTTTGAATGCTAAACCTCAGTCAGGCGATGCACAAACATCTGGTGAACAACAGTAATAGGTGATTCATGCTTTCACAATTTTTTATTAGACGACCCGTATTCTCTTGGGTAATCGCTATTTTGATTACGATGGCAGGTGCTTTGGCAGTGAATGAAATTCCTGTTGCTCAGTACCCTGATGTGGCACCGCCTACGATCTCAATCAGTACAACTTACCCCGGTGCGAGTGCACAAGACGTTGCTGAAAAAGTTAATAGTGTGATTGAAGAAGAATTAAACGGGGCAGATGGCCTGTTGTACTATTCTTCTACAGCGACTTCAACGGGTACAGGACAAATTGATGTTACCTTTAAACCAGGTACTGATCCTCAGTTAGCACAGGTTGAGGTACAAAACAAAGTTTCAAACGTTGAATCAACTTTGCCTTCAGAAGTTCGTGCTCAAGGACTTCAATTTAAACGTAGTAATAGTGGTTTCTTAATGGTGGTGACCCTACGTTCTGCAAATGGTTCAATGTCTGTGCAGGATTTAGGTGATTATTTCACTCGTAATATTAAAAACTCAGTCTCTCGTCTTGAGGGGGTTGGTTCTGTACAGCTGTTTGGTTCAGCCTTGGCGATGCGTGTTTGGGTCGATCCGAATAAGTTAAGTAAATATAATTTAACGGTTGCAGAGGTAGCGTCTGCGATTTCAGCACAAAATGCACAGATTTCTGGCGGTATTTTAGCCGCTCCTCCTACACCTAAAGATCAAACAATTGTCGCGATGATTAAAGGTAGCGGCACACTTGATGATGTGAAAGCATTTGAAAATGTGATTTTAAAATCAGGTAGTGATGGTGCGACCGTTTATTTAAAAGATGTGGCCAAAGTCGAAATTGGTCAAAACAGCTATAACTTTAGTTCCAAAACTGACGGACAGCCTGGCGTGGCGTTTGCGGTCTCATTAGCGCCCAATGCTAATGCTTTGGCAACAGAAGGGCGTGTGCAAGAAACGATGAAACAGTTAGCACAGTACTTCCCAGATGGTATGGACTATGTGATTCCTTATAACACGGCTCCCAATATTGAACAATCCTTAGAACAAGTTATGCATACTTTGTTTGAGGCGATGGTGTTGGTGTTTATCGTGATGTTTGTATTTTTGCAAAATATCCGATATACGATTATTCCAGCGATTGTGGTGCCTGTTGCGTTATTAGGGACTGTTGCGGTTTTATATTCGCTAGGTTATTCGGTTAACGTGTTAACCATGTTCGCCATGGTACTGGCAATTGGTATCTTGGTGGATGATGCGATCGTTGTTGTTGAGAACGTGGAACGTATTATGGCTACTGAGCATCTGAGTCCTTTTGATGCAACGGTTAAAGCGATGCCACAAATCTCTGGTGCGATTATTGGTATTACATTGGCACTTTGCACGGTGTTTGTGCCATTATTATTCTTTTCTGGTTCTGCTGGTGTTATTTATCAACAGTTTGCCATTACGATTATCGTATCCATTATTTTTTCTGCTTTCCTAGCACTAACCTTTACGCCTGCCTTATGTGCAACGGTGTTAAAACCGATTACCGATCATGGTGAGAAAAAAGGATTTTTTGGTTGGTTTAATCGTAACTTTACACGTTTGACGACAGCTTATAGTACGAGAACGGAGCGTTGGGTGACTCGCGGTGGACGCATGATGATTATCTGGTTGATTTTATCGGCGTTTATGGGTTGGAAATATATGTCTTTGCCAACGGGCTTTATCCCTGATGAAGACCAAGGCTTGATTATGACAAATATTCAGCTAAACTCAAATGCCAGTGCAACGCGTACTGATGAGGTTATTCAGAAAGTTGAACAGATGTTAAAAACCATTCCAGAAGTCAATCATTATGTTACTGTGCGTGGTTTCAGTTTTAATGGTTCAGGCTTAAATGCTGGTTTGGCGTTCATTAACTTGAAAGATCATAAAGATCGTTCACGTAGTGCCAAAGAAATTGCGGCTGAAATTACTGGAAAACTTTATTTTGGTATTCCAGAAGCGATTATTTTTGCGACTGTACCGCCTGCGATTATGTCTTTGGGTACCTCTAGTGGGGTGGATTTTGTCCTTCAAGATCGTTCTTCGATGGGAATGGAAAAATTACGTGCGGCATCTAATCAGTTGCTTGCATTAGCCCAACAAAGTCCTGTATTGACAGGTATGCGTATTACAGGCTTGGGAACAGGTCCTATGTACTATATTGATATTGATAGGGTGAAAGCCACTCAACAAGGGGTGAGCATTAGCGATATTAGTACTGCATTGTCTTATGCGATGGGGGGTTCTTATGTGGGAACATTCTCTAACAAAGGACATATCCAAAATATCTGGGTTCAGGCGGATCAATCATTCCGTTTGACGGAAGACAATATCAAGACATTAAAAGTTAAAAACAGCAGTGGCGATTTGGTCGAAATTGGTAGCATGATTAAAATTTCTCACCAAAGTGCCGAAACGTTGATGAAACGTTTTAACAGTTTCCCTGCAATGACCATGAACGTGTCTGCTAAAGACGGCTATTCTAGTGGTGATGCTCGTGCCGAATTAGAAAGATTGGTGGCACAATTACCCTCTGGTGTTGGTTTAGAGTGGACAGGTGCAACTTTCCAAGAAGTTCAAGCAGGTAGCCAAGCAGGTATGATGCTTGCTATGGCGATGATTGTGGTATTCTTGGTATTGGCAGCACTGTATGAAAGTTGGGCTATTCCCGTTTCAGCTTTGCTTATCGTACCTTTAGGTATGTTAGGTACGGTTGTGTTAACTTGGTTGACAGGTAAACAGAATGACATTTACTTTAACGTAGGGATGATTACGATTATTGGTTTGTCTGCTAAGAATGCTATTTTGATTGTAGAATTTGCTAAAGATGCGTATGCAAGTGGTAAAGGCTTGGTTGAATCGGCAATCGAAGCGGCTAAATTACGTTTCCGTCCTATTTTAATGACCTCGTTTGCCTTTATTTTAGGTGTGGTGCCACTTGTTTATGCTTCAGGTGCGGGTTCAGCTGGTCAAAATGCAGTCGGTATTAGCGTAATTGGCGGTATGTTAGCGGCGACACCTTTCTCCGTGATCTTTGTTCCGACCTTTTTTGTGGTGGTCATGAAACTATTTAGAGTTAAACAGTCTAAATTATTACGTTCACAAGAAAACTTACATTTAGAAGATACTCATGGCAGTCAAGAAGGAATGCACTAATATGAATATGATTTTGAAACCTTTAGTAGGCGTGGTATTGGTGGCAGGGTTAACCGCTTGTTCTCTGGCACCTACCTATAAACGTCCTGATCTGCCTGTTGCATCTCAGGTAGGTCAGTTACAGCAAGATCAAGCTTTAGACTTGCATTGGCAATCTTTTTATAAAGATCCTCAGCTTAAAGCATTGATTGAGATTGCATTAAAGAACAACAGAGATTTGAGAGTTGCTTTAGCGAATGCTGAACAGGCGGCAGCGAGTTACGGTATCGCCTTTGGTTCACAATTACCCAGCATTTCGGGACAAGGTGCCTACAGTAATAGTGGTTCTCGTGCCAGCAATAGCATTAATCGACAAGCGACATTGAGCTTGGCATTGAGTAGTTTTGAGATTGATCTTTGGGGTAAATTAAGAAATACCTCAGAGGCAGCTTTCCGAACTTATTTGGCAAGTGAAGAAACAGCAAAATCAACTCGAATCAGTATTATTGGGCAGTTAGCAAGCACTTATTACTTGTGGCGAGAGGTTTCTGAACTTGAAAAATTCTCAGCCCAAATGGTTAAAGCTCGTCAAATTACGTATGATTTGGTCGAACGTCAATATCGTGCGGGGGTTGCTGATGAACAAACGTTAAATCAAGCAAAATTATCCTTAGCATCTGCACAAGCAAGTCAACTATCATACGAATTATCAAAAGAACAAGCTAAAAACGCTTTAGAGTTATTGTTGGGACAGGCAATGCCAGCTGATTTACCTGAGGCTGCTCCGTTTAGCATGGACTCTTTGGCCACTTTACCTAAGGGCTTGTCGTCAGAGGTGTTGTTAAGAAGACCTGATGTGATGTCGGCTGAAAATGCTTTAAGAGCTGCTAATGCGAATATTGGTGTTGCCAGAGCATCTTTCTTCCCAAGTATTTCTTTAACCGCTGCTTTAGGTATCGCAAGTCCTGCCTTGAGTTCTTTGTTTGAAGGGAATAATCGTACTTGGAGTGTCACACCGTCAGCCAGTTTGCCTATCTTTGCAGGTGGTACTATTTACAATAATGTCAAAGCTATGCAGGCTAGTAAGAAAGCGGCAGTGGCCACGTATGAGAAAGCGATCCAAACAGCTTTCCAAGAGGTTTCTGATACCTTGGCGGGTGAAGAAAGCTATGCTAAACAATTGGCTGTGCTTAATGATCAAGTTAAGGCTGCCAAACGTTATGCCGATATAGCCGATGTGCGTTATCGTTCTGGTACCGATACATTCTTAAATGTTCAAACCGCTCAGATTAGCTATTTCCAAGCACAACAGTCATTGATTACTGCCCAATATAACGCGTTAAGCAATCGTATTAATTTGTTTAAAGCGATTGGTGGTGGTTGGACAAATGACGATATTAAGGAAAATTAAAGATGTTATTAGGCGTTAATATCGATCATGTTGCTACGTTAAGACAACAGCGTTTAGGCGTTTACCCCGATCCTGTGCAAGCTGCTTTACTCGCTGAAGATGCGGGTGCAGACTCAATTACTTTGCATTTAAGAGAAGATAGACGACATATTCAAGATGCTGATGTTTACCGCATGCGTCCTTTGTTACGCACAAAAATGAATTTGGAATGTGCGATAACAGAAGAAATGATCGATATTGCCTGCAAAGTACGCCCTCATGATGTGTGTTTGGTTCCTGAAAAAAGACAGGAATTAACAACAGAAGGGGGCTTAGACATCATTACGCATGCTAAGGTGGTTAAAGAGGCGATTCTTAAACTACAAGATCAAGGTATTACGGTTTCTTTGTTTATTGATCCTGATAAAGACCAAATACAACAAGCAGCGATATTAGGTGCTTCAGTGATTGAAATTCACACAGGTGCGTATGCAGAGGCCCAAGGTGAGGAACAGTTAAAAGAATTAGAACGAGTTAAACTCGGTGTCGAAGAGGGCCTAAAATGTGGTTTACAGGTGAACGCGGGTCATGGTTTAAATTATGAGAACGTGTTGCCTATTGTGAAATTATCAGGTATAACAGAATTAAATATCGGCCATAGTATTATTTCACAAGCGATTTTTGAAGGATTAGAGTCAGCGGTTCGTCGCATGAAAACATTGATGGTGGTAAGTGAACATGAATCAAGATATTGAACGTTTGTTAGATAGAGCATCAAGTAAATTATTGGTAGCACCAGGTCCGAATGAAGCAGAATTGGACTTGATTTTTCAAGCGGCTATGCGTGCACCTGACCATGGTAGCGTTAGACCATGGCGTTTTAAATTAATTAATGATCCAGAAAGTATTGCTAAGTTTGCTCAATACAGCATTGAATTACGCCAAAAAAGCGATCATCCGATGCCTGAACAAAAAGCAAAAGCAACTCTAGCATGGTTATCGAATTTACCTTTGATTATTGCCATTGGCTCAAAATTAGGTTCTGAGCGTATTCCAGAAGAGGAAACTATTTTGGCAACAGGTTGTGCCGTCATGAACATGTTGAATGCGATTCATATGTTGGGATACGGTGCATTTTGGAGTACAGGGGCCGCTACTTATATCGATGAATTCCAACAAGGTATGGGTTTTGATGCTTTAGAATACCGTTATTTGGGTATTTTGGCGGTAGGAACGCATATGTCAGGGGTGCCAGAAAAAGAGCGTCCTGATTGGCGCCAGTTTGTCGAAACTTGGACACAGCCCCTTTAAACTTTCTGGAAATGGTGATATAGCTGTTTTTCAAAGTATAAAGATAACCCTTTAGCTGTGTTTAGATGGAAGTTGAGTGGGGCTGTTTTTTGGACACAGCCCCTTTAAACTTTCTGAAAGTGGTGATATGGCTGTTTTTCAAAGTATAAAGATAACCCTTTAGCTGTGTTCAAAGCGGGGGATTGGCGTATTGGAATTTTCCATATATTGTTGCACGATTAGAAAGTCTGTATCCTTATCTGTTTGTCTATAAAAAACATTTTTTGCATTAACAGGTGAATTCTGAATTAAGCCTGACTTCATCTCTTAGTCTTGTTAAAGACTAGTCGAAAAGTCAATAGTCTTGTTATAATGGCAGGCTACCCTAAATATTAGAAGGAGTTATTATGTCATTTGAGTTGCCAGCATTGCCCTATGCAATGGATGCGTTAGAACCACGCATTTCAAAAGAAACGTTAGAGTTTCACTACGGAAAACATCATCAAGCTTATGTTACGAACTTAAATAAATTAGTAGCAGGTACTGAGTTTGAAAACGCAAGCTTAGAAGAAATTATCAAAAAATCTAGTGGCGGTGTATTTAATAATGCTGCTCAGGTTTGGAACCACACATTTTACTGGAATTGTTTAACTCCTAATGCTAAAGCAAAACCAGAAGGTGCTTTGGCTGAAGCGATTGCTAAAAAATGGGGTTCATTTGAAGCGTTTGTAGAAGCTTTTACAGCATCTGCAGCAGGTAACTTTGGTTCAGGTTGGACTTGGTTAGTGAAAAAACCATCAGGTGATTTGGAAATTGTTAATACAAGTAATGCAGCGACACCATTAACAGGTGATGACAAACCTTTGCTAACCTGTGATGTGTGGGAACATGCATACTATATCGATTATCGCAATGCTCGTCCAAAATATTTGGAAAACTTCTGGGCCTTGGTGAACTGGAATTTTGTTGAGCAAAATTTTGCTTAATGAACGAATAATCGTTTGAATATCGGCACTGTTATGCTTATGAGCTAACAGTGCTTTTTTATTTTAGCCATCCAGGCTAAAAACGAGATTTGAAAGGCAGATTATCTCATTCTTATTTTTGTTACAGTAAATGTGTGTATGGTGCGAATTAAAGCCTCAGAAACCGCTAAAAACGGACCTGATGGTGAAGTTAATAGACATATTATCTCATTCTTATTTTTGTTACAGTAAATGTGAGTGTGGTGGAAATTAAAGCTTCAGAAACCGCTAAAAACGAGCCTGATAATGAATTTGGAAGTCAGATTATCTCATTCTTATTTTTGTTACAGTAAATGTGAGTGTGGTGGAAATTAAAGCCTCAGAAACCGCTAAAAACGGGCCTGATGGTGAAGTTAATAGACATATTATCTCATTCTTATTTTTGTTACAGTAAACGTGTGTGTGCTGGAAATTAAAGTCTCAGAAACCGCTAAAAACGGGCCTGATAATGAATTTGAAAGGCAGATTATCTCATTCTTATTTTTGTTACAGTAAATGTGAGTGAATGCGAAATATCGTAAAGAATAAAAAGATAAAATATTGAAATGCTATTAATCGGAATGGTAAGGAAATAATGAAAAAGCCTATTGTTGCAATCGCTTATGATTTTGATGGTACCTTGGCGCCAGGAAATATGCAGGAACATAATTTTATTCCTGAGTTGAATATAACCGCACAAGAATTTTGGCAACAGTCTAATGCTTTGGCTCAAAAAAATAAAGCTGACGGTATTTTGAGTTATATGTATTGGATGTTAAAGAAAGCGGAAGAAGCAGAGGTAAGGGTTAGAAAACAAGACTTTCTCAAATACGGTTCAGAAATTCGTTTTTACCCAGGGGTGGAAGATTGGTTTCAAAGACTGAATGAATACGCCAAAGAACGAGGTCTTGAGCTACGGCATTATATTATTTCGTCAGGATTGAGAGAGATGATAGAAGGGACGAGTATTGCCCCGTACATTCATAAAATTTATGCCTCAGGGTATTTGTATGATATTTATGATGTGGCGATGTGGCCCGCTACAGCAGTGAATTACACGACCAAAACACAGTTTTTATTTCGTATTAATAAAGGTTGTGAGGATGAGTCGGATGTACAAAAAATCAATGAATATGTTCCTCAAAATGAACGTCCTGTGCCGTTTTTCAATATGATTTTTATTGGTGATGGTGAAACTGATGTGCCTTGTATGCGATTAGTGAAAGAGTCGGGAGGACATTCTATTGCCGTTTATGCCAATAATGAAAAAGCGGCCAGTGCTGAAAAATTAATTCGTGAAGGCAGGGTACATGTGGCTTTAGAAAGTAATTATGAAGAAAACAAACCTTTAGATTTGGCGATAAAGTCCATTATCGATGGCATACACGCTCATTATCGCTTGTTAGAGACTCAGACGCTTGATTGAGAAAAATCATCGCGATGCTGGATTCTAGTCAGGTTAAAAAGCAGAGTAAAGCATGAACAAAGAATCATAAAAACGAGTTTTTTGTAGGAGAATAAAGAAAAGCCACCGTAGAAAAAACTACGGTGGCTTAGTTGCATCTCTAAAGAAGAAGCCTATTACTATTAAAAGTAACTGTGGTTTTACAGATAGTCAGTTTGTTTTCTGCGGTACTACTTAATGCAAATAAAACATCAGTTCTCTGTGCTACGCGGCAATAATGTTAATAGCTTGTTTACCCTTAGGCCCTTCCGCTAATTCAAATTTCACTTCTTGACCTTCTTTTAGTGTCCTAAATCCTGTCATTTGGATGGCAGAATAGTGAGCAAACAAGTCTTCTCCGCCGCCTTCGGGGGTGATAAACCCAAATCCTTTGGCGTCGTTAAACCACTTAACAGTTCCTTTAAGTAGGTTTTCTCCTAAAGAGTTGGCGTGGTTGGTATTAGACATTTTATGTGCCTCTTAATGTAGATTGTTAATTAAAACAATAGCACTTGAGTAAACTTTAATACTACCTGGAAGCCTTCCCCTTGCCATTATGTCAGATATTAATTGTGTAGTACTGCAAAAAAACAAAAAACATCTAACTAACTATATGATGTATTTTTAATGAAAATAAGTCAAGGCAAAAAGGTTAAAATTTTAACAGTTTTTAAAATTCATCATTTTTTGTTGTGTAAATACTATTTTTTAAACTTAAAATGAACGTTTTAAGCCATTCTCTGACTTTTTGTGTTGCTGTGCAAAATTTAAACAAAAAGGTTCAGTTTTATTGATTTTCTATTGTTAGAAAAGGAGTGTAATAGTTTTAAACAATACGATTATTTTCGTTGCAACACAACAAAATCTTTAATGACAGCTTTGTTGTAAGAGGATAAAAGATAAAGTGATGATTATATTCAGGCTACTGAATCGCTAGGGTACCAGTGGATCTTAGCGATTCAGTTTTATGGTTTATTTTCCACCTGTGCTACCAAATCCGCCACTGCCTCGTTCGGTTTTATCAAAATCATCAACGATGTTAAAACCAACTTGAACAACGGGGAGTATTACTAATTGGGCGATTCGTTCCATAGGATGAATGGTAAAAGCAGTATCGGAGCGATTCCATACTGATACCATTAGCTGCCCTTGATAATCAGAATCAATCAGTCCCACCAGATTGCCTAATACAATGCCATGTTTATGTCCTAATCCTGAACGAGGAAGAATCGTTGCAGCATAGTTAGGATTGGCGATATGAATGGCTAATCCAGTTGGAATCAATGTGGTTTGATGAGCTTCTAATGTGATGGGTTCATCGATGCAAGCTCGTAAATCCAAGCCAGCAGACCCTGCCGTTGCATAGGCGGGTAGTTGTTCTTTCATGCGTTCATCTAAAATTTTAAGATCGATTTTCATGTGTTCCTCTATATTGAGTGTTGTACGTCATCATTAAGCTTGAGATCGTAACGATTGATAATAGTGTTCGGCAATAATGTTAATTAAGTTCCGGGCAACAGCTAATTTTGGACCGGGATGAAGATGAATTTTTTCGTTTTCTGTTAGTACCCAAACATCCGTGTGAGGCAAGTTCATGGCATCTTGAGACAGATTGGCAATGATCATAGGAATCTTTTTGCGCGTTAATTTTGCTTGGGCATGTTCAAACAGATCGTTGGTTTCGGCCGCAAAACCTACGCAATACGGCGGGTGAGGAAGTTGTGCGACACTTGCTAAAATATCAGGATTTTCGCCAAACTCAAGATCTAAGCCTATTTTTTGATTCGATTTTTTAATTTTTTCTGAGCGATAGTTCTTGATATACCAATCCGCCACCGCCGCCACGGAAATAAAAATATCACACTCATCGACCGCTTTCATAACCGCTTCATACATTTGTTTAGCGGTGTGAACGTTAATACGCTCAACGCCGTAAGGTTGGGGCAAGGCAGTGGGGCCAGAGATTAAGGTTACTTTGGCACCCGATTCCTTGGCGGCTCGTGCCAGTGCATAGCCCATTTGACCAGATGATAGATTCGATATGACTCGGACGGGGTCAATCGGCTCTTGAGTGGGACCAGCAGTGATTAACACATGTTTTTGTGATAAATACTTTGGTTGGAAAAAAGCAATGATTTCTGCCAACAATTCCTCTGGTTCCAACATTCTGCCAGGTCCATTTTCACCACATGCTTGAACGCCTGAATTGGGGCCAAAAATTTGGCAGCCATCTTGTTTTAATGTCTGAATATTTCTTTGGGTGGCTGGATGTGACCACATTTCATGATTCATAGCAGGGGCAATCAGCAAAGGGCATTTTCCTTTTGCCAGACACATCGCACTTAACAAATCATGGGCCTGTCCATTTGCAAGATTCGCTATGGTATTGGCTGTGGCGGGTGCAATAATAATCGCATCGGCCTGACGGGTGAGATGGATATGTTCCATGGTATCGTGATCGTTACCAATGGTGTCTGTTAAGACGGGGTGGCCACTAAGTGCTTGAAATGTGGTTTTTCCAACAAAATCCTGTGCAGCACGCGTCATCACGACATGTACAGTCGCACCTGCTTGAGTCAATAGGCGTACTAAGTAAGCTGACTTATAAGCGGCAATACCCCCTGTAACACCTAAAATAATGGTTTTTTGGCTTAACTCCATGTCTTGTCATCCTTGGATTGGCTTTTGTGAACTTCGCGAATAATACGCAAAGGAATGGTATTGAGTATGCGTTTTATCATACTTTCAAGGATTTCATCATTAAAAGGGTAAGGATGCTCAAAAATATCATAGGTAAAATCCGTGTCAATTTCTTTGAGATGCTGTGTATCGGCGTGAATGCGAGGTAAAGAAATAAAAGGATTATCTTGGTTGTAAAACAAATGTAGGGTGGTTTGGGCTGAAATATGCTGGGGATAATTAACCAGTAAGGGCATTAAACCAATAAATCGACCAGGCAAAAGTTTCTTTTCAGCGATTAAATCTAGACAAATACTCGATGCAAGCCCCGAACTGATGAGGGCCGTTGCGTCGGATGCAATGTGAAAATGTTCTTGAAGTTTCTTGATGTAATCGACTAATGATTCTGAGTATTTGGAGATTAATGAACGCATCTCCTTTTCTTGGGTGATTTGTTTTTCCTCATCTGTCCATCTTGCCTGAATGAGTGCTATGGCAGCAAAAGGGAAGTGTTGGGTTAATTTTTGCAAAAGTAAGTTAATGGATTCAATGGGAAGATTAGGGTCCATGAACAAGACCAATAACTGTTGTGCCGATTGATGATTAGGTACTAATATATGTTGCGTAAAAATACGATTCATAAATTTTGGTTTACAATAGAGTCAATATTTTTCTTATCTTACCATTATGAGCATGACATTAAAACAAACTTTAAATGAAGCTATAAAAGAAGCGATGAAATCCCGCCAAACAGCGAGATTAGCGACATTACGTTTCTTGAGTGCTGCGATCAAACAAAAAGAAGTTGATGAGCGTGTTGAATTAAATGATCAACAAATTCAACAGATCATCGAAAAACAAATTAAGCAACGTAAAGAATCTATCGCCGCGTTTGAACAAGCGGGACGCGAAGAAAGTGCTGCATCAGAAAGAGCCGAAATCGAGGTATTAAGCGAGTTTATGCCAGAACAGGTTTCTCAAGATGAGTTAAATGCGGCCATTGATGCGGTGGTCAATGAATTAAAAGCCCAAGGTTTATCAGGCGGGCAGGCGATGGGTAAAGCCATGGGCGTGCTAAAAGCCCAGTTTGCAGGCCGTGCAGATATGGCGTTGGTTTCAAAATGGCTTAAAGAAAAATTATCGTAAATAAAAAAATCTCTAATCGTAAATAAGCTTCATCGTGCTTGGCGATTAGAGATTTTTATGCGTATCTTACAGATACTGTTCAGCGTATTCAGCTAATTCCGAACGTTCAGCTTTGGTTAAAATAATATGCGATGCTTTGTCCCATTCTTTAAAACGTTCAACAATATGCGTAATGCCAGAACTACCTTCGGTCAAATAAGGCGTATCGATTTGTGCAATATTGCCTAAACACACGACTTTAGTATTATGTCCCGCACGTGTAATCAGTGCTTTCATTTGTTTTGGCGTTAAATTTTGGGCTTCATCGATAATGATAAATGTATCGGTAAACGTTCTACCACGCATAAAACTCATTGATTTAAATTGAATATGAGCTTGAATTTCTTGTTTGGATGACTCAGAAATAGAAAGATGATTTTTGGTATTTTTGTATAAAAAATCTAAGTTATCTTCCAAAGCACCCATCCAAGGATACATTTTTTCCTCTTCTGTACCTGGTAAAAAGCCAATATCCTCACCCATCGACACGGTGGCTCTCGTGACAATAATTTGTTTATATGTGTGCGTTTCAAGTACTTGAGCAATACCCGCCGCTAAGGTGAGCAATGTTTTGCCTGTGCCAGCACTTCCCAGAATAGTCACTAAATGAATATCAGGATTCATCAGTATATTTAAAGCAAAGTTTTGTTCACGATTTTTGGCGTAAATCCCCCAGACATGGGCTTTTGCTTGTTTTGTGTAAGCACGCAGTTTCTCCAAAATAATGCCATTGGGTGTGATAGATTTGGAGATAGCCTCAATATCTTGGTTATAACAAAGTTGATTGGGATAAATATGTTCAAAAGGGCCTTCTAATTCAAGATAGGTTTTGCCGTTTTGGTGATATTCACGCTTGATGTAAGGAGTAATCGGATCTTCAAGCTGATATTTGCCTGTATATAAAAAGTCTTCATCCATGAGCGGTGACAGATCATTACGATAGTCTTCGGCCTTTAATCCTAACGCGAGTGCTTTGATACGCATGTTAATGTCTTTCGATACTAAAATCACTTCTCGTTTTTCTGTATCATTTAGGCATTTGACCACGCTTAAAATAGTGTTGTCTGGTTTGGTGTGATGAGGCAGAATATGGCTTAAATCAGCCTGCAATGCTTGTGTTTGAAAAAACAATAATCCTAGGGCATCGCTATGACCAATGGTATTTAAGGCAATACCTTGCGTGACCTTATCGATGCTAGAATGCTCGCATAATTTTGCCAACGTTCGACTGACTTCACGAGCGGTTCGAGCAATATCTTTATTCCCTGTTTTGTGATGATCAAGTTCTTCCAATGTAATCATGGGAATAAAGACATCGTGCTCTTTAAATTTAAAAAGACAGCTTGAATCATGCAACAGCACGTTGGTATCCAGAACATAAAGTTTTTTGTGCTTGGATGCCATAGATGGTTTTTTGGTGCTTGTGGGTTTGATAACTTGAGAATCCGTGTTCACGCCAATTGTGGACAATAACTCAGTGGCGGTGTTTCTCATGATACTGATTTTTTGTAGCACTGCTTGGGCATACTGGATCACGTCATCTTTAGCGTCTGAATCATCTTGAAGTTTGTTTAAATCAGCGATGATCTGTTTAACTTGAGATTGAGCATGCGTGATATGTTCAAAAAAAACTTCGTGTTCAGTCGATGCTTTCCCTTGAACCTTAGATTTTTTGGGGTGATGAATTTCTTTTTGTAAGGTTTTAAAATCATGTTCTACTTGTTTTTCCAAGACCATGATTTTGTTTTTCTCTTCTTTGATCAAAGAGAAAGACTGTTTGGAAACAGCTTTAGATGAGGTTTTAACCGTATCGCCCAGGATTTTAGGTTCTAAAGGTAATGGCATATGACATCCTTTTAAATCAGTTCTTGTGCAGCTTGAAGTACTTCTTGTACGTGGCCTGGAACTTTTACGCCACGCCATTCTTTCACTAATACCGCATCATGATTAAATAAAAAGGTACTGCGTTCAATTCCCCAAACTTTTTTGCCATACATATTTTTTTCTTTCATCACAGAAAACATCTGGCAGATTTCTTTTTCAGGGTCAGCAATTAGCGGAAAATTTAACTGATGTTTTTGATCAAAATTTGCATGAGTTTTTACGGTATCCTTTGAAATACCTATCACTTGAATATTCAGCTTTTTAAAAGCCTCTAAATGATCTCTAAAGTCTTGGGCCTCTGTTGTGCAACCGGGCGTATTATCTTTGGGGTAAAAGTATAAAACCGTTATTTTTCCTTTAAAATCGTTTGAACTGATGTCTCCGAATTGAGTTTGAGCTTGAAACGTAGGAACTTTTTTTCCGATTTCAACTGACATAATGATTAGCCTCCATTGTTATCAAAATAATAAAAATAATTCTTTCAATCCACTATAAATCAACCAAATCCCAAAACACAAGAAAATACAACCCGCCAGATTATCAATGCGTCTGCTGTGTTGATAGTAGAATGATTTGGCTATTTTTCGTGAAAATAATAATGCCACTAAATAAAAATAAGCAAAGGTTTCTATCACAATAATCGCAAGTGCGATAAGAATATGTTCAGGATCCTTTATATCACCAAGTATATTGGACATCACACTGGCAAAATACATGATGGCCTTGGCATTTGAAAGATTGACAAATAGGCCTTTGAGGAATTCTTTTGTCAGTGATTGATGTGGTTTGGATAGAACAGGGGCTTGGGCATCACTGATATTGTTTTTGACATTGATGAGTTTTACCCCCAAGTATCCAATATAGGAGCCACCTGCCAACATTAATGCACCATGTAAATTCGGGTAGGCATGCATTAAAAGTGATAAACCAAGCGTGGCTAAAGTGGCCCAAAACAATACTCCTGCTGTAATGCCGAGTATATTAGCTAGAATAACTTTTTGTGTGTGTTTAACGGCCACTCGGCTGACATAGAAAAAATCAGGTCCTGGCGTTAATAAACCAAAAAATTGGATGATGATGAGATTAAGCATAAACGTTATTCGATAAATAAAGCTAGTACAATATCACGCCCCTCAGACATCAGGATATTATAGGTTCGAGCCGCTGCTTGTGAATCCATGGTTTCGATACCAATTCTGGATTGTAAAAAAGGGGCTGTGATATGAAGCGGTAAAAAACGTTGGGTCTTGCCTGTGCCAATAATCATCAACTCAGGACCGTTTTCATATCGTTTTACCTGATCCTCTAAAAAGTCAAAAACATCTGAACTAGCATGGGTGACACCTGCAATTTTTTCTAACATATCAAGATTGATGTCATCCAATGAACGAATATTCCATTCTTGGATATTTCCATTAGGACGTAGAAAAACAGGTTGGTGGAATTTTTGGGCGTTGATTTCTATGAAACCATTTCCGTAGGCGGTAATCGTATTAAGATGAGGCGTTAATTCTTGTTGCAGTAACACAAATCTTTCCAATAATAGTCAAAAATAACACATTATTTTATAACGTATAGAAGATGAGTTGCCCAAAATTGTTGACTTGTGCTAGATTAGTATCTTTGTATTAACTTAATAGAATAATAGGTAACAAATTATGCGTCATTTCCCTCGTATTGATCGCCTGCCTCCTTATGTATTTAACATTATGTCTGAGTTAAAGATGGCTGCACGCCGTCGAGGTGAAGATATTATTGATATGTCAATGGGTAATCCTGATGGTCCTACTCCTGCACATATTTTGAAAAAAATGCAAGAAACCAGTATTCGTCCAGATACACACGGGTATTCTGCTTCTAGAGGGATTCCTCGCTTACGCAAAGCCATTTCTGACTGGTATCGCAGACGTTATGATGTCACGATTGATCCTGATAGA
Organism: Basilea psittacipulmonis DSM 24701; assembly: GCF_000743945.1. NCBI lineage: Bacteria > Pseudomonadati > Pseudomonadota > Betaproteobacteria > Burkholderiales > Alcaligenaceae > Basilea > Basilea psittacipulmonis. The sequence continues at coordinate 1,176,777 of NZ_CP009238.1, read as the reverse complement.
GAAGCGATTGTGACGATTGGTTCAAAAGAGGGATTGGCACATTTGATGTTGGCCACATTAGATCACGGTGATACGGTGTTAGTGCCTAATCCTAGTTATCCTATTCATATCTATGGGGTGGTGATTGCAGGAGCGAGCGTTAGATCGGTACCCATAAAACCGGGGAAAGATTTTTTTGCAGAAATTGAAAAAGCGGTTACTGAAACGATTCCTAGACCTAAAATGATGATTCTCGGGTTCCCAAGTAATCCGACCGCCCAGTGCGTAGATTTAGCATTTTTTGAACGTATTGTGGAATTAGCAAAACGTTATGACATTATTGTGGTGCATGATTTAGCTTATGCGGATATTACCTTTGATGGTTATCAAGCTCCGTCTATTATGCAGGTGCCAGGTGCTAAAGATATTGCGGTTGAGTCTTTTACTATGAGCAAAAGCTACAATATGGCAGGTTGGCGAGTCGGTTATATGGTGGGTAACCAAGAGATTATCGCTGCATTGGCACGTATGAAAAGCTATAATGATTATGGCACGTTTACGCCGATTCAAGTGGCGGCTATTGCTGCATTAGAGGGTCCACAAGACTGCGTAGAAGATATTCGTAGCACTTATCAAAAACGTCGTGATGTATTGTGTAAAGCCTTGCATGATATTGGATGGAATGTAGAAATTCCAAAAGCCTCAATGTATATTTGGGCAGAAATTCCAGATTTTTACAAATCATTGGGGTCGTTGGAGTTTGCTAAAAAACTACTACAAGAGGCTAAAGTAGTGGTTTCTCCAGGTATTGGCTTTGGCGATTATGGTGATGATCATGTTCGTTTTGCTTTGATTGAAAATGAACAGCGTATTCGTCAAGCAGTGCGTGGTATTAAAGAAATGTTTCGTAAAGATGGTTTTTTGAAAAATGACAAATAAAATTAAAGTTGGGTTATTAGGGTTTGGTGTCGTCGCAGGCGGTACATATGATGTTTTAAAACGTAACGCTGATGAGATTACGCGTCGTGCAGGCAGTAACATCGAAGTGGTGCGTATTGCCACACGTACGCCTTCAAAAGCCATAGGACACGTTGATGAACATATTCCTGTAACAGATAATATGGAAGATGTGATTAACGATCCGAATGTCGATGTTGTGGTGGAGCTGATTGGTGGGACGACCACGGCCAAAGACATTGTGATTAAAGCGATTGAAAATGGCAAACATGTCGTGACGGCTAATAAGGCGTTGCTCGCACATTATGGTAATGAAATTTTTGCTTTGGCTGCTGAAAAGAAAGTGATTGTGGCGTTTGAAGCGGCGGTTGCGGGCGGGATTCCGATTATTAAAACCATGAGAGAAGGGTTAACGGGAAACCGCATTCTATGGTTGGCAGGCATTATTAATGGCACCACTAATTTTATCCTGAGTGAAATGTACAAAAAAGGGTTGGCATATGAGCAGGTGTTGTCTGAAGCACAGCGTTTGGGCTATGCAGAAGCGGATCCGACCTTTGATGTTGAGGGCATCGATGCAGGACATAAGTTATCGATTTTAGCGGCCATTGCATTTGGGATTCCCGTGAATTTTAAACATGTTTATACTGAGGGCATTAGAGAGATTCAAGAAAAAGACATTAGTTATGCTCGCAGATTGGGTTATCGTATCAAGTTGTTAGGGATTACGAAACATCGTGAAGAGGGGATTGAGATGAGAGTGCATCCTACGCTCGTTTCCCAACAACAATTATTAGCCAGTGTAGATGGGGCGATGAATGCAGTTGTCGTGGATGGTGATGCAGTAGGTCAAACGCTATTTTATGGACAAGGAGCGGGTTCTGAACCCACTGCTTCTGCGGTCGTGGCTGATTTAGTCGATGTAGCCAGAATGTTAAATGCCAATCCTGAACATCGAGTACCTGCATTGGCTTTCCAAGCTCGTTCTTTGCGTGATATTAATTTACTCCCCATGCAAGAGGTGATTAGCTCGTATTATTTGCGATTTACGGTAGTTGACCGTCCTGGCGTACTTTCAGAGGTTACTGAAATTTTGGCAAAAGGCCGTATTTCCGTGAAAAGTATGTTGCAAGATGAGGAACATGATGGTCAAGCAACGATTATTATTTTGACGCATCGTGCCAAAGAAGGGGCCGCAAATGAAGCGATTAAGGATATTGAGTCATTAAGTTGCGTGAACTCAAAAGTCGTTCGCATTCGTATGGAGAATTTTGTATGACGATGAATTATATATCCACTAGGGGACAGGCAAAAGGCCAACAGTTTTGTGATATTTTGCTTGAAGGCTTGGCCACAGACGGAGGTCTGATGATGCCTGAAAAGATTCCAACCGTCACGGCTTCGTTATTGGAATCATGGAGAGGCTTGGATTATCCTAGTTTGGCGACAGAAATTTTATCTTTGTATATATCGGATATTCCTAAACATACTTTGGCTGAATTGCTAAACAATACATATCAAGCAAAGGTATTTAATGCTAGCTCTACGAGTGAGATGGTGCCTTTAAAAAAATTATCTCACGGCATCTTCTTATTAGGCTTGTCAGAGGGGCCTACCCTAGCTTTTAAAGATATGGCTATGCAGTTTTTGGGACATATTTTTGAGTATGTATTGACCCAAAAAAATGAGCAGATCAATATTCTCGGGGCCACTTCAGGTGATACGGGTTCGGCTGCTGAACATGCTTTGAAAGGCAAAAAAGGCGTGAATGTCTTTATGCTATCGCCTTATGGCAGAATGAGTGATTTTCAACGTGCCCAGATGTACAGTTTGACCGATAAGAATATTTTCAATATCGCTATCAAAGGGGTTTTTGACGATTGCCAAGATATTGTGAAAACGTTAAGCGGTCACGATCAAACTCGTCAAGAACTAAAGTTGGGAGCGGTTAATTCTATTAACTGGGCCAGAATTGCTGCACAGATTGTTTATTATTTCTGGGGTTGGTTACGTGCAACAGATGCTACAGGGGCCAAAGAAGTGTCTTTCTGTGTACCATCTGGAAATTTTGGTAATATCTTTGCTGGCTTTATGGCTCGTCAAATGGGGTTACCAATTCGTCGTTTAGTGTTAGCCACAAACGAAAATAATGTGTTGGATGAGTTCTTTAAAACAGGGATTTATCGCACCCGTTCATCGGCACAGACTTATGCCACCTCTAGTCCCTCAATGGATATTTCCAAAGCATCTAACTTTGAGCGATTTGTGTTTGAATTGCTTGATAGAGATAGCACCAAATTAACTAATCTATGGAATAAATTGTCAACAGAAGGTTATTTTGACTTATCGTCATACCGACCTTTATTTGAATCAAAATATGGATTCCAATCAGATAGCAGTACTCATGCCGATCGAATCCAGACCATTCAAACGGTTTGGAATGAAGATAAGGTAATGATTGATCCTCACACCGCAGATGGTGTGAAAGTAGCTCGACATTATCTTGAGAAAGATGTTCCCATGTTGGTGTTGGAAACGGCCTTACCTATTAAGTTTGCGGCAACTATTCAAGAGGCGATTGGCGTACAAGTTCCTTATCCTGAGCATTTGAAGCATTTATTGGACTTGCCTCAAAAAGTGGATGTCTTAAACAATAATGCCCAAGATGTAAAAGCCTATATGGAAAAACATTTATTTGGCTAAGGTTCTAAATTTGAAGACCAATCTCATTTATGACACTGTCTGAGTGAGATTGGTTTTTTACAGGAATTGTTTGCCTAGATATAAGCCTAATGCAGTCAACGATAATGTGATAACAAGACTTGCTAGAATATAAAGTAAGGCAGATAGTAGTTGACCAGCCATGATAAAACGAATGGATTCAGCCGAGAACGTGGAAAAGGTGGTGAATGCACCTAATACGCCTGTGATGGCAAATAAGCGAAAGGTGTCTGATCCAGAAAAACAGAGTAATAATCCAATGAGAAAGCCACCCATAGCATTAGCCGTGAGCGTTCCCCAATAACTCGGTATCAACAACGAAATACTATAACGACCGATTCCGCCAAGCATGGCACCGAGTGCGACTGCAAGAAAATTCATGTGTTCCTCTTATTTAAAAATGGCTATTTTTCCAAGCCATCCAAAGTAGTTTCATGGGAGAAAGTGTGACTTGATGTTTAAGCACTTGCCAATGGTCTTGTTCTAATTTTTTCAAAGTAAATAAACTAGCCCGTGCGATATATCGAATAAAACAACGCTTATCTTTTGGGAATTTTTTTAGTTCTTTAATACCTGTTGTCAAGGTGTTTTTAAGCGTGGTAGCGAGTGTTTCGCAGATAGCCTGAATTTCAGGTGATTGCTCGTAATGAAGTAATTGGGCGGGTTTGAGTTGTTTTTCTTTAAGCATGTCAATGGGCAAATAAATATATCCTTTAGCAATATCTTGTCCCATTTTATGCAACTTTTCGGTAAGTAAAGCAGCTTCTCCTATGGATGCGATCAGTAAGTGATCAGCATGAGAACTAGCGTGATGAAGTAGGCCTGAAACATAGGCCAAACAAATAAAATAACTTTGTCCATACAGCCCTAAATATTCCCCAAGCTCGGTGAAATCTTGATATCGATTTTGGTTTAAATCCATTTCATATAAATCAATGATTTTTTCCAAATGTTCTTTGGGTAAGACAGAGAGATAAGGATATAAGGCTTGTACAACGGGGTGTTCTGCTTTTTTTTCGTATAACTTTTCAATTTCGTGTCGCCACCATTGTAATTTGACCTTGGCCAAATTAGGGTCAGAAACTTGACGTACTTCGCTGATTTCCTCATTTAGTGTGTATAAAACAGTCAGTAAGAATTGTTGCGTTTCCGGTGCAAAACGAATGGCATAATACATAATGGAAGCAAATTCTGGGAATTTAAGATAGGGTGGTAAACGAGTGTCAGTAAAGTTTGTCATAGTGGCGATGAAATGAATTAGACATTGCATTATAATCTTTGCATATTGTAAATGATAGAGATCGATTATGCCACGTCCGATTAAAGCTCAAATCAACCTTGCAGCTATGAAACATAATTTATCCGTATTCAAACAAGCATTGCCGGCAGATAAGAACGTATGGGCCGTTGTGAAAGCAAATGCGTATGGGCATGGTATTGAACAGGCTTGTCAAGGCTTTGCAGAAGCTGATGGATTGGCGATGTTGGATATTCAAGAAGCCAAAAAATGTCGAGAATATGGCTGGAAAAAGCCTATTTTATTATTAGAAGGTATTTTTGAACCAGCGGATTTAGATAGAGTGCAACAATATGATCTGACCATTAGCATTCATCAAACTCGTCAAATAGAATGGATAAAACAAGCTGTGATTCACCATCCTATTCGTGTGGCGATAAAAGTTAACTCAGGCATGAATCGATTGGGATTTACTCATGCTAATTTATCGCAAGCCTATACAGAAATTAAACAGCTTGAACAGTTAGGAAAAGTTTCAAGTATTGGTGTCATCACACATTTTGCTCGTGCAGATGAAAAATGTTTAGAGCATGCAAAAAAACAATTATCAACTTTTCAAGAAATGATTGCTGGCTTTGATTGGGACTGGATAAGCTGTTGCAATTCAGCGGCGAGTTTGCAACTGCCAGAGGCGGTTTCACTAGGACAATGGGTGCGTGCTGGTATTAGTTTGTATGGATCCAATGCCTTAGCCTATGATGAGACAGATTGGTTAAAGGTGCAAGCCGCCATGAATCTAGACGCTCAAATTATCGCCATTCAAGATGTCTGTAGTGGACAGGCAATCGGTTATAGTGGCCTTTTTGTAACAAAACGGGCTTCTCGTATTGCGGTGATAGCTTGTGGTTATGCCGATGGTTATCCAAGGGTGATTGGAAAGGGGGCTAACGTGCGTATATTAAAAGGTGGTGTTGCTCCGATTGTCGGTCGTGTGTCCATGGACATGATGACGATAGACGTTACTGATTTGCCTCAAGTAAAAGAGGGGGATTGGGTTAGATTATGGGGGCAAGGAGGTCCTAGTATTGATGAAGTGGCTCAACAAGCAGGTACATTAGGATATGAATTAATGTGTGCATTAGCAAAAAGAGTGCCAGTGGAAGTGATCACAAAGGAGTAAAAATTGGCTAAGAAAAAAACGCAATTTGTCTGTCAAGCATGTGGTGGCGTAACGAATAAATGGCTTGGTCAATGTACGCATTGTCATGCTTGGAATACGATTGAAGAGGTGGCCGTTGCAGTCGAAACAAGCACTCAGAACCGTTTTTCTCATTTAGCAAAAAGTTCGGGCATTATTAATTTATCAACGGTGACACCACAGGAAGTCACGCGTATGAAAATTGGTATTGCAGAGCTTGATCGTGCTTTGGGCGGAGGCATTGTACCAGGTGGGGTTACGCTAATAGGTGGCGATCCAGGAATCGGTAAATCGACTTTATTACTACAGTCTCTCTGTTATTTATCGGAACAATATGCCACTTTATATGTGACGGGCGAAGAGTCCGCTGAACAAGTTGCATTAAGGGCCCAACGTTTGGAATTGGATACCAGTCATGTTCGCCTGATGGCAGAAATTCAGTTGGAAACCATCGAACAGGTATTAGAAACCGAACATCCCAAAGTGGTGGTCATCGATTCGATTCAAACCTTGTTTTCAGGTGAATTGTCCGCAGCCCCCGGTTCTGTTTCTCAAGTCAGAGAATGTGCTGCACGTTTAACTCGGATTGCTAAACAACATGGCATTTCATTAATTATGATCGGCCATGTCACTAAAGATGGTGCTTTAGCAGGGCCTAGAGTATTAGAACATATTGTCGATACGGTGTTGTATTTTGAGGGAGAGGGAGATTCTACCTATCGTTTGATTCGTGCTATCAAAAATCGATTTGGTGCGGTCAATGAATTAGGGGTCTTTGTGATGACGGAAAAAGGACTAAAAGGCATTAATAACCCCTCCGCTATTTTTCTCTCACAATACGATCATTCTATTCCGGGATCATGTGTGATGGCGACTCAAGAAGGCACAAGACCGTTGCTGGTTGAAATTCAAGCCCTCGTGGATACCACCCATGTGCCTAATCCTCGACGTTTGAGTATTGGTCTAGAGTCTAGCCGACTAGCGATGTTATTGGCTGTATTAAATCGTCATGCGGGTATCAGTACCTTTGATTTAGATGTATTTGTTAATGCCGTAGGTGGGGTGCGTATTCAAGAAACCGCCGCGGATTTACCCATTTTATTGGCGATTATTTCTTCGATGAAAAATCGTCCTTTGCCCAAAGGTATGATAGCTTTTGGAGAAGTGGGCTTATCAGGTGAAATTCGTCCTTCACCCCGTGGGCAAGAACGTTTAAAAGAAGCGGCAAAACTAGGATTTTCTATTGCCTTGGTGCCTAAACATAATGCTCCCAAACAACCGATAGAGGGCTTGGAAATTAGGGCAGTAGGAAGATTAGAAGAAGTGTTAAGTTATCTTTAACATTACTTTTCAGAAAATAAAATTATTTCTTTATCTCGATAATTTTTTATGTTTTAATTGCAATAGTTTTATATCCCATCAAACACAGAAAACTTTTGGAGGTTGTAATATGAAAAAAACACTAAAACTTGCTGTGATGGCTGCATTAAGTGTTACCATCCTGGGGACAGTACAAGCAGAAGATAATGTGGTGAATGTTTATAACTGGGCGGAATATACAGCACCTGATACATTGCCAGGATTTGAGCGAGAAACAGGTATTAAGATTTCCTATGATACCTACGACTCAAATGATATTTTACAAGCCAAACTTTTAACGGGAAACTCTGGCTATGATGTGGTGGTGCCTTCCACACATTATGCAGCAAGACAAATCCAAGCTAACTTATTTCAAAAGTTAGATAAAGAAAATATGCCAAATTTAAAAAACCTAGATCCTGCTATTATGGCGATTGTGGCACAGGTTGACCCTGGTAATGAATATCTTGTGCCATGGGGATTTGGTACTAATGGTCTTGGTTATAATGTTACTAAGGCTAAAGCTATTTTAGGTGAAGAGGCTGATTTGGCTAACTGGGATATTTTGTTTAAGCCTGAGAATGCTGAGAAATTCAAATCATGCGGTATTTCTGTGTTAGATGAGCCTGCTCAAGTGATACCAGCAGTATTGCACTATATCGGAAAAGATCCGAACAGCAGCAATCCTGATGACATTAAAGCAGCCTTTCAGGTGTTAAAAGCCATTCGTCCATATATTCGCCAATTTAGTTCGTCAGGTTATATTGATGAATTAGCCTCTGGTGATTTGTGCTTGGTTTATGGCTTTAACGGCGATGTGATGATTTCAGCCGATCGTGCCAAAAAAGCAAAACGTGATTATGTAGTGGATTACTACATTCCAAAAGGTGGTGCACCAGTATGGTTTGATACGATGGCCGTTCCTAAAGACGCTCCTCATCCAGAAAATGCGATGAAATTTATTAACTACATGGAAGATCCAAAAGTTCACGCGGCGATCACGAATGAAATGTTTTATCCAAATGCTAATGCAACGGCACGTCAGTACATTGTTCCTGAAATTGCCAACAATAAACAGCTATATCCTGATGAGGAAGTTGCAAAAACATTATTTGTGATTAAACCACAACCGATGAATATTTTGCGTCTTGAGACAAGACTTTGGTCAGATCTAAAAGCTGGCAAACTATAGTCTAAATCAAGGTATAATAAATTATAGTTTGAAGTACGTTTAAAAGTGCCTTATTTACGAAATGGTTAAATAAGGCACTATGCTTATTATAAGGTAGAGAAACGATGAATGATATAAGCATGAGTTCACAAAATGAGGTCACCCCTGACGAGTTTGTGAAACTGGTTGATGTGGTAAAAATTTTTAACGATACCGTTGCCGTAAAATCGGTTAATTTGGCGGTGGAACGTAATGAAATTTTTGCTTTATTAGGTAGCTCAGGTTGTGGAAAATCTACTTTGCTAAGAATGCTAGCAGGTTTTGAGACACCTACATCAGGACAAATATTTTTAGATGGCGTAGATATTACCGAAGTACCTCCTTATAAACGTCCTGTCAACATGATGTTCCAGTCTTATGCTTTGTTTCCTCATATGACAGTGGAGGCGAATGTCGCCTTTGGTTTAAAACAAGAGGGCGTGGATAAGGCAGAAATTCATGATCGTGTTTATCATGCGTTAAATTTGGTACAAATGGGGGCTTATTCTAGACGTAAGCCTCATGAGTTATCGGGTGGCCAACAGCAGCGTGTTGCCATGGCAAGAAGTTTAGTAAAACGTCCTAAATTACTGCTTCTTGATGAGCCGATGTCAGCATTAGATAAACAAATCCGTCAACAAACACAGATTGAACTGGTCAGAATTATTGAACAAGTAGGCGTGACTTGTATTATGGTGACTCACGATCAGGAAGAAGCGATGACCATGGCGAATCGTTTGGCGGTGATGACAGATGGCCAAATTATCCAATGTGGTACCCCACAAGATATTTATACTTATCCCAATTCTCGTTTCGTGGCTAGCTTTATCGGTAAGACAAATATTTTTACGGGACATATTGTGGTGGATGAGCCTGACCACGTGTTGATTGAGTCAGATGAATTGATGAAGCCTTTGTACATTAGTCATGGTATTTCTGAACCCTTGGGCATGGAAGTGTATGTCTCTATTCGTCCCGAACAAATTCGCGTGTTAAGAGAAAATCCAGATGATGAAAATAATATTGGACATGGCATGGTGACTCACGTTGCTTGGATGGGAAGTTATACCTTGTATCAAGTAAGACTGGATTCAGGCAAAGTGGTAGAAGCATGTGTGCCAAGTTTAAGTTTGATGGAAGGCGACTATCCTGGGGTAGATGATGAAGTGTATCTTGTTTGGGGACCTGACAGTGGTACGGTGTTAGCAAAATGAGAAACTTTAAATTTAATCGCGATATTTTAGCCATATTACCGCCATATCTATGGTTGATAATATGTCTATTTATTCCTTTTATTATCGTTTTGAAAATCAGTTTTGCCGAATCTTTATTCGGTATCCCACCTTATGGTCCTTTGGTTCAAATACATGATCATGTGTTGAATATTAGCCTGCATTTTGAAGGCTTTTCCATGATGCTGGATGATTCGATGTATCTGATGGCGTATTTGAATTCCTTGAAGATGGCATTGATAACGACCATTATCTGCATTTTGATCGGATACCCCATGGCGTATTACATTGCTCGTTCTCGTCCTAGTATTAGAAATATACTGATGTTGGCGGTTATTCTGCCATTTTGGACCTCTTTGTTGTTGCGAGTATATGCATGGGTGGGGATTTTAAGAAATGAAGGTTTGTTGAATAAATTACTGATGAGTTTGGGACTGATTGCACAGCCATTAGAAATTTATCGCACCGATATTGCCGTTTATATCGGATTGATTTATACCTATTTGCCTTTTTTCATCCTGCCACTATATACGAATTTAGTCAAATTGGATCAGCGTTTGTTAGATGCGGCCTATGATTTAGGGGCAAAACCTTGGCGTGCGTTTGTAAGCATTACCTTACCTTTGTCCATGCCAGGCGTGATTGCAGGTGCTATGTTAGTCTTTATTCCTGTCGTCGGTGAGTATGTTATCCCTGAATTATTAGGCGGTAGTAATACGTATATGATCGGTCGAGTGATGATGAATCAATTTTTTAGTGATTCTAACTGGCCTGTAGCGGCGGCTGTAGCGGTCGTGATGATTTTAGTGTTATTGATTCCTTTAGCGATATTCCAATACAACTCGCTAAAAACCAATAGGGGGACTCGATAATGGCAAAGAAAAAATATTATGCTAGTCACCGTGATAATCGCTTTTTGAAATATTGTTTTCTTGGCTTTGGTTACTTCTTTTTGTATGTGCCGATTATCAGTTTGATTGTTTTCTCATTTAATGAATCCGCGATAGGTAGTACGTGGACGGGTTTTTCATTGAGATGGTATGAAAAATTATTCAATGATAAGGAATTGTTGTCTGCGGCTTATTTGTCACTCGAGGTGGCTTTTTTAAGTGCGACGGCTGCAGTTTTTATCGGTACTTGGGCCGCTTATGTATTGGTTAGAAAAAATACCTTTAAAAGTATCGGATTATTTATTGGTTTATTAAACTTACCTTTAGTTATTCCCGATGTTATTTTAGGTATTTCCTTACTCTTAATGATTATTGAGTTAAGAAATATGTTTGGTGTGCCTGAAGCGAACGGTGTCTTTACGATTTGGTTAGGACATGTGACATTATGTGTAGCCTATGTATCTGTCGTGGTTTCTTCTCGTATTAGAGAGTTAGACCGTTCTTTAGAAGAGGCTGCTTTAGATTTGGGTGCAAAACCATTAACGGTATTTTTTAAAATTATTCTACCGTTGATTTTACCTGCACTTATTTCTTCATGGTTATTAGCATTCACTTTATCATTGGATGATGTGGTGATTGCTTCGTTCATGAATGGGCCTGGTTACACCACCTTACCTGTAGAGATTTTTTCTCGTGTTAGATTGGGATTAAAGCCAGAAGTCAATGCTTTAGCAACGATATTAATTTGCGTGGTTGGGGCGTGTGTCATTATCGGAAACACCTTGCAAAATCGAATTAAACGTTAAGGAAAATAGAACATGTTAACTCAAGATCAATTAAAACAAGCTGTCGCTAAACAAGCGTTATCGCATATTCGTCAGCACTTGATTCAAGATGCGATTATTGGAATAGGAACAGGTTCTACGGCTGATTTCTTTATTGATGCCTTGGCTGAACATCGTCATGCTTTTCGTGGGGCGGTAGCTAGTTCGGAGCGTAGTGCAAAACGTTTAGCCATGCATGGTATCCGTGTCTTTGATTTGAACGAAGTAGATGAGCTTGCAGTTTATGTCGATGGTGCCGATGAGATTAATGCAAAACTTGAAATGATAAAAGGTGGCGGAGGTGCTTTGACAAGAGAAAAAATTGTCGCCAGTGCCTCACATCATTTTGTGTGTATCGTAGATGAATCTAAAGTTGTCGATAATTTAGGAGCCTTTCCTTTGCCTATTGAGGTATTAGCGATTTCAAAAGAAGTGGTGTCGCGTCAGTTATACCAATTAGGTGCGACTGAAGTGATCGAACGAAAAGACTTTCTAACGGATAATGGTCATCCCATACTCGATGTTAAAGGTTTAAAAATTGAAGATGCTGCTCGTTTAGAAGCACAGATTAATGATATTCCGGGTGTGGTCACTTGCGGTCTTTTTGCGATACGTCCAGCAACAGTGGCTTTGGTAGGGACTCAAGAAGGTGTAAAAATTATCGGTCAGACAGCTGATCCTAGATATGCGTAATATGCTTTTACGTTAAACTCGTAGTATGATTGCTTGGAGAAAGATATGCCCATGGTACATTACAATTCTCGTTTTGATAATGAATTATCAAAAATTTATTCCCAGTTTTTAGAAATGGGAGGGTTGGTTGAGGCCATGATTAATGGCATCTTGGAATCCCTAAGTACAAAAGATGATAGTGTTATTGAACAGATTTATGATCTAGAAGAACGTGTCAATAACATGGAAGTTGAAATTGATAACGCCATCATTCAGTTATTTGCTTTGTTTCAACCTACTGCCGTTGATCTTCGTGGGGTGATCATGGTCTCCAAAATGAATACGGATCTAGAACGTATGGGAGATGAGGCATATAAGATTGCAAAAATGATTGCCCAGCTACATGAAAAACGTGTGGAACTGTCATCAGAAGTGGATATTGAGCATATGGCGAGTATGGTTAAGAATATGCTCAGACAGGTATTAGATGCTTTTGCAAGAAGAGATCCGATTGCCGCTGCTGAAGTGCTAAGAAGCGATAAATCAGTGGATAAAGAATGGAAAGGGATTATGCGAGAGCTGATTACCTATATGATTGAAGATCCTCGAAATATCTCTGCAAGTATCGATATGATTTTTATTGGACGTTCTTTTGAGCGTATTGGAGATCATTGTACGAATATGGCAGAGGGTATTATTTACATCGTTCAGGGATCGGATGTTCGTCACAAAAAGGTTAAAAAAGCAGAAAAAGTCGCTCGTCGTGAAGCTCCGGGGACTAAATCAGGTTTAACAGAAGAGGAAGAAAACGTTCCCGAAAGTCTGTTTTAATGCGGATACCAAAAAGTCACTTGAATAAGGTGACTTCTGTGTTAAGTACTGATGTTGAAGCATAAACGATAAGCTTGGAAGTACTAACTTCATGCTCAACGGGTTGTTCTGGCTGATGTTGAACAGTACACGATAAGCTTAAAGGCGTAGCGATGTTAATGCTGATACAGCGAAACAAAAAAGCGGTCTGAATGACCGCTTAAAATTTACTGAGAAGGGGGAACGTAACCTTGTGCTTCTACCTCCGCACCACCAAATAGATAGTTTTCCATTTGTTGTAATAAATATTTTCTGGCACGGGAATCAGCAAGATTAAGACGATTTTCGTTAACTAAACGCGTTTGGACCTGTATCCATTGCATCCACGCTTCTTTTGAAATTTCACGCCAAATGCGAACACCAATTTCACCAGGATAGGGTGGAGCAGCTAGTCCTTCAGCTTCTTTTTTGAGTTTTACGCAGTGAACCATTCTTGTCATGATATTTCCTTCATAAGTTGTTTAATAAAAATTAGACTGTTTCGAGAGTGATTGTACACAGCTTGTTTGGGCTTTGGCAAATCAGAAATAGTGCCTTTGACAAATCCGCGTTTAACAAACCAATGTGATGTTTGGGTCGTTAGCACAAATAGTTTTTTGATACCGAGTGCCCTAGCTTTATGTTCAATATGATGTAATAGTAATTCGCCCTCACCATGCCCTTGCCATTCTGGATTGATAATCAAACAGGCCATTTCAGCCATATCGGATTCTGGGTAAGGAATTAAAGAAACGCATCCATATACCACGCCATCATGTTCTAGCACGGTGAAGTATTTGAGGTCTCGTTCAATGACGCTTCTGCCTCTGGGAACAAGCGTACCATTTGCTTCTAAAGGTTCGATAAGTTGAAGAATGGCACCAATATCTTTAAACGCTGCAGGACGCAAATCATCTAATTTGTCCTCGACTACCATGGTTCCAACACCATCATGCGTAAAATGCTCCAATAGCAATCCGCCATCGATTTCAAAAGGAATGAAGTGGGCCCGTTTTACGCCATTTTTAACGGCATCAGAAGCGTATTTCAAAAAGATTTTTGCTTCTTCATCGGTGATGTCATTCAGTAATTTTTCTGCTTCAGGTCGAGGAATTTCGGTAATAATCTCGTTTTGCTCGTCTCTTAATAAAATATTTGGAGGTGTTAAAAAGACCAAACGATCGGCTTTTATGGCTTTAGCGACTGAAGTGGCAACTTCTTCCATACCGACATTGAACGCATCACCTGTAGGCGAAAATCCAATAGGTGACAGTAAGACAATAGAATTAGGGCCTAATGCACGGTTGATGGCTTCGACATCTACTTTGCGAACAACGCCCATGTATTGGTAATCAATGCCATCGATAATACCTTGAGGTTTAGCAGTAATAAAATTACCTGAAACCACCAAAATATGAGAGTTTGACATAGGTGTATTGGGTAATCCGCGACTAAAGGCGGCTTCAATATCTAAGCGGATTTCGCCTGCTGCTTCTTTGGCACACTCAAACGCCTGTTCATCAATGGGGTGAGGTTTTTTATTAAAAATGGGCGTTAACCCTTTGATCTCCATTTGTTCATTTGATTGAGGTCTAGAGCCATGAACTAACACCAATCTAACCCCTAATGAATTCAGTAGCGATAAGTCGTTGACCAAAGCATGAAGTCGTCCTGCTTTGATGAGATCGCCTCCAAAACCAATGACAAAAGTTTTTCCTCGAATGTTGTGAATATGCGGTGCTACCTCTCGAAACCAACGAACGAACTGTGCCGGTGATGATATGGGGGCATCCGCAGCAGAAAAGGTTTCATGATCAGTAGATGGTTGAATAGGGTAATGATTGGTCATGACAGAGATTCCCATAAAAACGTCATTGAACAGATTTTAAGTTGCCTATTTTACCAAGATTATAGTCTATGGGATAATAGTGTGTTTAGAAAAAATAAATCAAATATGATGTTACCAACGATAGAATATGACGATAATTTGCCTGTAGTAGGGATGCTTGATGAAATTAGAATAGCGATTGAAACTCATCAAGTGGTCGTTATTTGCGGTGAAACAGGTTCTGGAAAAACGACACAAATTCCTAAGCTATGTCTGCAAATCGGTAGAGGGGCAAAAGGAAAGATAATTGGCCATACGCAACCAAGACGGCTAGCAGCGACTTCAGTGGCGAAACGGTTGGCTGCAGAATTGAAGTCTGAATTAGGTCAATGGGTCGGCTATCAAATACGGTTTCATGAAAAACGCAGTGAACAGACCAAAATAAAGCTGATGACAGATGGCATATTATTGGCTGAATTGCAAAATGATCCGCTGTTAAAACGTTATGACACCATTATTATCGATGAAGCTCATGAACGCAGTTTAAATATTGATTTCTTATTAGGATTTCTGAAACCTTTATTAAAGAAACGTCGTGATCTTAAATTAATTGTGACCTCTGCTACGATTGATGCACAACGCTTTGCCCAGCACTTTGAGGAAAATAATAAAAAAGTGCCGATTATTGAGGTATCGGGTCGTTTATATCCTGTCGAAATTCGCTATCGTCCTGTTAATTTTGGAACCGATACCACTGCAAGCGAAACAGATGAAGAACGTGATTTGATGGATGCTATTGTGGATGCGGTGGATGAGTGTATTCATCATGGAACAGGTGATATTTTGATTTTTTTGCCAGGTGAACGTGAAATTCGAGAAGCTGCTCAAGCCTTGCAAAAACATCATTTATCTGGTGCCTTGATTCTACCTTTGTATGCCAGATTATCCCAACAAGAACAGGAACGTATTTTTAAAGTGGATAGTCAGTTACGTAGAATTATTTTGGCAACTAACGTGGCAGAAACTTCTTTGACTGTGCCAGGTATTCGTTTTGTGATAGATAGTGGTTTAGCTCGAGTCAAACGATATTCTTTGAAAAATAAGGTTGAACAGCTTGAGATTGAGCCGATTAGTAAAGCATCGGCTAAACAAAGAAGTGGACGTTGTGGACGACTGGCTGAAGGGGTGTGCATTCGACTTTATGATGAAGAGGATTATGAGAAACGCCCTGAATTTACAGATCCAGAGATTTTGCGAAGTTCGTTAGCTTCCGTTATCTTACAAATGAAAGCACTCAGGATTCACGATGTCGAAAGTTTTCCTTTTATACAAATGCCCAGTCGTCGAGCTTTTTCAGATGGTATGGCTCAGCTTCGTGAATTAAATGCCTTAAATGATAAGAATCAATTAACCCCTATTGGTAAGGTTTTATCCAGTTTACCGCTGGACCCAAGAGTGGGAAGAATGATCTTGGCGGCTAAGGAAAATCAAAGTCTGAAAGAAGTTTTGGTGATTGCGTCGGCATTAACGATTCAAGATCCGCGTGAACGTCCTCTAGAACAGAGAGATTTGGCACAACAGCTACACGCTAAATTTCAAGATGATCAATCTGAATTTATGAGTTATTTAAAACTCTGGGATTGGTATCATGATGCGGTTAAACACAAGGATTCTCAACGTAAATTACAACAAAAATTAAAAGACAATTTTTTATCTTCTTTAAGATTAAGAGAGTGGCATGATGTACATTCGCAGATTTTGACTTTGATTAAAGAACGAGGATGGCGTGTTAATGAGCTTGCAGCCACCTATGAACAGATTCATACCAGTTTAATGGCTGGCTTATTAGGTAATTTGGGTTTGAAAATACTGACGGAAGAGGTTCCTCAACAAGCCTCTTATCAAGGTGCCAGAGGTATCAAATTCACGATACATCCCTCATCAACGTTAAGAAAAAAAGCAGGTAAGTGGATTATGGCTTCTGAGTTAGTGGAGACGAGTAAATTGTATGCCCGTTGTATCGCTAATATTGATCCTAAGTGGATAGAGGGAGTTGGCGAACACTTGTTACAAAAACACTATTCCGATCCACAATGGTATGCTAAACAAGGTCAGGTGCTGGTTAATGAACGAGCCACTTTGTATGGATTACCTATTTATACAGGCAGAAAAAGACAACCCGTCGATATTGAACAGGCTCATGAAATCTTTATACGCGACGCATTGATGACGGGAGATATACAAACAAACTTGCCGTTTTTAAAACATAATCAGAAAATTATCGATGAAGTTGAGCGTTTGGAACATCGCTCTCGCAGACAGGATATTTTGGTGGATGATGCCTTAATTTTGAATTTTTATAAGGAAAAAATTCCCTCACATATCCATAAAACAGTTGCGTTAGAAAGATGGTATAAACAGTTAAATGAGGAACAAAAGAAAACATTATTGCTGAGTAAAGAAGATTTGATGCGTCATGACGCACAAGGGATTACCAGTGAAACATTTCCCAAAAAATTAAATTTAGGCGAACTCAAACTCTCGTTAAGTTATCATTTTGAGCCGGGCTCTCCCAAAGATGGTGTCACGGCTACCGTTCCTGTTTATGCCTTAAATCAACTATCGGATAAACCTTGTACTTGGTTAGTACCGGGGATGCTAAAAGAAAAAGTATTGGCCTTATTAAAATCATTGCCCCAGAAATTAAGAAAGTCTTGTGTACCGCTACCCGATTACGCGGAAAATTTTTATCATCAGTATTTTGATCAGCAAGATTTAAAAATGGATAAATCATTGGTGCAAGCATTATGTGATGATATTTACGAGAAGAAACGAATTCACGTCACTGTGCATGATTTCCAAGAATCAAGCTTGCCACCTCATTGTTTTATGAATTTTAAAATTGTTGATGAACACGGACGCATGCTATCGGCTGGAAGACATCTGGATATGTTAAAAGCGACTCATGGTCATTTGGCACGTGAAAGTCTGCAACAGCTTGTTCATAAACAGTCTGACTTGGATAAGATTAAAAAAGATCGTATTGTGACATGGGATTTTGGGGCGATGCCAGAGATCTTAGAAATCCAGAAAAATCACCAAACCCTAATGGGTTATGCAGCCTTGGTCGATCATGGTGATCATTGTCAAATGGATGTGTTTGATGAACAAGCACAGGCAATGATCGCACATCAAAAAGGCTTGCTAAGATTGTATAAACTTGCTTTAAAAGATCAAATCAAAGGGTTATTAAAACAAATCCCTCAACAAGACAAATTAGGTATGTTGTATTTGTCTTTTGGGACTTTGGATGACTTAAAAGAAGATATTTTAGATGCCGCATTAAAACATTTAGGATGGGGAGAATCCTTGCCTCATGATGAAGAAAGTTTTCAATTAAAAATCATGGAAATCAAACAGCGTTTGGGGCTGTTCATTCAAGAAGTCGCAAAATTAACCTTGACGATCTTAAATGATTATGCGATGGTTCAAAAAAATATATCTTCCATTAAAGCCTTTACTCAGGCACAAGAAGATATAAGTGAAAATTTGAAATTGCTGGTGTTTAAAGGCTTTTTATCCAGTACACCATTTGAGCAAATAAAACATCTCCCGCGTTATTTGCAAGCTACGCTAAGACGTATCGACAAAATCAAACAAGATCCCGCAAGAGACCAAAAACTAATGTCAGAATTAAAACCTTTATGGCAAATGTATGGACGTAAAAAACAAATGCTCAAAGGTAGGGTAGATGACCATCTAGAGACTTTTTTCTTTATGTTGCAAGAGTTAAGAGTGATGTTGTTTGCACAAGAGTTAAAAACGCCGATGCCAGTGTCGGTAAAACGTTTATACAAAATGTGGGAGAGTCTCGGTTTAGCTTAATAGACGGATAATGTCAGTATTTACAAAATTCATGATAGGTGCTGGTCATAATCCTTTAAAATATAAGTTTGTCCCGATAAAAATTTGGTAGTGCTATGTTTGTTCATTTAAGACTTCACTCAGAGTATTCGATTGTAGATGGTATTGTTAATATTCCTCATTTGATTAAAAAGTTAGAATCTTTTGAGCAACCCGCGATTGCATTAAGTGATCAAATGAATTTATTTGGTTTTATTAAACTTTATAAAGCAGCCAGAAAAGCGGGAATCAAACCTATCGTTGCTTGTGATTTAATCGTTGAAAATGAAGAAGACTTAGCCAATCCGCATCGATTATTGGCTATTGCTAAAAATAAAGAAGGCTATCATAGCTTGTGTGAATTGATTTCCCAAGCATGGCTAAATAATGTACGTAAAGATCATGCTGAAATTTGCAAAGAATGGCTGAAAAAATATCGTGGATTGATTCTTTTATCGGGTGGCAAACATGGTGAAATAGGCCATTTGTTAATGAGTGGAAAGTATGAACAAGCTAAAACACTGGCCTTAGCATGGAAAAAAGAGTTTGGTGATGATTTCTATATTGAGTTGCAACGAGCAGGGTTTGACGATGATGAAGTCTATGTTCAGGCGGCTTGTCAGTTGGCCAGTGAAACGGATATTCCTGTGGTGGCAACTCATCCCGTCCAATTTTTAGAAAAAGAAGAATTTACATCACACGAAATTAAATATTGTATTTTAGGTTCTTATCTTTTAGCCGATCCAAAACGTGAACGTTGCTTTATACCAGAACAATATCTCAAAAGTACAGAAGAGATGAAAGCACTGTTTCACGATATTCCTAGTGCTATTGACAATACGATAGAGATTGCAAAACGTTGTAATGTCACGATTGAGTTGGGGAACCCCCAATTACCTATTTTTCCAACGCCTAATGGAGAAACCTTAGATGATTATTTAAGAACGCTTTCCATGCAAGGATTGGAAAAACGCCTGATTCAGTTATATCCTGATGAAAAAGAAAGAAATGAAAAACGTCCTGTTTACGTTGAACGATTAAATAATGAATGTGATGTCATTATTAAAATGAAGTTCCCTGGCTACTTCTTGATCGTTCAAGATTTCATTAACTGGGCAAAAAATAATCAGGTGCCAGTCGGACCTGGTCGCGGATCGGGAGCAGGCTCTTTAGTGGCTTATTCTCTGGGGATCACGGATTTGGATCCATTGAAATATGACTTACTTTTTGAACGATTTTTGAACCCAGAACGTGTTTCCATGCCCGACTTTGACGTGGACTTTTGTAAGGCAAATCGCGATCGCGTGATCGAATATGTCAAAGAACGTTATGGTCGAGACGCGGTATCGCAGATCGCCACGTTTGGTACGCTGGGTGCTAAGGCGGTTGTTCGAGATGTAGGTAGGGTCTTAGATTTACCTTATAGCTTATGTGATTATGTCTCAAAAATCATTCCACAAGATCCCGCCAATCCTTGGTCTTTGGAAAGGGCTTTAAAAGAGTTGCCTGAATTTAAGAGAATGTATGAGCAAGATGAGCAGATTAAATCTCTAGTGGATGCCTCCATTCCTCTTGAAGGCTTGACTCGAAATGTGGGTATGCACGCAGGAGGTGTGTTAATTGCTCCTGGTAAATTAACCGATTTTTGTCCTTTATACTGTCAGCCAGGACATGATGATAGCGTGATTTCACAGTACGATAAAGGAGATGTGGAAGACGTTGGTTTGGTGAAGTTTGACTTTTTAGGCTTACGTAACTTAACGATTCTAGAATGGGCCGTTGCCTATATTAAAGCCTTTAATCCAGCTGCCAAAGATTTTGATTTATTGTCTATTCCAGTCGATGATAAAGCGACATTTGATCTCTTATCATCGGGCAATACGACTGCTGTGTTTCAGCTAGAATCGCGTGGGATGAAAAAGCTTTTAAAAGAGTTACAACCGAGTACCTTTGAAGATATTATTGCGGTATGTGCTTTGTTTAGACCGGGGCCCTTAGATTCTGGTATGGTGACTGACTTTGTCAACCGTAAACATGGTAGAGCGGAAATCGATTACTTCCATAAGGACTTAGAAAGCACCTTATCAAGTACTTACGGTGTGATTGTTTACCAAGAACAAGTTATGTTGATTTCCCAAATTATCGGTGGATATAGCTTGGGTGGGGCCGATTTGCTTCGTCGTGCGATGGGTAAGAAAAAGCCTGAAGAAATGGCCAAACAAAGAGAAATATTCCAAGAAGGGGCGGTCAAAAAAGGCTATGATCGCGATTTAGCCGTTAAGCTGTTTGACTTGATGGAAAAATTTGCTGGCTATGGTTTTAACAAATCACACTCAGCTGCTTACGCCTTATTAGCTTGGCAAACCGCATGGATGAAAGTTCATTACCCAGCAGAGTTTATGGCTGCGACTATTTCATCTGAAATGGACTCAACAGATTCCATGCAAAACTTTATCGTCGATTCCATTGCCAATGGCCTAAGAATACTACCCGTCGATATTAATGAATCAGACTATATGTTTAAGCCTGTAGAAGATGAATTTACTAAAAAAGGCTTATCGCCTCGAACCATTCGTTATGGTTTGGGAGCGATTAAAGGTGCTGGTGAAGGGGCCATGGAGTATATTGTGGCGGAACGTAAGAAAAATGGCCCTTATAAAGATTTATATGATTTTTGTTGTCGTTTAGATAAACAAGTGATGAATCGTAGAATGATTGAAAACTTGGTTAAAGCAGGGGCATTTGATAGCATTGATCCGAATCGTGCGGCGGTGTTGGCCTCTGTATCATCTTGTTTAGAAGCGGCTGTCCAAAGTCATCAAAATAGTATGCAAGATAGTTTATTCCCAGATGACTCACACATGGTGGTACATAATATGGTTAAAGACCACCGACCTTGGACAATGAAAGAGTTATTGGAACATGAAAAAATTGTTTTGGGCTTTCATTTTAGTTACCATCTTTTTGATATTTGGAGAGATGAAATCCGCCGAGTTATTCCAACGTCTTTACAAAAGTTAAATAAACCCATGTCGTCGGTGATGATTGCAGGGGTGATCGAGGATATCCGCGTGTTTCCTAAAAAAGACGGGAATGGACATGTTTATATTTTGATACTGAATGATGGCACACAAACGATTGAAGCCTCTATCAAAGAAGATTTATATTTGATGAACAAAGAAATCTTACAAAAAGAATCTTTGTTGATCGCTAATGTTAAGGTGTCTGAATACAATGGCACTATTCGAGTCGCCATCATGAGTTTAATGACGCTTGAGGCATTAAGAAATGAGTATGCACGTTATCTTACTGTCGAGATTCACGATACGAAGCAGTTGGATAGTTTCAAAAAATGGGCCAAAAAACATCCAGGTCATCTGCCTGTGTCTGTTCAGGTCTCCCATCAAGATTTTGTTTGTGAATTGTCTTTAAACGGGTTTAAAGCGTCAATAAGTGAGCCTGCATTAGAACAGTTACATAATAGTGGTTTGGTTTATAAAATTAACTATATTTAAAGAGGTTAGAAGCGATTAGATCCAATTTCTAAAACGATAAACAAACCAAGCTATATATTCTTTAATGATGGTTCGGCTAGCGTATAAGGCCCGTTCATTGGGTAAAAAATAAAAAGAAACGGGCACGTTATAGCTAATATCAATTTGATTGGGATTGGAAGCGATTTCAATCTGAATCGGATATTTGGAAAATACATGATAGGACCTAGGCATATGAAGTGCTGATGTCACTAAAATGATGTGATGAATGTGCTGTTCTTTGAGGATACTGGCCGTGTATTTGGCATTTTCATACGTGGTGGTGCTTTTTTCTTCTTTAATAATCGCAGACGATGGCACGCCAAGGGATTTGAGTCTTTGGGCCATGACTTGTGCTTCGCTGACGACCCCCGAAGTGGTGCCTCCTGAAACAATAATAATCGGTGCTTTGCCAGCGTGATAAATTTCCGCCGCTCGTTGAACGCGACTAAATGTTTCTTCTGGTAAGTCATCAAACCAATTCACACGGTTGGCAGCGGTGTTGCCACCTAATACGACAATTGCCTGTGCTGCAGTAATATCTTGAATGTCTTTATGGGGGTATAGATTTTCAAGATAAGCTCCCGTCATAATGGATGTATAGGGTAAGCTCCAGATTAACGCCCATAAAGCCCCAAATAATCCCAATCCAATCCCTATTTTTTTTCTTTTGCAAAGTAAACACAAACAGGCCAAACCTAATAGGATAACGGCAAGGTTAACGGGTGGAATGAGAAAAACAAGCAAACTACTCATGATGAGGGGGTAAGAGTGTTAGAGCTTTTTGGTAAACGTCTTGGGCACTGGCCCAGCCTTGTGAGGATCCCATTAAATATTTGTGAGGAGTCCAAGGTGCTGTAATACTTGGATCCGTGACACCGATCATGGTTAACTGCGGTGTTTGGCTAAGACTGCACAGATGAGCGACACCTGAATCATTGCAGATAACTAATTTTGCTAAACTCGTTAATGCAATATAGGTACTTAATTTTATTGAGGGCAAAAATAAAGCCGTCGGAGCGTGAGCTTTTGCAATGCTTAGTTCTTTTTCAGGAACGGACACGGCAACGGTATATCCCTGTGCTTGGAGCATTTGTGTCAGTTCGTGATAATAGGGCCAATTCTTGTCCTTGCCTTTGTGTTTGCCAGTTGCTGTGGGGGCGATAAGAATAAAATCTTTAAGTTGGTAGGTTTCCTGTATGAGCTGAGCCTCTTGTAGGGATTGGGGGTTAATGGTGTAGGGAATATAGTCGTTAAGTTCAGGCGGAGAGCTAAGATTTATTCCCATTTTTTTCCATGTCTCGATGGTCTTTTTGACCAATTCATACCAGCATTGCACTCGATGTACTTGTCGGTTCATGTTAAATCGCCAGCTCAGTAACAAACTTCTACCTTGAGCCTTAAATCCAGCAGTTTTGAGTTTAGCGGCTTTAAAGGTGATGGCACTGGTCAAAGAATGAGGTAATGTCAAGGCAAGAGGGCGTTCACAAGGGTTTTCTTTTAGATGGCGAGCAATTTTTGTAAAATCGTGAATAATTTCCCCGTTTAATTCAATAAAATCTGTGTAGTTAAGGGTGCTTAAAAGTTCTTTTGCCCAAGGTTTTGCACAGATGACTAATTCGATATTTTCTTGTATGAGTGCTTCTATTGAGGGAAGTGACATACAGACATCGCCTATCCAATTAGGTATTCTTAGATATATTCTTTGTTTTTTCATAATACTGGTTTCTATCGTCTCTTAATAAGCGTGTGTTTTGTGAGATAATATAACCTTATTTTAAATTTTTTAAAAGTCATGGAAACGGATAAAGAAAAGAATCTTGAAGTAAAAAATAAAGAAGCAAATGACAGGGCATTATTGCGAAAACTTGCTGGTCGCGTGACGGTTTACTGGAAAATGTTGATTCTGGCCATGGGCTTGACGTTTGCTGCGTCTTCTACTCAAGCAGGGCTAGCTTATATTATGAAGCCATTGCTTGATAACGGCTTTGATAGCAAAACTCATTTGCATTATGTTTGGATGATTCCATGTGCCATTGTTGGCTTGTTTTTACTGAGAGGAATATTGAGTTTTTGTGCGGATTACTGCGTGGCTTGGATTGTGAATAATGTTTTATACAATCTTAGAAGAGATATGTACGCAAAACTCATTTCTTTGCCTGACTCGGTGTACCAGAAAGGTGATTCTGGGAGAATTTTGAACCGTTTTATTCAGGACGTTAATAGCATTGCGTCTTCAGCGGTAAGCTTATTTACTAACTTGGTCAGAGAAGTGTTTGTGATTATCTCTGTGTTTGGCTTATTGCTGTATTTATCATGGCGGCTGACTCTGATTATTATTATCTTGATGCCGATTATTGCTGTCGTGTCGCGTTATTTCTCATTAAAGCTTAGAAAAACCAGTCGTGCACAGATTAATTTGGGCGTGGAACATACCACACGAGTCAAAGAATCTATTGATGGCCAAAGAGAGATTAAATTATTTATGGCTCAGGATTTTGAGATGAAGCGTTACGACGACGTGAACCGTGAAATGCGTCGTCAAGCGATGAAAGCCACTGCAGCCGCTTCGGCCGTGACCCCCGTGACGCAGTTGATGATTTCTGTTGCCGTGGGATGTATTATCGGTGCCGCGATTTACCAAAGTGCACAAGGTTATTTGACGGTGGGTTCATTTATGGCCTTTTGTGCAGCGTTGTTGCAGATTTTTGATCCGATTAAACGTTTAACAGGATTGGCGACTTTAATGCAAAATGCGATTGCCTCAACTGAAAACGTGTACCAGTTTTTAGATGAGTTACCTGAAAAAGACACAGGAAAAGAAACGCATTTGCCAGTGGGTAATTTACGTATTGAATATCAGCATGTTTCATTTACTTATCCAGGTAGTGATCATAAGAATTTGGACAA
The DNA here is from genome assembly GCF_000743945.1 of Basilea psittacipulmonis DSM 24701. NCBI lineage: Bacteria > Pseudomonadati > Pseudomonadota > Betaproteobacteria > Burkholderiales > Alcaligenaceae > Basilea > Basilea psittacipulmonis. The sequence goes on along the minus strand of NZ_CP009238.1, from coordinate 1,151,475 downwards.
TATTAATCTGGTGATTGAACCTGGTGAAACAGTTGCCTTTGTGGGGCGTTCTGGTGGGGGTAAAACGACTTTGGTCAATACCTTACCTAGATTTATCGATATTGATGAGGGTAAGATTCTGATTGCTGACAAAAATATTCATGATATAAGTTTGCATACCTTGCGTGAACATATCTCTTTGGTTAGCCAGAAAGTATTCTTATTTAAAGGTACAATTGCCCAAAACGTTGCGTATGGTACGACCAAAGCAGTCAGCGACGAAGAAATTGAAGACGCGTTGAAAGTCGCTAATTTATGGGATCACATTAAAACCATGCCAAATGGTATTCATACAGAAGTGGGTGAGGATGGTTCTTGGTTGTCAGGTGGCCAACGTCAACGTTTGGCGATTGCTCGTGCCATGATTAAAAACGCACCTATTCTTATTTTGGATGAGGCGACCTCAGCATTAGATAATGAGTCAGAACGATTAGTTCAAGCGGCGATGGATAAGCTGATGGTGGGTCGCTCAACCTTAGTGATTGCCCATCGTTTATCGACGATTAAAAATGCTGATAAAATTGCAGTAGTGAATGCTGGTAAAATTATCGAATTTGGTACGCATGATGAGTTAATGAAAAAAGAAGGACATTATGCTCATCTTTACCAATTACAGTTTAATAATATTTAAAGAGAAAGCGTATGATTGAACAAACATGGGGATATGAACACCCAGAAGTAAAGGGGCCTAAGGCATTATTATTTTTTACTTGGGATCTGTCTAGAACCATTGATAATGCTTTTAGAAATACGACCCCCGATCAGTTGGATGATAGCTTAAAAACAGCCCAAGCGGGGATCGATGAATTGTTGAAAAAATATGTAGAAATCCAAGCCGATCCTGATACGTTTGAGGGACAAAGCATTCGTTTGCAGATGAGTGAAACAGAAGATACGCATGAGCCTGTCATTGCCTTACAAACTAGTCCAGAACTGGAGCAGAAAATTATCGAACTCAAGCATTATGCCAGCCAAGGCCATGCTTGATATCTCACAGACTGAATCTAACCGCTTTTGTCTTAATGGATGAAAGCGGTTTTTTTATAGATGGCGACTAGGGATAACCCCTATAACTATTTTTTCCGATTTTCAATAAAATAATTTCAAAGTGAAATGATATTAGTAGGAGGGTGTTCATGAATAGTATTGTGATGCTCATATTAGGCGTAGCAGGCATGTTGTCGGGCTATTTCTTTTATTCAAAATTTATTGCGAGTAAAGTATTTAAACTGGATCCGAATTTTAAAACGCCTGCTCATGAGTTTAATGATGGTGTCGATTATGTTCCCACAAATAAGTTTGTATTATGGGGCCATCATTTTACCTCGGTAGCAGGGGCAGCACCTATCGTGGGGCCAGCGATTGCGGTTTTCTGGGGATGGTTGCCTGCCTTTTTATGGGTGGTGTTGGGAACGATTTTTATGGCTGGTGTACATGATATGGCGGCGATTTGGGCCAGTACCCGCAATAAAGGTCATTCTATGGCGACGATTGTTGGGAATTTAATTGGTCCAAGAGCTAGAGTATTGTTATTGGTCGTGATTTTTTTACTGCTATTGATGGTGAATACGGCTTTTGGTACGGTGATTGGTCGCATGATGGTAAATACACCGAGTTCTGTGCTACCTGTTTGGGGAGCTTTGGTGGTGGCATTTATCATCGGTCAATGTATCTATCGATTTAAATTGTCTTTACCCATCGTTTCTTTACTGGGTGTAATCGCTTTATACCTATTGATTTATATGGGACCGATGTTCCCCATTGAACTGCCCAAAGAAATGCTTGGCTTAAATGATGTGGCATGGTGGATTATTATTCTGTTTGTATATGCGGCCATCGCCTCTATTTTACCCGTGTGGATGCTGTTGCAACCTAGAGATTATATTAATGGTTTGCAGTTATTTGTAGGATTGATTGTACTGTATGCTTCGGTAATTATCGTTTCACCCGATGTGGTGGCTCCTGCTTTTAATGAGAATGAAGCAGCTTACAGTGCACCTATCATGCCGTTACTCTTTGTGACCATTGCATGCGGTGCTATCTCGGGCTTTCATGGACTGGTTTCTACTGGAACAACATCTAAACAAGTCAACAAAGAAACAGATATTCGTTTTGTAGGCTATTTGGGTGCCATGGGTGAGGGATTGTTGGCTTTAGTCGCGATTATTGCTACGACAGCAGGGTTTGCTACATTAACAGAATGGGAAGCAGTATATAGTGACTTTGGTAAAGGCGGTATTACAGCCTTTATTAATGGTGGTGCGAGCATTATGGAAAGAGGGGTGGGCCTGTCATCCGAACTTTCGGCTACGATGTTAACTGTGATGGCGGCTTTGTTTGCAGGTACCACAATGGATACTGGGGTTCGCCTACAGCGTTACATCTTGCAAGAAGTTGGTGAAGCTTATCGTTTACCTGTGTTGACCAAAGGTTCGGTCGCTACATTATTAGCCGTTGGTATTTGTGTCTTATTGGTATTTGGTACAGGCGGTTCTGATGGATCAGGTGGTTTAACGATTTGGCCTTTATTTGGTACGACTAACCAATTAATGGCTGGGTTGACCTTGTTGATCGTGACGGTGATCTTGTTAAGAAGAGGGATTAAGAGCTGGTACACCTTATTACCGATGGCGTTCTTATTAACCATGACGGTGATTGCCTTGTTCTTTGAATTACAACGTTATTTTGTGAATGAACAATGGTTATTATTTGTCTTGGGAGCGATTATCTTAATCTCTGCCATCATGGTGACATTGGAATGTGCTCATGTTTTAAGAAAAGAGTGGCCCAAAGGTAAGGTAGCGAATCTTCGAGACGTTGAATAATTCATCGTTTATCAATAGGCATATGAGAATAAACTTTTCATATGCCTTTTTTATGGTGACCTGCTTATGAAATCAAAATGGCAATTATTCTGTGAGGGCTTAAACGAGTTTTACTATGCACCTTATCGTCGTACGCTTTTAAAAGCAAATCGAGATGAAGAAGATTTTTTTATGTTAATGCTCTTTGCTGAAAGTCTAGGAATGCCTAATCCTGTGGCATTTTATACGCTAGAACTTCAGCCTTTTTTTCTGGAAGCCTTTCACGAGTGGCATCAACGTATGGGGATGGAAAAATCGCCTTTTGATCATTTTGGGTGTTGTTAAGATGTCTTTTTTATTAGATTTATTTAATCGACCGATTATTTTTGTAGGTGGCAAGGGTGGTGTAGGCAAGACAACCAGTGCTGCTTGCATTGCGGTAAGATTATCGACAGAAAAAAAGAAAACTTTGATTATTTCCACGGACCCCGCTCATAGTCTGGGCGATGCATTGGATCGACCTTTAAGTGGCGAGATAACGTCTATTACGCCTTATTTAGATGCTATCGAATTAGATACACAAAAGATTGTCGATATGCATTTTAAGCAGATAGAGGATAATGTTCGTCAATACACTAATCCTGATATGTTTCCGAAAGTGCAGGAATTTTTGAAATTGTCCAAACAGGCCCCTGGAGCAGAAGAGGCCGCTATTTTGGAAGCAATTTGTACTTATTTGGTTCGTTTTCAAGATTGGGGATATGACCATATTATTTTTGATACGGCCCCGACAGGACATACTTTGCGTTTGTTGACTTTGCCTGAGATGATGCAAGCTTGGACAGATGGTTTAATCGCACAGCAACAACGTCAACAAAAAATGCGTGAAGCTGCGTCGCGTTTGACTTCAGCCGCACCTGTGGAACAAGCAAAATCACTCTCTAGCCAACGATGGTTACAAGCTCAAGAGATTTTGTTAAAGCGTCGTCAATTATTTTCACAGGCAAGAGATATTTTGCATGATGCACAACGATGTGCCATTGTATTGGTGTTAATTCCCGAAATACTGCCTTTTGAAGAAACTAAACGTGCAGTGTCTCAACTTAATCAAATACATCTGCCCTGTGCAGGACTGATTATTAATCAGGTGATTGATCAAAACCAAGCAGATGCGTTTTGGCAAAATCGTGCGAAACGACAGTTACAAGTGCTTTCCATGATTAATGAAGAGTTTGCCTCATTATCTAAACATTTCGTCGCATTACAAGACAAAGATATACGAGGTTTAGAGGCCTTGGAAGCTTTGTTGGCATAAAGACGCTTGTATTATTGAGTCAGTAGCTGATAAACAAAATGAGGAATGAACGTTTACCCAAAATCGTGACGACACAGCCAAGTATGAGTCAGATGATAAATAAAATGGGAGATGAAAGTTTACGGTCAAACTAGCTCTCAAGCTGTTTTCCATTGGCTCAGGCAAATAATATGTTGGCGATGAGAGTTGGGGCTAAGCAAGAGTGTGAAGATTTGGGGTGCAATGATATCTTAAGTCTCAAACCGTTTTCCATTGGCTCAGGTAAATAACATATTGGCGATGAGAGTTGGCTAAGCAAGAGTGTGAAGATTTGGGGTGCAATGATATATTAAATCTCAAATCGTTTTCCATTGGCTCAGGTAAATAATATATTGGCGATGAGAGTTGGCTAACTAAGAGTGTGAAGATCGGGGATGAAATGATATAAAAAAACCTGTATCAAGTGATACAGGTTTTTGAATTTTGGCGGAAACGGAGGGATTCGAACCCTCGATGCAGGTTTAAGCCCACATGCTTCCTTAGCAGGGAAGTGCCTTCAGCCTCTCGGCCACGTTTCCTAAAAAAATATTAGTATAACATAAAAATTAATTTATACCAGTATTTTCTGGTTCTTTATCTAACTCAAATGCTTTATGAAGTGCTCTAACAGCAAGTTCCATATACTTATCTTCAATTAAAACAGAGGTTTTGATTTCAGATGTACTAACCATTTCGATGTTAATATTTTCATTGGCAAGTGTTGCAAACATACGACTTGCAACGCCAGCATGTGATTTCATGCCAATGCCCACGATGGAAACTTTACACACTTGTTGTTCAACAAAAACATCTTTTGCACCAATTTTAGGTGCCACTTCTTCTTTGATGACTTGTACCGCACGGTTGAAATCAGCCTTTGAAACGGTAAAAGAAAAGTCCGTCGTGCCGTTGACAGATTGGTTTTGGATGATCATATCGATATCGATATTTGCGTCCGCAATGGGTCCAATAATGCCAAAAGCGATGCCTGGTTTGTCAGGAATGGCTAAAAGAGTGATTTTGGCTTCATCTCGGCTAAATGCAATGCCAGATACAACAGCTGCTTCCATTTGTGAATTTTCCTCATATGTAATCAATGTACCGGAGTGTTTTTCAACTTCGATAGGTAAGTCTGGGTCAGTTAAAGAAGAAAGGACTCTGAGCGGGACGTGGTATTTTCCTGCAAACTCAACAGAACGAATCTGGAGAACTTTTGAGCCCAAGGAGGCCATTTCAAGCATTTCTTCAAAAGAAATAACATTCAATCGTTTGGCTTCTGGCACAATACGTGGGTCTGTGGTGTAAACACCATCTACATCGGTAAAAATTAAGCATTCATCGGCTTTTATGGCAGCAGCGATCGCAACCGCAGATGTGTCGGAACCACCACGACCTAATGTCGTGATATTGTTGTCTTCATCAACACCTTGGAAGCCAGTTACGACGACCACTTTGCCCTGATTTAATTCTCGTTTTATGCGATCGGCATCAATGCTACGAATTCGAGCTTTGGTGTATGCATCGTCTGTTTTGATGGGTACTTGCCAGCCTGTGAAACTCTTAGATTCAATGCCAATGGTTTGTAATGCAATGGCTAATAAAGCACTAGATGCTTGTTCGCCAGTAGATGCCAACATATCTAGTTCGCGAGGATCAGGTGTTTCGGAAATTTCATTGGCCAAACCGAGTAATCGATTCGTTTCCCCCGACATGGCAGAGGGAACAACAACGACTTGATGACCCGCACGATGCCATTTTGCGACTCTTTTTGCAACGTTTTTGATGCGTTCGATGGAACCCATTGATGTTCCACCATATTTATGCACGATTAATGCCATAATAATTACTGTAAACTAAGGTATAATTTCTAAAAAATTAAAATTTTATCATTGTTTCCATAGGAGTGGTGCAAATGCAGACAATTTTAACATTAACTAACTTACATCCTTATTTAGAAGCAGAACTACCTAAGCACTTTCGTGTATTAGGAGCGTCGAATTTGGAAGAAAGAAATAGACTTATTCAAGAACGAGGTGCTGATATTACAGGGGTGATTGGGGCGTACAATATTCCTTTTGATCTCAAATGGCTAGCACACATGCCTAACTTAAAAGTGATAAGTAGCTTTGGGGTGGGGTATGATGTTTATGATTTAGCTTGTTTAAAGGCTAAAAATATTGCTTTGTCTAATACACCAAGTGTATTGAATGATACGGTGGCCGATACAGCTATGGCCTTGCTTTTGGCCGCTTCTAGAGGATTGATTCAAGCAGATAAATGGGTCAGAGAAGGGGTATGGCAGTCTGGAAAAGTCTTTCCACTGATGTCAGATATTCATCATAAAAAAGTGGGTATTGTTGGGCTGGGGGCGATTGGCCAAGTGATTGCCAAACGTTTGACTGGATTTGATGCGGATATTCGCTATTTCTCTCGTACAGCTAAAAACGTGCCTTATTTGTTTGAACCTAATTTGAAAAAATTGGCCCAATGGGCTGATGTGCTGATAGTAATAACGGTAGGAGGCCCTGAAACCAAGCATCTTATCAATAAAGAGATTTTAGAATGCTTGGGAGAAAATGGGGTTTTGATCAATGTCGCTAGAGGTAGTGTGGTCGATGAAAATGTCCTAATTGACGTGCTAGAACAAGGTAAATTGGGGGCGGCGGGATTAGACGTTTTTGCCAATGAACCTAATGTACCCTCTAGACTGATAAATTTGCCTAATGTGGTCTTGTCACCGCATGTAGGAAGTGCCACTCAAGAATGTCGTTTAGAGATGGCAAAATTAACCTTAAATAATTTGATTCAGTTTTTTGAGTCAGGTACTTTGATCACACCTGTTGTGTAATAGGTATGTCAAGGTTCGAGCTAGTTTCGTATGGGCTCCTAAACCTCGATAACGCCTCTTGTTTAATAGGTGTTTTGAGATGTTATGTATCCATCGTGATATCCTTAGAGACCTGAGAATATGCATGGATTAGGAAAAGGTGGCGTGTTAAGTTGAGTGCTTAACACGCTTTTACATTAGCGTTTATTACGACGAAAATCTTTAGGATGAATAGGGCTTTTGTCACCCCATATACCTTTTGACTCATTTTTTGCTTCACATTGAGCTTGATAATAGCTTGGATACTTGCTTTCAGGCGTGTAATCTTGATAAACCCAAGCATAGCCTTGACGAACCATTTCTAAATTTATATTTTTATCCTCAAAATAAATTGTTCCCAATTGACGGCCGTAGCGATCGGTGCTTTCTTGAGAAAATTCAATCGTTTTTTGATTGATTTTTTTCTTTAGATATTGTGTGGCATCTTTACCGCGATTTTGTTTGAGTTCGGGGGCATCGATGTGATTTAAGCGAATCTTAATGCGTTTGGGTTTGGAAGCATTAAGATCATTGGGATCAATGGCTGTAATCGTATCGCCATCATGGACATTCTGAACATAAAGTGTTTGTAGCTGGTTGGGGATGGAGACGGAAAACTCCTTATCAAGGTAATACTGGCAATTAATTTTTGACGCTTGCACAGTGGCGGAACGGGTGGGTTCGCTGGTTACGGTAGGCTGATCATCTTGGATATATAAATTAATGATCCAGCCTAACAAAATAACAATAATGGACAAAAGTAAAATAATGATTTTAGTGCTAGTGGGAATTGAGCGAGCCGTTTTCCCCCTAAGCACAAGTTGAAATAATGGTTTGAGCAGATTAATCAGTATTGAAAAAAGATTATTTTTTCCCATTATTGTTTTCCGAATAATAAAAACTCCATCAATGCTTTTTGGACATGCATGCGGTTTTCAGCTTCGCTCCATACCACGCTTTGGGGACCATCAATCACTTCTGCGGTGACTTCCTCACCACGATGGGCAGGCAAACAGTGCATAAATAGTGCGTCTGGTTTGGCACGATTCATCATATCTTGATTCACGCAGAAATTCGCAAAGGCTTTGTGGCGCTCTTGATTTTCTGCTTCATAACCCATACTGGTCCACACATCGGTGGTGACTAGATCAGCACCAGCACATGCTTCGTAGGGGTCTTTAAAGATTTTTAGATGGTCTGGGCTGACCCCTGCAATACGTTCAGGCTTTAGCTGGTAATTTTCAGGAGCACAGAAATGTACTTTGAAATTTAATAATTCAGCCGCTTGAATCCAAGTGTAAGACATATTGTTTTCGTCGCCAATCCAAGTCACAATCTTGTTTTCAATCGAACCGCGATTTTCTACAAACGTTAAAATATCGGCCAGAATCTGACAAGGGTGAAATTCATTCGTTAAACCATTGATGACAGGTACACGTGAATGCTTAGCAAATGCTTCTAAACGATCTTGCCCAAAAGTACGAATCATGACTAAGTCAACCATACGTGTAATCACGCGAGCGGTATCTTCAATCGGCTCGGAACGTCCTAGCTGTGAATCACCAGAAGTTAGGTTAATCACATAACCGCCCATTTGGTAGAAACCAGCCTCAAAAGAGACGCGAGTTCGTGTGCTGGCTTTTTCAAAAATCATGGCCAAAGTGCGATCGTGCATCGGCATATGAGGTTCAAAATTTTTAAATTTTTGTTTAATGTATTTTGCGCGATCCAATACGTATAAAATCTCCTCCTTACTGAAATCATCTAATCTTAAAAAGTGTCTGATGTTCAAAGGTGTTGGTTCGTTTTGCATTTTGTGTCCTCAAAATGGTTTAAAATAACGTCCTCCTATAATAACAGATTGAAAGGTTAAGCTTTGCAATATTTCATTATTAATGGATTAACAAAAGAAGGTAAAAAGTTTAGACCTAGTGACTGGGCACAACGTTTAGCAGGTGTGTTGTCTTGTTTTACCCCAGACCCGACCGTGGTAGGCAGACAAATCGCGTATTCGGAATATGTCACACCTAATGTCATTGATGGGATAAGTTGTGTGGTGATTGAAAATAAACTTAGAGATGTCTCTCCTTTGGCATGGAAGTTTATTGTGGATTTTGCTGAGTCTAATTCTCTTCAAACCTATGAAACAGATGTAAAACCAGATTAATTAACGATGAAACCAGTATGTTTGTACTGGTTTTTCTTTTTTCTTCCCCTAATGGCATGCTGTAGATTTACAACATAAATATCGATTTGCCTTTTTGTAAGGCCAGTTTGTAAATTTACTTGCTTAATGATAAATAAATCCCTGTTATAATGGGGAGTTAACTTAAATTCATGTTTATAAGTATGAAATTAGCTGAAATCAGACAAAAATATTTAGATTTTTTTAATTCAAAAGGTCATGCTGTTGTGCCAAGTTCGTCTTTGGTACCGAATAATGACCCGACTTTAATGTTTACCAACTCAGGTATGGTGCAGTTTAAAGATGTGTTTGCAGGTCGCGAAAAACGCGATTATAAACGTGCAACGACTGCCCAGCGTTGTGTGCGTGCTGGAGGTAAACATAATGACCTCGAGAATGTAGGGTATACCGCTAGACACCATACATTCTTTGAAATGTTAGGTAACTTTAGTTTTGGTGATTATTTTAAGCGTGATGCCATTCATTGGGCATGGGAATTATTAACAAACGTTTACCAATTACCAGCTGAAAAACTTTGGGTGACCGTTTATGCGGAAGACGATGAGGCGTTTGATATTTGGAATAAGGAAGTAGGTGTTCCAGCCGATCGCATCGTTCGTATTGGCGACAACAAAGGTAAACGCTACGCTTCAGATAACTTCTGGATGATGGGCGATACAGGTCCTTGTGGCCCTTGTACAGAAATTTTTTATGATCATGGTCCTGATGTTTGGGGTGGCCCTCCCGGATCGCCTGAAGAAGATGGGGACCGTTATATCGAGATTTGGAACTTAGTATTTACACAGTTTGAAATGCACGAAGATGGTTCATTGACCCCTTTGCCAAAACCATGTGTGGATACGGGAATGGGCTTGGAACGTATTGCAGCCGTGCTACAACATGTTCATTCTAATTATGAGATTGATTTGTTCCAGAATTTGATCAAAGCGGCTTCTCGTGAAACAGGCTGTACAGATTTAAGCAACAACTCCTTAAAAGTCATTGCCGATCATATTCGTGCTTGTAGTTTCTTAATCGTGGACGGTGTCATTCCTGGAAATGAGGGTAGAGGCTATGTGTTAAGACGAATTATTCGCCGTGCTTTACGCCATGGCCACAAATTAGGCCAAACTAAACCATTTTTCCATCGTTTGGTAGAGGATTTGGTGGCAGAGATGGGTGAAGCCTATCCTGAATTAACACGCTCAAAAGACAGAGTGGTGCAGGTTTTGAAACAAGAAGAAGAACGCTTTGGTGAAACACTTGAAAAAGGTATGAAGATCCTTGAAGCGGCTTTGGTTCAGTTGAAATCTGGTCAGACATTAGATGGACAAACGATTTTCACGCTTTATGATACCTACGGTTTCCCATTTGATTTAACGGCGGATATTTGTCGTGAACAGGGCTTTGGGGTGGATCAAGCAGGTTTTGACAAAGCGATGGCAAAACAGCGTGAAATGGCACGTGCCAATAGCAAGTTTAAAGCCACTCAAAAACTAAATTATGAGGGTGACTTAACGCAGTTTGAAGGCTATGAAGAGACGAAAACAGAATCTCAAATTTTAGCTATTTATGTTGACGGCACTTTGGTGAAAGAAGCTGTAGAGGGTGCTGAAGCAGTCGTGGTTTTAGATAAAACGCCTTTTTATGCGGAATCAGGCGGACAGGTAGGCGATACGGGCTTATTAAAAGGTTATGGAAGTGAGTTCGCTGTGTCTGATACCCAAAAAATTCAACCTGATGTATTTGGGCATTATGGTGTGGTCACCCTTGGCAAAATTAGCGTAGGCGATAAGATGACCGCCGCGATCAATATCGAGGAACGTTTATCTAGCATGCGAAACCACTCGGCAACGCATTTGATGCACAAAGCATTGCGTTTGGTGTTAGGCGATCATGTTCAACAAAAAGGTTCTTTGGTAGATGCTGAGAAAACGCGTTTTGACTTCTCTCACGACAGTGCGATGACGGCCGAACAAATTCGTGAAGTAGAGAGAATCGTAAATCATGAGATCTTGATGAATGTGGATACACATGTACGTCATATGGCTTATGATGAGGCAATCGAAGAGGGCGTGACGGCGTTGTTTGGCGAAAAATACGGCGATCAGGTTCGTGTGTTGGATATCGGGTTCTCAAAGGAACTATGCGGTGGTACGCATGTTAAGAGAACAGGCGATATTGGTGTGTTTAAAATTGTGTCTGAAAGCGGTATTGCTTCAGGTGTCAGACGTGTAGAGGCTGTGACGGGTGCTGGGGCGTTGGCTTGGATTGCAGGTTTGCAAGATACGATAGAAGACGTGGCAGGTTCATTAAAATGTAAATCTGCAGAAATTGTGTCTAAAGCAAAATCAACTCAAGAGCAAATAAAATCGCTTGAAAAAGAATGTGCGACACTGAAAGATAAATTATCTGCGGTAGCCAGCAAACAGATTTTGTCACAAGTTCAAAAACTAGCGGGTACGCCTGTTTTGGTGGCACAGGTATCTGATATTGATCCTAAGTCACTGCGTAATATGATCCCTGATCTAGTGGCCCAAGTTGGTGGTGTGGTGGTGTTAACATTGGTAGCAGACGGCAAAGTAAACGTCGCTGCTGGGGTGGATTCGTCATTACACTCTAAACTAAAAGCCGGTGAAGTGGTCAATCATGTGTGTGGCCAGTTAGGCGGTAAAGGTGGTGGTAAACCTGAAGCTGCAATGGGAGCAGGTAGTGACGTAGCTGCCTTACCAGCTGTGTTAGAAGCATTACCCAACTGGTTAGAAGAGAAGTTAAATCATGCTTGAGGCTGACGTTGAAATTGATACCAGCGGATTAACCTGTCCACTGCCTATTTTGCGTATGAAAAAAGCATTAAATCAGTTAGAGAGTGGTCAAGTGGTAAAAGTTTTTACCACCGACCCTCACGCTGAGGGTGATTTTCAAGACTTCTGCCGACAAACTCAAAACATACTGTTGTCTCAAGAACAGACACCCACAGGTATGTTCCACTATATCAAAAGACGTTAATCTCCATTTGATCAGATGTTCTAAGTGATAGGCTCGTTTTAAGATGGGCCTATCGACTGCTATGTTTGAGGGGGTAGGTGATCTCACTACTACTTTAGTAGTAGAACGTCGTTATAGGTCTTTTGTGTAATAGGACATTTTGATACGCTGTGGTAGTCTATATCATTTTGGAATCTCCGATGATGAAAAGACTACTTTTTTTATTTTTAGCATTGTGCAGTCAACTGGCTGGTGCGGCCACCTTGACGGTTTCGGCAGCATCCAGTTTAAGTAATGCGATGACCCAAGTGGCAAAACGTTATGAACAAGAGCATCCATCGGTGACGATTGATCTAAATTTTGCCGCCTCTGGTGTGTTGTATCAACAAATTCGGCACGGAGCACCTGTGGATGTATGGATTAGTGCGGATCAAAAAACAATGGATATGGCACAAGAAGAGGGACTTATCCAAACAGAAAGTAGGCAGAATCTTTTGGGTAATGAATTGGTGTTAATCACGGCGATTGACAGTGGCCTTAATGTAAAAGATTTGTCAGATTTAAACGAAAAAAAGATTCAATATATTGCCCTAGGAGACCCTCAAAGCGTGCCAGTTGGGCGTTATGCAAAACTTGCCTTAGAGCATGCAGGCTTATTTGATGTACTAAAAGACAAATATATTTTGACTAAAAATGTTCGTCAATCGTTAGATTATGTGGCACGATCAGAGGTAAATGTCGGTTTTGTTTATGCCACGGATGCTAGCATTAGAAAAAATAAGGTTAAGGTCTTGTTAACTGTTGATTTGGCAGATCCTGTTTTTTATCCTGTCGCTTTGACTAAAACAGCTTCAGATAGTCAGCTGGCTAAAGATTTTCTTCATTATTTATTTTCTGAAAAAGCACAAGCGATTTTTCATGAATATGGATTTAGTTCGATTAAATAAATGTTAGATAGTAGTGTTTGGACCGCCTTAGCGTTATCGTTTAAAGTAGCAACGTGGGCAACGTTGATCAGTGCCTTATTGGCTATTGTATTGGCTTATTTCTTTACGCGACGCGATTTTTGGGGCAAAGAAATATTAGATGCCATATTGACGTTGCCAATGGTGTTGCCTCCTACCGTGTTAGGGTACTATCTGTTAGTCTTATTAGGTCAAAAAGGGATAATAGGTGCATGGTTAAAATCAAACTTTGATCTCACCCTAGTTTTTACATGGCAGGGAGCTGTCGTGGCTTCTGTGCTGATTACCTTTCCTTTGATTTTTAAACCAGCTCGATCTGCATTTGAAACGATCTCGCCTATTTATGAGCAAGCGGCTAAAACATTAGGATTGTCTGCATTGGCTATTTTTTTCAGAGTGTGTTTACCGTTGGCGTGGCGGACTATCTTAACAGGTGTGTTATTGGGTTTTTCTCGATCTTTGGGAGAATTCGGTGCAACATTAATGATTGCAGGTAGTATTCCAGGGCGTACGGAAACCTTGTCTTTGGCCGTTTATCAAGCTGTCCAAAATGGGCAAGATGACTTGGCCAATCAGCTGGTAGGCTTGATGGTACTGGTGTGTGTGATAGTGTTGTGTTTGATTAAATATTTAAGTCGTCAAAAGGGTATGAGATGCTAGTGTTTGATTTTGATTTAGACTTATCTTTTCAAAACGGATTTCATGTTCATTACGCTTATCAATCATCCAGCGTTAGTTTAGGTATTTTAGGTCCCTCGGGAGCAGGTAAAACCTTATTATTTCGGATGATAGCAGGGATCCAAAAACCTGATTCTGGTTATTTTCGAGTAAATGGGCAGACTCTTGTGGATACCGAAAAAAATATTGATTTATCTCCTCAGGCACGAAAGGTCGGGCTAATGTTTCAACATTATGCTTTATTTCCTCATTTAACCGTGATTCAAAATATCGCTTTTTCTTTGAAAAAAGGCCTATTTAACCCCTCAAAACATATTAAAAACGAGGCGGTGGATTATTGGCTGGAAAAGCTGAAAATAACAGATATTGCTTACCATTATCCGCATCAAATATCAGGCGGACAAGCACAACGGGTGGCGTTGGCACGCACGTGTATCACTGAGCCATCCTTGCTTTTACTGGATGAGCCGTTTTCTGCACTGGATGCTGATTTAAAAAATGATATGAGATCTTTGATCAAAGATGTCCGCCAAGAGCTAGATATTCCCTTGTTGTTAATTAGTCATGATCGAGCAGACACTGATTTTTTAACACAGGATTGTTTTTTTATTATTGACGAAAGGCGAGATATTTAGTGGATCGTCAAAAGTGCAGTATAATGCAGTATTTGGAATAACCATTAACTTTACTTTAATGAAGGCGAAAATATGAAAATTCATGAGTATCAAGGCAAAGAACTATTAAGAAAGTTCGGTGTTTCTGTGCCACGTGGATATCCAGCATTCTCTGTTGAAGAAGCGATCGAAGCAGCAGAAAAATTAGGTGGATCAGTGTGGGTGGTTAAAGCACAAATTCACGCTGGTGGCCGTGGTAAAGGCGGTGGTGTGAAAGTTGCAAAATCGATGGATGAAGTACGTCAATACGCTTCTGAAATTTTAGGTATGCAATTAGTGACACATCAGACCGGTCCAAAAGGTCAGAAAGTAAGAAGACTGCTGATTGAAGAAGGCGCTGACATTAAGAAAGAATACTACGTGGGTATCGTTACAGACCGTGCTTCCCAAAAAGTATGCGTGATGGCTTCTAGTGAAGGCGGTATGGAGATCGAAGAGGTTGCAGCGAAAACACCTGAAAAAATTCTTAAAGTGTTTGTTGACCCAATCGTTGGCTTTGAAAGAAAAGATGCTGTTGAATTAGCAAAAGGAATTGGTGTTCCTGACGCTTCAGTTGAAAAAGCGGCCAATCAGTTCGAGAAACTTTACACAACATACCAAGAAACTGATGCATCTTTGGCTGAGATTAATCCACTAATTTTAGATGGAAAAGGCGATATTATCGCATTAGACGCGAAGTTTAACTTTGACTCTAACGCTTTGTTCCGTCATCCAGAAATCGTTGAGTACCGTGATTTGGATGAAGAAGATCCGAATGAAATCGAAGCCTCAAAATATGACTTGGCTTACATTCAACTTGATGGCAATATCGGTTGTTTGGTAAACGGTGCAGGTCTTGCAATGGCTACGATGGATACCATTAAGTTATTTGGTGGTGATCCTGCTAACTTCCTAGACGTAGGTGGTGGTGCGACGGTTGAAAAAGTGACAGCTGCTTTTGAAATTATGCTTAAAAACAAAGGTGTTAAGGCTATTTTGGTCAACATCTTTGGTGGTATCATGCGTTGTGATGTGATCGCTGAGGGCGTAGTGGCTGCATGTAAAGCCGTGAATTTAAGTGTACCTTTGGTCGTTCGTATGAAAGGTACAAATGAAGAGTTAGGTAAGAAAATTCTTGCTGATTCTGGATTACCCATCATCAGTGCAGATACAATGGCAGAAGCAGCGACTAAAGTTGTTGCAGCGGTAAAATAAAGGAATAAGCTATGTCAATCTTAATTAATAAAGACACTAAAGTCATCACTCAAGGTATTACTGGTAAAACTGGTCAGTTCCACACTCGTATGTGTCGTGAGTATGGTAACGGTAAAAATGCTTTCGTTGCTGGTGTGAATCCTAAACGTGCCGGTGAAGATTTTGAAGGTATTCCTATTTATGCGACCGTAAAAGATGCTAAAGAAGCCACAGGTGCGACAGTATCGGTTATCTATGTACCACCAGCTGGTGCGGCTGCAGCTATCTGGGAAGCGGTCGAAGCTGAATTAGACTTAGTGGTATGTATTACCGAAGGTATTCCTGTTCGTGATATGTTGGAACTTCGCAACCGTATGCGTGATACAGGAAAAGATAAAACGTTGATTTTAGGTCCTAACTGCCCAGGTTTGATTACACCAGAAGAGATCAAAATCGGTATTATGCCAGGTCATATTCATCGCAAAGGTCGTATCGGTGTGGTTAGCCGTTCTGGTACGTTGACTTATGAAGCCGTGGCTCAGTTGACTGAACTTGGTTTAGGTCAGTCTTCTGCCGTAGGTATTGGTGGTGACCCAATTAACGGTCTAAAACACATTGACGTGATGAAGATGTTCAATGATGATCCTGATACGGATGCCGTTGTGATGATCGGTGAGATCGGTGGTCCAGATGAAGTGAATGCCGCACGTTGGATTAAAGACAACATGAAAAAACCAGTTGTTGGCTTTATCGCAGGTGTGACAGCTCCTCCAGGAAAACGTATGGGTCACGCAGGTGCCTTGATTTCAGGTGGTGCTGATACGGCTGATGCTAAATTGGCGATCATGGAAGAGTGTGGTATTCGCACTACTCGCGATCCATCAAAAATGGGTTCATTACTCAAGTCTGTATTGTAAGATAATAGATGAGAGACAAAGGGAGTCTATGCTCCCTTTTTTATTTTGATTAAGGATTGATTTATATGGAATGGTTTTGGCACATTAATTGGGCGATTGTCGGTCAAATAGTTCTCGCCGATATTATGTTGGGCGGTGATAATGCTTTGATTATTGCATTAGCTTGTCGAGATTTACCAAAAGACAAACGAAATCTAGGCGTTATAATGGGAACGGTAGGGGCAATCGCTATCCGTGTGATTTTGATTTTCTTCTTTATTCAGTTGGTTAAACTGCCATTCCTTAAATTCATAGGTGGCTTATTGTTGTTATGGATTGGTATTAAATTATTATTACCCCATGACGATGAACATAATAATATTGAAAGTAGTACCAGCGTTTGGAATGCGGTCAAAACCATTATTATGGCGGATGTGGTGATGAGTCTAGATAATGTAATCGCCATTACAGCAGCCGCAGAAAATAGTCACGCCGATCATCAAATCTTCTACGTGATTTTTGGTTTGTTAGTCAGCGTGCCAATCATTATTTGGGGAAGTACATTAGTACTAAAACTAATCGATAGATTTAAGATTATTATTATTTTTGGTGCAGGTCTTTTAGGTTGGATTGCTGGTAGCATGATCATGAATGATGTGGGTATTTCAAACTATGTATTAAATGGCCATCAACCCTCTTCATTGATTGTCAGAATAGCTGAAGTGACATGTGCGATTTTTGTGATCGCTTTGGGTTCTTTTTTGGCAAGAAAAAGGATTAAAAATGGCTAAGCAAATTATTAGAATCGCAACGCGAGAAAGTTTATTAGCTTTGTGGCAAGCGGAACATGTCAAAAAACGTTTGGAAAGTTTATACGCCGATATACAAGTTGAATTGGTAAAAATGACGACTAGGGGGGATCAAATATTAGATCGTACCTTGTCAAAAGTAGGTGGCAAAGGGCTTTTTGTAAAAGAGCTAGAAGTGGCTTTATTAGAGGGTAGAGCGGATATGGCCGTTCATTCTCTTAAAGATGTTTCTACGCAACTTGAAGCAGGGTTTGAATTGGTGGCCGTGCTGGAGCGAGAAGATGATCATGATGCCTTAGTTAGTGAGCATTTTGATACTTTGGAAGCCTTGCCTAAAGGAGCGATCGTGGGAACCTCTAGTTTAAGACGTGAGGCCCAGATAAGAGCTTTGTATCCACATTTAACGGTTAAACCTTTACGAGGTAATGTCCAAACACGTTTAAATAAGTTAAAACAAGGTGATTATCACGCGATTATTTTAGCCGCAGCGGGCTTAAAACGTTTGGCCCTATCGCATGAAATTAAACAGATATTACCTTACGACGTTTCTTTGCCAGCGGTGGGACAAGGTGCTTTAGGCATTGAAATTTTGTCTAGCCGTCAAGATATTCGAGCTTTGCTGAAACCTTTGATTTGTCCTATTACCACGGCGTGTACATCAGCTGAACGTAAGGTTTCAACATTACTAGGTGGATCATGCCAAGTACCTCTGGCTGCTCATGCCACGCACAAGGACGGTCAGTTGTTTTTACAAGCTTTGGTGGCGATGCCAGATGGCTCTCGTGTGGTCAAAGCCGATGCTTGGGCACCTGTTGATCAGGCTGAACACTTGGGTGAGACCGTGGCACAGCAATTAATTCAATTAGGCGCCAAAGAGATTCTTGAATGCCAGTTATCTTAACACGACCTGATAATCATTATTTATCCGCTGCTTGTCAACAAAAGGGTTGGCAAACAGTGGATTTTCCTATTTTTAAGCGTTCAGTACTACCGATTGAGCCGATTAAAACAGATTATGATTTAATCGTTTTTGTTAATTCTTACGCAGCTCAAGTATTTTATCAACATTATCAAAAACAATTTGATCGGCCCTTGGAGCATTATTGGCAAGCTGTCGTGGGTCAAACAAGCTATTCAACTTTAAAATCGCTGGGTGCAAAAGATGTTTTGGCCCCACCTAAAGATGCTCAGCAAGATTCCGAATCATTGTTTCAATCTTTGCTTCAAAGTGATAGGTTTCATCAACTAAAAAAAGTATTGATTGTTAGAGCAAAAGAGGGAAGACAATGGTTGGCCGAGTCCTTGTCACAATATGGTGTTCAAGTAGATTTTTTGGCTGTTTATGATAGAGAGATTAATCCTGTTGATCGGTCGCTTTTGGAACAACTTCGTGCCTTGTCGCATGAAAAAGAGCCGATAGTGTGGTTAGTCAGTAGTGCGGGGATGGCGACTATTTTGTGCGATTATTGGCAACGATACCAGCTTTTTTCTCAGCTTGATAACGTTCTTTGCACGCATCCCAAGTTCATTGAACAGATCAAAAAGAGCCTACCGACTAGTGTATGGGAAACGGAAAAAATTAAGTTTTATGAAACGAAACCACAAGATGATGAAATATTAAAGACAATAGAACGTATTTTTTATAAAATATAGTTTCTTCATCTCACTTAACAAGGATGATTATGAGTAAGACAACGAACGAAAAAGAAATCGCTGAAACAACAGACGAACATAAAGATCCCCAACTTTCTACTGAAAAGCAGGAAGAAGATGTTCAACAAAAAAGTGATGATTCTCAGGAAGCTACTAAGAAAAAACGTCGTCCACCCGTGATATTGATAACGGTGGTCGCCATTATTATTGTCGCAGCAGCGATATATTTTGTGCGTCCTGACTTTATTAGCAACTCTTTGGGAACGGATTTTAAACCTGTTACTGAAACGCAGTCTGATGTGTCGAGTGCGAAAGACGCTACAGAAGTCAAGCAGGTGGTATCTCATCATGAGGCTCCAAGTAATAATCAGCCTTCCAACGAATCGCCCGAAACGGTTGCAACAGCGACACCGTTAAGTGAAGATAATAAAGTGGTCTCTGAGCCTAGTGCTAAAGAAGAGGCTTTGACAACAGAGGCACCTGCTGTACCATTGAACGAAGAGAACAAAGCAAGTGTTGATGAGAAACCGACTGCAGTTGCCCCTGAGGCAGCTGAGCATAAAGAGCAAGAGACTAAATTGATCGATGAAAACAAAAAACGCATAGATGAATTAGAAACTTCTCTTAACAATCTTTCATCACAACTTCAATCCTTGAAAGAAGAAAATGCAAATTTAAGAGATCATTTAAACCTTTTGAATCCTAATGATGAAAGCTATTCATTGGGACAAATCACACAATTATTAACTACTGCACAAAATGAACTGAGCCTTACTCGTAATATCGAGACTGCTACTAAGGCTTTGGAAATGGCTTTAAACCTAAGTAAAACATCGGTGGCTTTCAGTACCTTGTCTAAAGCGATTGCAAGTGATTTGGTGGCCATCCAGACCGCAAAAGTTGATAATGTGGACGCTTTGTACCAAGAGACACAAACGCTTAAAGATTTATTAGAAAAATCGGTTTTATTAACTTATGATGGTGCGGCATATACACCTCCTCAAGAGGATTCAACGTCCACGACTGATGCGATTAAAGCCGATTACTTACTGGCTAATGAGCAAACAACCCAGCCTGAGAATCAGGAAGAAACGCCCGCAACGCCAGAAAAAGAGCCGAATTGGTTTGAACGTGCATGGGATGAGGTGGCTTCTTGGTGGTCTTCTGATATGGGCGGTTTGGTTAAAGTAGAAAAAATTTCAACGCCTTATGATCAGATTATCGATGAGGCACAAGCTCGTGCGGTACGCGATTCTATGAAGTTAGAGGTCCAGCTTGCTCAACAAGCATTAGTAGGTGCTTATTCGGATATTTGGGTAAGTTCATTAGATGAAATTGCGAAGAATTTGGACCGCTATTATCAACATCAAGATCCGAATGTCCAGAAAGCCATGGCATTGGTTAGAAAGTTACAAGAAACGCCAGTACGTCCAGTATTACCGAAATTGGATTTAAGCTTGGATGCTTTGGCCAAAACAAAAGAAATCATCCGATAAAAGGGGATAAGAATGAAAAGCAAATTTTTTAAATTAATTGCGGTAATCGCGGTAGCAGTGGTGGTGGCACTGTTGCTAAAAAATATTCCCGGCACCATCATGATTTATACGGGAGATGAACGCCGTGTCATTTCCTTGGCAGTATTTATTTCTGCGTTAATCATTTTATTTGTAGTGCTCTACTTATTATGCCGACTATTGGTGGGATTATTGAATTTACCCTCACGCTTTAGACGTTGGCGTCAACTTAAAAATACAGAATACGAAAATCTTTTATTAACACAAAGTTTAAAAGAAGTATTTTTGAAGAACGAAGATAAAGGGTTAAGAAAATTATTCTCAAAAGGTCGCACAAAAGAACGTCAAGCTTTGGCTAGTTTAGCGATTGCCAAACAGGCCCAATATGTTGCGAATGTGGAAAAAAGAGATCATTATTGGCAACAAGCCGTGGACTATGATCCTAGCTTAAAACCAGTGGCCTACCAGATGAAAATATTATGGTTATTGGATGAGGGGAATGCTGAACAAGCCAATGTTTTGATGCAAGAACTTCAAAATAATCCAGCCATTAAACGTGATGTTCGTTTTGAGCGTTACCAATTACGTGTGTTAAACAGCATTAAACGTGATTCATCTGAATATACCGAGTTATTGCGTTCGATGTTGAACAAAAAACATATTTCGGTTGAAGAGGGGCGACAGTTATTGGATGAGAACCTATCGCTTCGCTTGAGAAACGTATATGCGGATGACGGCTTTATCCCACTTTGGAATAGTTTAAGTCATGCAGAAAAAACCATGCCATCGGTTGCTTTGGTGGCGGCAAAATATTTTACTGAGCATGATCAAGAATCAAAAGCGACGGATATTTTGGCAAGAAGTCTAGATGTGAAGATGGACAAAACGCTATTGACGAAATTTGTTCATTGTTCTAATCAGGCACTAAAATCGCGTATGAAGTTGGTGCAATCATGGCTTAAAGCCCATCCTGACCATACCGACTTGTTAAAAGCGGCGGCACGACTATGTATGGCTTCTGGTTTATGGGGGCAGGCCGAACATTATATTCAAGATAGTTTGAAAGTATTGCCTAAAGACGCAGAATCGTATTTTATTTTGGGCAGTATGTATGATAAGTTAGGCAAAGCTGATGAAGCATTGACCCAATGGCGTATCGCAAGTGAGCTTTCTACCGCGTCACCTGATGTACTTATGGAGCAGTATGTACTTCAAGCTGCCGATAAGACGAGAGATCCTAGTGGTCAACCTGATGAAAAGTTACAAAAATATGCTGATGAACACTTACTAAAATCAGATAAGAGTTAATTTTATTGAAAAGGAAATAAGATGAGTTTAATTAATGTACCCGCAGGTTCAAAACTACCCGAAGAGTTTAATGTTGTCATTGAAATTCCAATGAATGGCGAACCCGTGAAATATGAAGTTGACAAAGAAACAGGTGCGGTTTTTGTCGATCGTTTCTTAATTTGTGCAATGCATTATCCATGCAATTATGGTTATATTCCACAAACATTATCTCTAGATGGCGATCCAGTTGACGTATTGGTGTTGGCTCCATGTGCGGTGGCAGTGGGTTCAGTGATTAAATGCCGTCCTATCGGTGTATTGAAAATGGAAGATGAAAGTGGTGTTGATGCAAAAGTGTTAGCTGTACCGACGACTAAACTTTTCCCAACATTTGAACGTATTCAATCACCAGAAGACTTGCCTGTACAAGAACTTGAACGTATTAAACACTTTTTTGAGCATTATAAAGATCTTGAAAAAGGTAAATGGGTGAAAGTAATAGGCTGGGAAGGTGCTGACGCAGCTAAAGAAGAAATTTTGTCATCAAAAGAACGCTATAAAGGTTAATTTGACCTTAAACGTTTATGAAGAAAGAGGAGCTAGAGGATAGCTCCTTTTTTTATGGGGGTGAGTAGTATCTGAACGCTTTGTAATGGGATTGAGTTAGCCGACGGATGCCTTTTTTCGTGGGTTATGAGAGACAGGTGTGTGGATAGGAGTGGTTAGAGGATAGCTCCTTTTTTTATGAGGGTTTTCGGGTGATTTGTGTGAAAGTCGTCACACAGAATAGTTATTACAGATGAAATATTATTAAATTGTATATTTGATTATTTCAAAAAATGTTATACCATATCTTATGATTCGTTTTTAGTAGAGAATAAAGGAGGGAGACGATGCAACCCATAGAACGTAAATCGAATGGTAGGATTCAGTCTTTTTTAAAGGGTGTCGAATACCTTGGTAATTTATTGCCACATCCAGTGGTATTGTTTATTTTCATGTGCGTATTGCTCTTAGTAATTTCGGCAATCGCTTCTTATTTTGGCTTGAGTGTGCCTGACCCCAGACCAGGTAAAACGGGTACGATAGAAGTGGTGAATTTATTAAGTGCGACGGGTTTGGTCAAAATCGTATCGGGGTTGGTGACTAATTTTACAGGATTTGCTCCTTTAGGCACGGTGTTAGTTGCTTTGTTGGGTGTAGGCATTGCCGAAAATTCTGGCTTAATTTCTGCATTATTAAGAGCGGTGGTGATTAATGCTCCCCGTAAATTAGTGACTTTGACGATTGTATTTGCAGGTATTATGTCAAATACGGCTTCAGAGTTGGGATATGTGGTCTTGATTCCATTAGCGGCTGTCATTTTCTATTCCTTGGGTCGCCATCCTTTGGCTGGGTTAGCAGCAGCCTTTGCAGGGGTGTCAGGCGGTTACAGTGCGAATTTATTGTTAGGAACGGTGGATCCCTTATTATCAGGGATTACACAAGAGGCTGCTAGAATTATTGATCCTAATTATGTCGTTGGACCTGAAGCAAACTGGTTTTTCATGGCAGCCAGTACCTTTGTGATTAGTTTTTTAGGCTATATCATTACAGAAAAAGTGATTGAACCTCAGCTAGGTAAATATTCCAAAGATGAAGCACAAAATCCAGAGACTTTAACCACGAATATTGAAAAACTAACGGCAATTGAAAAAAAGGGGATTTTCTGGGCGACGGTGGCCGCTGTAGTATTTGCCCTTTTATTAGCGTGGACGATTATCCCTCAAGATGGTATTTTGCGTAACCCTAAAACAGGTTTAGTAGCGGGTTCGCCTTTCTTGAAAGGAATCGTGGTCTTTATTTTTGTGTTTTTTGCGGTACCTGGGTATATCTACGGACGCATTACCAAAACCATACAATCCAATCAAGATTTGGTTAACTGCATGAGCAAAAGCATGGCATCTTTGAGTATGTACATTGTTTTGGTGTTTTTTGCAGCTCAGTTTGTGGCGTTCTTTAACTGGAGTAATTTAGGTGCGATTATGGCGGTTGAAGGGGCTAATTTCCTGAATGCGGCAGGTTTAACAGGTCCTTTATTACTGGTTGGTTTTATCGTGATTTGTGCGTTGATTAATCTGATGATTGGTTCGGCATCTGCCCAATGGGCCGTTACAGCACCGATTTTTGTACCAATGTTAATGTTAACGGGGTATGCACCCGAGATGATTCAGGCCGCTTATCGTATTGGTGATTCCGTGACCAATATTATCACGCCGATGATGAGCTATTTTGGTTTGATTATGGCTGTTGCTATGCGATATAAGAAAGACACGGGCGTTGGTACCTTAATGGCAATGATGTTGCCTTATTCTATGACGTTTTTAGTTTGCTGGAGTTTATTTTTCTATCTATGGGTCTTTGTTCTGGGCTTGCCCGTCGGACCTGGTTCAGCAACTTATTATCAACCTTAATATTTATCACTAGTGTGACAATTTAGTCATACGGCATTCAATACCAAGAGGGTGGTTTTTAAGATGTTGTTGCCTAGTCAGTTATTTCTATGATACAATGCAAAATCTTTTAACCGCCCGATTGGATGGAATGATAAGTACGCAGTTTGAAGACTATATTCAAGAAATTTACCATAATAATCTTCACAAAAGAATTATTCATTTTGATTTTGAAGGAAAAGGCTACTGGTTAAAAAGTGTAGAGTTTTTGACTACACTGTCTGAAAAAATCATGAAACCTTGTCCCAAGAAAGCTTTTAAAAGGGAGCTTTCTCGGTTATTAGAGTTACAAAATAAAGTTAGTAATGTTCCTCAAGTGGTTTATTATTGTGATGAGTATTTTGTAACAGCAGATCACGGCACAGCGATTAGTCAGTTAATTAATTCGGGGATTGATCGACAAGAACAGCAAAAATACCTTTGTATGGTTGCAAAACAGCTGGCGCAGTTGCACCGTCAAGATATCATTCATGGACGACCTGCTATCCGTGATATTTTGTATGATGGTAAAAACATTTATTTTATTGATTTTGAATCTTTTTTCTTCATTCATAGTTTAAGAATGAGAAAAACCAGAGATTTTTTAATTTTTATTCATAGTTTATTGAGAAATAAGCATATTGATCCATCATTACTTCCCGTGGTTGTGCAAACCTATCGCGAAGAAATCGATCCCGATACTTGGCAATATATCTCAAAAAGAATCTCACAATTACTGTACACCTATCCGATCATTAATTTATGCAAAAAATACATTGGAAAGGATGGGCAGGCTTATTATAAGTTACTGGCTTTCTTTAAGAATCAAGAACTAAGTTTTGATAAAAGAGGATAGCTCCATCAGCAATTGATGTGTTTCATATAGTGGCAAGCCCATAATACCGCTATAACTTCCTTTGATTTCTTTGATAAAGGTGGCCGCTCTACCTTGAACTGCGTATGAACCAGCCTTTCCAAATCCCTCTTTTGAATCGATATAATCTTGTATTTCCTGCTCACTTAATGGTTTAAACAAGACTTGGCTGGTACAGATGCTTTCCAATAGGATGTCTTGATAACTGAGAACGACAGCGGTTCGAACGTCATGCCATTTTCCAGATAATAATTGAAGCGTCTCTTTAGCATCTTGCTCATGGATAGGTTTGCCCAAAATAGTTTGCTGATAAACGACGGTTGTATCGGCGGTCAAAATAGGGTGAATGGGTAATTCAGTTTGTTTTAGATAAGCTTGGGCAAGAATGTTTTTGTCTTTGGCGGTTCGAATGACGTAGTCTAAGGGATCTTCGCCAGGTAAAATGGGCTCGTCTTCTCCCTCTGGAGCAGGGACGTTCAATACATCATGAGAGACATGAATTTGGTTTAATAGTTCATGTCGTCTGGGACTGGCAGAGGCAAGATAGATATGCATAATTAAGCTCGATGGTAAGGGTGATGGTGAAGAATAGACCAAGCACGATACAGTTGTTCAGCTAGTAAAATACGAACCATTGGGTGTGGTAAGGTTAAAGAAGATAAACGAATAAGTTCTTGGCATGATTGCTTTAAATCTTTATCTAAACCATCAGGACCGCCAATAATCAATGCAATATCCTGTCCAAGGTACTGCCAATCATGTAAACGTTTAGATAATTTTAGCGTGGTCAAATCCTCTCCATGTTCATCTAAGGCAATACAATGACAATGATGAGGTATCGCATTCAAAATTCTTTTTGATTCTGCACTCATCATTTGTTCGACTGTTTTGCCTTGTGTTCGAGGTTCTGGCTTGATTTCTATCAGTTCGATGGCAAAGTCTTTTGGCATTCTTTTGGCGTATTCTTCAAAACCAGTGCTTACCCACTTAGGCATTTTCTGCCCAACTGCGATGATGTAGAATTTCATTGCAATTAGTCTAAGATGGGGTTAATCGGTGGGACTTCTAAAGATTGGGGTAATAGCTTCATTGGAACGGGCTTACCTCCCCAAATACTTTCTAAATCATAATAAGCACGGATGGCAGGTTGCATACAATGCACAATGATATCGCCTAGGTCTAAAATAATCCATTCGCCCGTATCATCGCCCTCGCGAGACAGAATCTCAATGTTCGCTTCAATCGCTTTATCTTCCACGCTATTTGCTAAGGCTCGTGTTTGGCGGTTAGAGGTACCACTTGCAATGATGACGCAGTCAAATAAGCTGGTTATATGGCTAGTGCTAAAGATTTTTATGTCCATTGCTTTGACATCTTCTAAAGCGTCAATAACTAATCTTTGTTGTGCTTCTAAATTCATATTTACGTTTTATATAAGTGATGTTGATAAATATAATGTTCGACCGATGCAGGTAATAACTGAGCGATCGAGGCATCATTTTTTATTCTTTCGCGAATATCGGTAGAGGATATGGGCAAAAGAGAAAACGGTAGGATAGTGCATAAATGAGCGTATTCGCTACCTAAGATATGTTCAATGATGCGGTGAGTGAGTGTTTCCTGTCTGGATGCAATTAATAGCTTAACATAGCTAAGAATTTCTTGCCAGTTGTACCAGCTTTTGAAATTTTTTAATTGATCTAAACCCATTATCCAGTAGTATTCAGGTGCATCGTTGGCGCTACACAAGTCTCTTAGCGTATCAATTGTATAGGTTTTTCCCGCTCGTTCTAATTCACAGGTGTTGATGGCAAATCTTGGTTCATCGGCTATGGCCAATTTAATCATATCCAGTCGCTGTTGGGGTGTGGTGGACATAGTCGGTTTTTGCCAAGGTGCTTTGGCAGGCAAAAATTCAACTTTATCCACGATTTCTAGTGCAGCTTGAGCCAAGGCCAGATGAGCATAATGAATGGGGTTGAAGCTGCCTCCTAACAAAGCTACTTTCATGAACGTTTTAACGCTCTCCATGCAATGTCCGTGCGATATTGACAATCTGGGAAGTGAATATCAGCGATGGCTTGGTAAACCGCATGACGAGTGCTTTCCACGCTATCGCCCAAAGCCGTAACACATAATACTCGACCGCCACTGCTGATTAATTCTTTGTTTTCGTTAAGTTTCGTGCCCGCATAAAAAACACATAAATGTTCGTTTGGTGAGGGCAGGTGTGTGATCACTTGACCTGTGACAGGTTTTTCAGGATAACCAGGTGCCGCTAAAACAACGCCTAAAGCCGTTCGAGGATCCCACTCGATATGTGCTTCGTTTAGTTTGCCATTGCAGGCCAAGCATAATACTTTGGAAAAGTCATTTTTAATTCGCATCATAATGGGCTGCGTTTCAGGATCGCCCATTCGGCAATTAAATTCAAGTACTTTGATAGAGCGATGTTCGTCATCACCTGGGCCAATCATTAAACCTGCATATAAAAAGCCTGTGTAAGGTAAACCATCTTTGGCCATCCCTTGAATACTAGGTTCGATGACTTCTTTCATAATGCGACGATGTAAGGTATCAGAAACAATGGGGGCTGGACTATAGGCACCCATGCCTCCTGTGTTCGGACCTTCATCATGATCTTTTAGACGTTTATGATCTTGGCTGGTGGCAAGCGGAAGAATGTTTTTACCATCTGATAAAACGATAAAACTAGCTTCTTCGCCCTCTAAGAATTCCTCAATAACCACTCTTGAGCCAGCTTGCCCCATGCTATTACCCTCTAGCATATCATCGACAGCTTGATGTGCTTGTTCATCGGTCATCGCGACAATGACTCCTTTGCCAGCAGCCAAGCCATCGGCCTTAATAACGATAGGAGCAGGGTGTTGATTTAAATAGTCATGTGCTTTTTTTGCATCGCTAAATGTTGCATATTCAGCAGTAGGAATATGGTGTCTGAACATAAAGGCTTTAGCATAGTCTTTAGAGCTTTCAAGCTGTGCGGCGGCTTTTCGGGGGCCAAAGATAGGTAAACCTTTTTCTGAAAAAAAGTCTACGATGCCAGCGGCTAGAGGGGCTTCAGGACCCACAACAGTCAAGGCAATTTGTTCAGTTTGTACAAAAGATGCCAACTCTTCAAAATCAGTGATAGGTAAGTTTTCAAGTTTACCTACCTGTGTGCCACCATTTCCAGGTGCCACATAAACTTTTTCAATATGTTCGGGTTGGGATAATCTCCAAGCCAAAGCGTGTTCGCGACCGCCACTTCCTATCACTAATATTTTCATCTTTATTCCAACTCTAATACAGCACTGGTATATACTTCTTGTACATCATCTAATTCTTCTAGCATATCTAGAATTTTTTGCATCTTGACGGCATCCTCACCCGTTAATACTGTTTCATTTAACGGTTTCATTAAAATTGCATCTGAATCAGGGGTGAGACCCGCTTGAAGTAACGCATCTTTGACAGTATGAAAATCAGCAGGTTCGCATAATACCTCAATGACACCTTCTTCATCGGTAATAATATCGTCAGCTCCTGCTTCTAGAGCGACTTCCATGATTTTGTCTTCATCATTACCTGGTCCAAAAATAAACTGACCACAATGTCTGAACATAAATGTTACGCAACCGTCCGTACCTAGATTACCGCCGTGTTTTGTTAAAGCGTGGCGTACATCAGAAACCGTGCGAGTGCGATTGTCTGTCATACAATCAATAATAACGGCAGCACCGCCAATTCCATAGCCCTCGTAACGAATCGATTCGTAATTTTCGCCGTCTGACGCACCGCTACCACGTTGGATAGCACGAAGAATATTGTCTTTTGGCATATTAGCAGCCGTTGCTTTATCCCATGCAAGACGAAGGGCAGGATTGGCAGCAGGATCAGGGCCACCTGCACGCGCAGCAACAGTAATTTCACGAATGATTTTTGTCCAAATTTTTCCACGTTTGGCATCCTGACGACCTTTACGGTGTTGGATATTTGCCCATTTACTATGTCCAGCCATAATCTTAGTTCAATTAAAAAAATAGGTGTTAAAAATGATTAAATGCTCTATTTTATCAGAGCTTGAAGGCAAAATCTCTAATAATTTAGTCTTCTTGACTTTGTTCCAGAGAGGTGTTTTTATGATAGCGACTGACTAAATCAGGATGACCATTTAAAAGCACTTCTTTGAGCATATCCAATAAAAGGTCTTTGCGTTCTTGTGAAAAACCTCTGAGATGAAAGTCCAAAGCGTTTGAAATAAAGGGTAGAGTTTGTTGTAAGATTTCTTGCCCTTTTTCAGTCAAAATAATCATAACAGAGCGTCTGTCTTTCTGACTTCTTTGGCGAATGATGTAACCTTTTTTCTCGATGCGATCCAATGTACGCGTCATCGCCCCCGTATCGACATCACACTGTTCGGCCAAAAAAGCGGGGGTACTTTGTTCGTATTTGGAGATAAGATATAAAGGAAGCCATTGGGTTTTGGTCAAATCAAAAGGCTTCATGCTTTCGTTAATCATTTTCTCCATAGAAAGCTGAATGTTATAAATAAAATAACCCAAAGATTTATTCGCTTTAGGTAGAAATAATTGTTTGTTTTCAGGCATTTTTTCACCTCGTTTTATTCATTATTTAATCATATTACAAAAAATATAGACTAGTCAAATACCTCTTATATCAATTATTGTATAGGCTATTTATAGATTAGATCAGTTAAAAAAGAGAGGTCTGTGAGTCAGTGATTGAGGGGGGGTGAGATAGGTGTATTGACGCGATAAAAGCAATGTGATTAGTGCGGTGGTGTTAAGTGTAGAGTGGGTGGGAGTTTTTAGGAGGTTCTTAATGATTGAGATTGAAGTGTGTGAGAGGTGAGGATTGAGATGTAGAGCGGGTATTGTTAGTAGAGGTGAGAAAAGAGGGTAATGCAATATTACCCTCTTCGTTAAGTCTATGCCTACATAAATGAGTGAGGACGAATAAGCCCCACTGCAAGTCCTTCAATGGTAAAAGGCATATCAGGAGTGACAATAATCGGTGCGTAATTAGGGTTTTCAGCCAGTAGTTCGATATGAGTGGCTTTTCTTAAAAAGCGTTTTACGGTAACTTCTTCATCAATGCGTGCGACGATGACCTGACCATTTCTCGCATCGGACTGTCGTTTAACAGCAAGGAAATCTCCTTCTAAAATGCCAATGTCTTTCATGGAATCGCCTTTTACTTCAAGAAAGTAGTCAGGCAACAGATCGAATGTTTTCGGATCAATGGCAAACTGTCGATCAATATGTTCGATCGCTAGGATAGGGTTACCAGCCGCAACACGTCCTACTAATGGAACAAGAATCTGAGAAGTGATTTGGGTAATCTTTTCCTGTAAATATGAGCTATCTTCAGCTTCTTCGATAACACGTATCCCGCGTGATTTACCATGTGTCAACTCAATACAACCTTTCTTCGCAAGGGCTTTTAGATGATCTTCTGCAGAGTTCGATGATTTAAATCCAAATTCCTGTGCAATTTCGGCACGACTAGGTGGGTAACCGTATTTTTGTAAAAAAGAAAGAATGTATTCGTAAATCTGACTTTGGCGTTCGGTAAGCTTAATCATAGAATATCCTGCTGTTTAAATGTACAGTTATATTTTCGATGATTAAGTTCAAAATGTCAATATTTTTTTCTTATTTTTTAAAGGATAAGCTATTTTTTAGTGGTTTTATCGTTACTCACTTTATATACAGTGTCTTTACTGTAATTTTTTCGAGTGTTTTTCAGGGGAAAAGAATGAGCGATTGTAAAAAAAATATGTATTTCACGATCCCCACAAAAAATTACCTCGGAACAAGAAAAACACAAGGTCCATCACAACGATTTAAGGTACCTATCACAGCGGTTCAGAGCATAAAACATCGACAGACAAAGGCTTGATTGCTCGGTTTGAAGCACCTGCCATGCCTCGGAACAAGAAAAACACAACCTCCATCTCGACGATTTAAGATGTTCATCACAGCGGTTCAGGGTGTAAAACATTGGCAGACAAAGGCTTGATTGCTCGGTTTGAAGTGCCTGCTATGCCTCGAAACGAGAAAAACACAAGGTCCATCACAACGATTTAAGGTGCCTATCGCAGCGGTTCAGGGCGTAAAACATCGGCAGACAAAAGCTTGATTGCTCGGTTTGAAGCACCTGCTATGCCTCGAAACGAGAAAAACACAAGGTCCATCTCAACGATTTAAGATGTCCATCACAGCGGTTTAGAGCGTAAAACATCGGCAGACAAAAGCTTGATTGCTCGGTTTGAAGCTCTTGCTATGTCTCGAAACAAGAAAAACACAAGGTCCATCACAACGATTTAAGGTGTATTAGGAAGCTTCAAATAGTAATTGTTGTTTGAGTCGATTAAGTTGGTCTCGTGTAGCGGCAGCTTGTTCAAACTCAAGGTTTTTCGCATGTTCTAACATCTGTTTTTCTAATCGTTTAATTTCTTTGGCAATGGCTTTTTCATCGCCTTGGAAAAGTTCATGAGTATCTGTGTCAGATGTATCAGAAATTGAGCTAACGCCATCGATTAAATCATCGATCTTTTTGCTGACTCCTTTTGGAATAATGCCGTGAACTTTGTTGAACTCTAATTGTTTTTGCCGTCTTCGATTGGTTTCGTCGATGGCACGTTTCATGGAGTCGGTAATATGGTCCGCATACAGAATGGCTCTTCCGTGCAGGTTTCGAGCTGCTCGCCCAATGGTTTGAATAAGACTGCGTTCAGAACGTAAAAAGCCTTCTTTGTCCGCATCAAGAATGGCTACTAAACTGACTTCTGGAATGTCTAATCCCTCTCTTAATAAGTTAATACCCACTAAGATATCGAATTTTCCTAAACGTAAATCACGAATAATTTCAACACGTTCAACGGTGTCAATATCAGAATGAAGATAACGTACTTTTAGTCCATGTTCAGATAAAAACTGGGTGAGGTCTTCGGACATCCGTTTGGTTAATGTGGTGACCAAGACTCTTTCACCTTTTGCGATGGTAGCATTTGCTTCGCTTAATAAGTCGTCAACTTGACTTAGGGCGGGGCGAATGATGATTTCTGGATCGATTAATCCTGTCGGTCTAACGACTTGTTCCACGATTTGATCCGAATGCTCCATCTCGTATTTTGCAGGGGTAGCGGAAACAAAAATACTTTGGTGCATTCTTTGTTCAAATTCTTCAAATTTTAAGGGACGATTATCCAATGCAGAAGGTAATCTGAAGCCGTATTCCACCAAGGTTTCTTTACGCGAACGGTCGCCTCGATACATCGCACCTAGCTGTCCCATCATATTGTGACTTTCATCAAAAAACATCAGTGCGTCTTGTGGGAGGTAATCGATGAGTGTGGGGGGAGGATCACCAGGTGCTGCACCAGATAGGTGTCGAGAGTAATTTTCAATGCCTTTGCAAAACCCCAGTTCTTGTAACATCTCAATATCAAAGCGTGTTCGTTGTTCTAAACGTTGCAGTTCGACCAATCGGTTGTTGGCACGTAATTCATTACCACGTTCGACCAGTTCTTCTTTGATCGTTTCAATGGCCCTAAGAATGGTGGCGCGAGGAGTAACATAGTGGGAACTTGGGTATATCGTGAACCTAGGCGTGGTTTGTTGTACTTTGCCTGTTAAAGGATCAAATAATTCTAATTTTTCAATTTCATCATCGAACAATGTGATGCGTAAGGCAAGTTCCGCGTTTTCTGCTGGGAAAACATCAATGATTTCGCCACGAACACGAAAATTTCCCCTTGAAAATTCAATATCGTTTCTTTGATATTGCATGCTAACTAAGCGTGCTAATAACTCTTTTCGAGGAATATCATCACCCGTTCTTAACGTTAACACCATGGCATGGTAGTCATTAGGATTGCCGATACCGTAGATAGTAGAAACGGTGCCTACGATAATCGTATCTCTGCGTTCCAAAAGGCTTTTGGTGGCAGATAAACGAAGCTGCTCAATTTGTTCATTGACAGAGGAATCTTTTTCGATAAATAAATCTTTAGTGGGAACGTAAGCTTCAGGTTGATAATAGTCGTAGTAAGAAACAAAGTATTCAACGGCATTTCGAGGAAAAAAAGCTCGCATTTCCGCGTATAGCTGTGCCGCCAAGGTTTTATTAGGAGCAAGGATCAAAGCAGGTCTTCCTAATTCAGCGATCACATTCGCCATGGTATAGGTTTTTCCAGAACCTGTTACGCCTAATAAAGTCTGAAACATCAGTCCATCTTTGACTCCTTGAACTAAGGATGCGATAGCTTGAGGTTGATCGCCAGCAGGAGGGTAGAGTTGTAAAAGTTGGAAAGGGCTTCCTGCAAACTGTTTGAAATGAGCTTCAGACATATAAAATAGGATTTCATTCTCTTTAAAAAAGTATATAATTTTAACACTATCATTAACTATTTCGTAAGGCGATAATTATGAGTAATATTTTTGAGTCAGTACCGTTAGCTCCCAGTGATCCGATTTTGGGTATCACAGAAAAATTCAATGCTGACGCAAGACCTAATAAAGTGAATTTAGGGGTGGGCGTTTACTATGACGATCATGGGAAAGTTCCTTTGCTTCAAGCGATTCGTCAGGCTGAAGAGACCTTGCTAAAGGAAAACAGTCCTCGTACTTATTTGCCGATTGATGGTTTAAAAGCTTATGATTTAGGGGCCCAAAAATTACTTTTAGGAGCTAACTCAAAAATTATCACTGAAAAACGTGCGGTGACGTTTCAATCTTTAGGTGGAACAGGGGCGTTAAAAGTAGGAGCTGACTTTTTAAAAACAGTTACTCCTGATGCTACGGTATATGTTTCTAACCCAACTTGGGCGAACCATCACGCTATTTTTGCCAATGCGGGTTTTAAAGTAGATACCTATCCTTACTACAATCCCCAAACCTATTCAGTAGATTTTGAGGCGTTAACACAGTTCTTTAAACAGTTAGCACCACGTTCTATTGTGGTATTGCATGCGTGCTGCCATAACCCTACGGGGGCAGAAATGACCCATGCCCAATGGGAAGTGTTGGCAGATATTATTAAAGAAAGAGAATTGACACCATTTCTTGATATTGCTTATCAGGGCTTTGGTAAAGGCTTGGATGAAGATGCGTATGCCGTTCGTTTATTTGCAGAAAAAGGCATTTCAATTTTAGTGGCATCCTCATTCTCTAAATCGTTCTCTTTGTACGGTGAGCGTGTGGGTGCTTTAACGATTACCACGCAAACAGCTGATGATGCCGTAAGAGTGCAGTCTCAAGTAAAATGCAATATTCGTTCTAACTATTCAAACCCACCTATTCACGGTGCAGCGATGGTGGCTAAAGTATTGAATAACCCTGAATTATTTGCGTTGTGGGAAAATGAGTTGGCACAAATGCGTCAGCGTATTCACCAAACCAGAGTGGATTTGGTTGCTAAATTAAAAGCTTTGGAGGTCAAGCGTGATTTTTCTTTTATGGTTGATCAACAAGGTATGTTCTCTTTCTCAGGCTTAACGGCTGATCAAGTCGCACGCTTAGCAGATGAATTTGGTATTTATGCTGTTAAGAGTGGTCGTATTTGTATGGCGGCATTAAATTCACAAAACATCGATTATGTGGCAAAAGCTATCGCAAGCGTTGAAGCCTAATGTGACATATTATTCGATATAGAACGATTGTTAAAAGCTCCTTTGTTGCCCATTATGCACAAAGGAGCTTTTCTGTTATAAACAACAAAGAAACAAAGAAATAAAGAAATAAAGAAATAAAGAAATAAAGAAATAAAGAAATAAACCATCTTGTTCACTGCACAATAATCAGATCAAAGATGCCTATTTTGTTAAGCTACTTGTTATTTTTAATAGAAAATATATTTGTTCATCAGTGTTGTAAAAAAATAACAAAACTGCACCCTTAATATTAGTCAGATTTTGCAATGTATCATTAAAGGCATAGAATGAAATTAAATAGTGTTGCTATTTCTTTTTCAAAGGAGAAAAAGCTATGAGTAAAAAGTTGCCAAAACATAATGGGCTGGCTCAAGATAGGGCGCTTATTTCTTTGGAGAAGAAGTTAGGGGTGTTGTTAAAAGACAAAACGCTAGATAGTCTGAATAACACACAACGTGCGGCGTTGGTTTATAAATTACGACATGCTTACCGCTTAACTTTACTTTTTAAAGTGGTGGGGATCAAACCAAGTACTTATTATTACCAACTTGGCGTGATTAAACGTGGCGATAAATACGAAACTATTAAAAAAGAGATCTTAAATTCCCGTAATTCTATACCATACTTCAGTATCAAAAAGATTTTTTGTTATGAATATTAACAAAAAATCTTTTATTTATTTTATTTAGTATGGTACAATATATAATAAATTGTAACTTCAATATCTACCATACAGAATAAAGATGATTAAGCAACTGTACCCATTACCTGATGTTGGTTTAAGAAAGCAAAAAACGAAAAGTGGCATATACCTCTATAAACGAGGAAAGTGTTATCGAGATGAGAATAAAAAAGTTAAAAGAACGAATGACACGTTGATTGGGAAGTTAGATGAGGAAACAGGGTTTCTCATTCCCAATAAAAATTATTTTGTTATTTTTGATAAGCCAATGCCTAAGACACACAAACTATCTAACGAGTATTCGACGGGATATGTGAGTTGTTATATGAACATTTTTCGTCAACTTGGGATTAGCGATATTCTTTTAAATATATTTGGAGACGAGGGCGAATTAATTAGTCATCTGGCTGGTTATATGGTGCCTGAAGGCAATGTTATGGAGGGGTTTAAGGACTGGGCACAAGACCATAGAATACCTGAGAGATTTCAAAAAAATTCACAAAGGTTAAGTGAATTTTTTGAAGGTATTATGCCTGTCGACATTGAGGAGTTTAAAAACAAGTGGTCAAACTCTAAATGCTTTAATTCAGCGTTTTACGCTTATGATGTGACCAGCATTTCATCTTACAGTGAGAATATTGATGAGCTAGAACTGGGGTATAACCGAGATAAGGAGCTGTTAAGGCAGATTAATCTCTCTGTTTTATTAGATCGTAATGTTCATTTACCATTACTGTATGATTGGTATTCAGGCAGTCTGAATGATAAAACCTACCTGCCTTATGCGATTGAAATGATGCAGGATACTATTGATAAAAAAATCAGTTTGGTGATGGATCAAGGGTTTCATCGAAGCGAGACATTTAAAGATCTTGAACGTAGAGGCATTGAGTTTCTGACACTTTTACCGTCGAATTTAAAAACGTATGATGATTTAATCGATAAGTGTAACGCCATAGGTTTTAAGCACGTCGATAGACTCAGTAACCCACAAAAAAGAGCGAAAACGCTTGATATCACGCTTCAAGGGTTAAAGTTAAAAGCTCATGTGATTAAGGATCAGGATTTATTCAATCAGCAACTGGTTAGTTTTTATAACGACCTAGATAGAAAGGAACAGGAATTAAAGCTACTACAAAAAACCAAGAAACTCGTTAGACCAGGATTGACGGCATTATTTAACGTCACACAGTCTAAAGACCTCGATCTGGCGTATGAGCCCAATAATGAAGCCATTGATCTAGCGATAAGTCGATTAGGATTTATTGTTCTCATTACCAATCATCCATCATTGGATGCGGAAACGGCATTACACGTGTATCGAAAAAAGGGGCTTATCGAAAAAGCGTTTGATAATTTAAAAAATGGTCTAGACTTTAGTCGATTACGTGTTCACTCAGGCGATAGAGTGGAAGGTAAGTTATTTATAGGGTTTATTGCATTAATCCTTAGAATGCACATGATTCATTGCTTATCGAGTCATGAATTAACTAAAAATATAGGATTGAAAAGAAGTATTAAGGAGCTGAAAAAGATTAACACCTATAAAGGAAAACTGAGATCGACCACCGCTCCACTAACCAAAATGCAGAAAAATATTTTAACAGCGTTAAATATTACTTTATAAAAAGCAATCCCACCAACTTTAGTTGGTGGGATTGTTGTGAGGTATAAAAAAGCGGGAATTTAAGAGAGATACAAAAAATCTATACAAAAAGTAATCGTACTTACGGCTATCGAAGAGTGACAGAGAAGTTAAGAAGTTCTGGGCGTATTATTAATGCCAAAACAGTCCGCAAATTAATGATAGCACTGGGTATTAAAGGTGGGGATAAGCGAGTATAAGGCTTTATGGCTTTAGAATCTTGATAATGACATCTTGAGAAAACCCACGCGATGCAAGGAATCTTGCTTGCTTCGCCCATTCCTGTGGTGTTTCGGGGAGTGTATCTTTAAATTTCTTTTTCCATACCTCATAAGCTCGTTCAAACTCTGTTTCTTTTAGCGTTTCTTTTAGCTCAGAAAGTGTTTCATCATCAATCTGGTGTTTCTCTAATTCGTATAGGATTTTTCGAGTTCCCCAACGAGTCGATTTATTCGTGATGTAGTCATTAATAAAACGTTTATCGGATTGCCAATGGTGCTCTTTTAGTCGTTGGATAACCTCTTCCAGTAAGGCGGGATCGTCTGTGCTATACGGAGCTAGTTTTTTGCGAAGTTCATGTTCTGAATACTCTCGTTTAGAAAGTAGAGAAATCGCTCGTGCAAATAAAGAAACAGTCATAAAAGTATCCAGATGTAAAAAAGCACTCATATCATGTAAGGAGATAAAAATGATATGAGTGCGGGGTAGGAAACTTAATTTTCTATATCATCGCCTAAAATAGTCTCTTCTGATTCATCCTCGTAGTCGGCAGTCAATACACCAACGCTTTCACGGATTTTTCGTTCGATTTCTTCAGATAGAGCAGGGTTGTCTTTTAGTAATTCACGAACATTATCTTTACCTTGGCCGATTTTCTCGCCATTATAGCTGTACCAAGCACCTGCCTTATCGATAATGCCTGCTTTTACACCCAAGTCAATGATTTCGCCTTCGCGAGAAATACCTGTGCCATACATAATGTCAAACGTAGCGGTTTTAAATGGAGGAGCTACCTTATTCTTAACGACTTTAACTTTCGTCTCGCTACCAAGTATCTCTTCGCCTTTCTTAATACTGCCTGCTTTGCGAATATCTAATCGAACAGATGAGTAGAATTTTAGTGCGTTACCGCCTGTTGTGGTTTCAGGGTTACCAAACATCACGCCAATCTTCATACGGATCTGATTAATGAAGATAACGGTGCAGTTAGAACGTTTAATCGAAGCGGTTAATTTTCTTAGTGCTTGGCTCATCAAACGAGCTTGTAGGCCAGGGAGGTTATCTCCCATCTCGCCTTCAATTTCTGCACGAGGTGTCAATGCGGCAACCGAGTCAACAACGATTAAATCGACAGAGTTCGAGCGTACTAATGCGTCGGTAATCTCTAATGCCTGTTCACCTGTATCAGGCTGAGAGATAAGCAACTTATCTAAGTCAACGCCTAATTTTTTCGCATACTGTATATCTAATGCATGTTCAGCATCCACAAATACGCAGGTGCCACCAATCTTCTGCATTTCAGCAACAACATGTAGCGTTAACGTGGTTTTACCTGATGATTCAGGTCCGTAAATTTCGATCACACGGCCTCTAGGTAATCCCCCAATACCTAATGCAATATCTAAACCAAGAGAACCAGTCGATACAACCTGAATATCGTGCTGTACCTGGTTATCACCATATCGCATGATGGATCCTGTGCCAAATTGTTTTTCAATCTGTGATAATGCGTTCGCTAATGCCTTATCGCGTTCAGACTGTGCTTTATCAGTAGTTTTCTTACTAGACATATAAGTTCCTAATTAATCCGTTTTTTAATATTATGACACTAAAAAGTACTGTATGCAATAACAGTAAATAAAAAAATACAAAAAATATTTTTTATTCGTCATGTGTTGCTTATTTTATTCAATTCTTTCAAGACATCGCTTGTCGTTGAGACCTTTTTGTCCACTAGAAATTTAGACAGTGATATGGCAAAATGTAGGACTAAATAAAAAGTGAGGCCCAGCATGTGGTTTAAAAATTTAAAAGTATATCGTTTAACGAAAGATTGGAATTTTGATTTAGAAGGCTTAAAAAAGGCTTTATCTAATAAAACGTTTGTGCCAGGCGAGTTTTCTGATAATAAGAATGATGGTTGGATGCCTGTTTTTAAATCAGATGATTCTATTGTCCACCATGTTAATGGACAATATTTTTTAAAGTTTTGTAGTGAAACGAAACTATTACCGGCCTCAGTTATTCGACAGGTTGCTGCTCAGAAAGCCCAAGAAATCGAGGAAAGACAAGGGTTTAAACCAGGTCGAAAACAGATGAAAGAAATTCGTGATGAGGTTGAATTTACATTACGTCCCCAAGCATTT
Source organism: Basilea psittacipulmonis DSM 24701 (assembly GCF_000743945.1). Lineage (NCBI taxonomy): Bacteria > Pseudomonadati > Pseudomonadota > Betaproteobacteria > Burkholderiales > Alcaligenaceae > Basilea > Basilea psittacipulmonis. Next base: position 1,111,891 of record NZ_CP009238.1, on the reverse strand, counting down.
AGTATCTTTAGATATTTATCGGTATGGATTGATCCCATCAATCGATGGTTGGTTATTGATACGGCTTCGGCCAGTAAAGCAGATGCCGTGATCGCGACTTTATCTGATTCTTTATCACCATTACCGTTGGAGATGGTTGAATTAAAACGTTCGCCCACTAGTGCCATGAGTGAATGGTTGCTAGAAGAGGCTCCTAGTAAATTTACCATTGATTCAGACGCAGAGCTGACATCCATTAATGAGTCTCGTGCTAAAATCCGATACGTTCATCATCGCCTTGATGATCCCCAAATCAAAACCCTGTTACAGACTGACAAATGCTGCACAAAATTAGCACTTACTTGGAAAGATAAGGTGTCATTCTTATTGACTGATAATGGGGATATTAAAAGGGTTTTCCCTATAGATATTCTGGAAGAAGATGAGTATCATAGTGATATGGATGAAGTTGAACGTTATGATGTTGCGATGACGTTGATGGCAACTGAATTGAGTCAACTTTTGACAGATTTATATAGTGTTTTATCGCCTAGCAAATAAGCTGGCTAAGGAGAAGTTATGAAAGCGAAACTATTGGTTGCAAGTTTATTGGCCACTGTGTTCTTTGCCCAGGCTCAGGCAGCTCAGGTATTAAGAATTGGTACCGATCCAGCTGATCCACCTTTTGAGTCTTATGATGCAAAGGGTAATTTAGTCGGTATCGATCCTGAAATCGGGGATTATATTTGTAAGGCGATGAATGTGGAATGTGAATGGGTAACCTTATCCTTTGATTCGATGATTCCAGCGTTGCGTTCTAAGAAAATCGATATGGTGTTATCGACCATGTCTATTACGCCAGAACGTCAGAAAGTAGTCAGCTTTAGTGAACCGCTATACGTGACCTCTACACGTTTGATGGTAGCTAAAAACAGCCCTGATATTGGTGCTTCAGTTGAAGAATTGAAAGGTAAAACAGTAGGGGTTCAGGCAGGTACGATTCAATCCGCTTATGCCAAAAAATATTGGGAACCTAATGGGGTGAAAGTAGTGGATTTTGATACGAACCAGTTGGTAAAACAAGACTTGGCACTAGGTCGATTAGATGCGTCTTTACAGGATGTAGCAGGGACCATTTATTTCTTAGACACGCCTGAGGGACAAGGGTTTAAACTAACAGGCGAGTTTGTTTATGATAAAGCTATTTTTGGCGAAGGTTGTGGTATTGCTTTCCGTAAGAATGACAAAAAACTTATCGCTGATGTTAATAAAGCTTTAGAACAAATGAGAGCAGATGGCACTTATGCTAAGATTCTAGAGAAATACAATCGTTTCGGTATTTTGGACCCTCGTACACAGAAATAGTGTCAGCGGTTAAGAAAAAAAGATTTTTTTAATATAAACGGTTAAAATGCTTGACGCTGTACCTTTTAAGGTATAACTCAGGCATTTTTTCTATTTAAATATTGACAGGACAAACCCTAGTCAATAAATAAAAAGGTATGGTAAGAGATAATTGCAAATCTAATAAATATGACCGATAGTTATTAGAAGAAAAGAAGTTTTAGATACGATAAAGTTATGGGTTTTTGGCATTGGATAAATGAGTCCATTTTTTATGGATATGGCGAGCAAATATGGTCGGGAACTTGGTTAACGATAGAGTTGACCGTTCTGACAGTGCTGTTTTCAACGATAATTGGTGTGTTTGCCGCACTATGCAAGTTGTCTCGTAACCCCTTAATTAGTTTCCCAGCGACTACCTACAGTACATTGATTCGTAGTGTGCCAGATTTAGTATTGCTGCTATTGATTTTTTATAACCTACAAGAAATTGTAAATTGGATTTGCGAGTTATTTGGTAATGAACAAGGTTACCAGTTAGATGCCCTAATTTCTGGCGTAATCACCTTATCTTTTATTTATGGTGCCTTTATGACCGAAACCTTTAGAAGTGCCTTTTTATCGATTCCCAAAGGACAGATTGAGGCAGGGTTTGCTTGTGGAATGAGTAAATGGCAGGTTTTTCGTTATATTACGTTTCCGCAGATGCTCAGACATGCTTTACCAGGGGTCAGTAATAATTTTCAAGTGATTCTGAAAGCCACTGCCGTAGTGTCTCTCATTGGATTAGAAGATATTGTCCGTATTAGCCAGTATGCTTCGGGATCGACTCAGAAATTTATGTATTTTGCCGTCATGGCGGGCGTTATTTATTTGATGATTTCGGTTATTGCTGGCATTATTTTGAATCTGCTGAATAAACGTTTTTCTGTCGGTACGCAAAGGAGTAGCACATGATTGAAAAATTACAATCGCTACTAGCAGATTCTGATTTGCTAACTATTTGGTTGGAATATTGGCGCCAATACCTAGGTGTGACAGATAATATTTCTGGCGTTGCAATGACTTTATGGATCACGATTTTAAGTGTGATGATAGGAACTTGTTTTGCCATTCCTTTATCCATTTGCCAAGCTTCTAAAAATAAATTTTTACGCTGGCCAGTCTTGGTTTATACCTTTGTGTTCCGTGGAACGCCTTTATATGTCCAATTACTCATTATTTATACGGGGATTTTTTCATTAGTCAAAGGTATTCCGTATTTGGATGATTTCTTTAAAGTTGGTTTTAATTGTACGATTTTGGCATTCACATTAAATACCTGTGCTTATATGGTGGAGATTTTGTCTGGTGCAATACGACAGCTACCCCAAAATGAGATTGAAGCGGCTCAGGCCTATGGATTTTCCAAGTACAAAATTTATCGATATATTATTTTGCCCTCAGCGATTAAACGATCACTTCCTTTGTACACGAATGAAATCATTTTGGTTTTACATGCAACGTCATTGGCGTTTACGGCTAGCGTACCCGAAATCCTAAAAGTGGCTCGCGATGTCAATAGTGCTACTTATGATTCATTTAGTGCGTTTGGTATTGCTGCTATCCTATATGCCATTATTTCGTTTATATTGGTCGGCATATTTAGAGTTATAGAAAAGCGTCAGATGAAATTTTTAAATCGTGATCAGGGTTCACGTTAGGAAAGAATATGGATACTACAACACCAGTTTATAGTCTTTCAGTCAAAGATATATATAAAAGTTACGGTAATGTTCAGGTACTAAAAGGCATTTCTTTGGATGCAAAAAAAGGAGATGTCATTAGTATTATCGGATCCAGTGGTTCGGGCAAAAGTACGTTTTTAAGATGTATTAATTTTCTGGAAACACCTGATTCAGGTCAGATTTTTGTGCATGGCGAAGAATTAAAAGTCAAACAAGTAAAAGGTCATTTGGTACCTGTAGATGTTCACCAACTTCAACGTATGCGTACCAAATTAAGCATGGTGTTTCAACATTTTAATTTATGGCAACACATGAATGCTTTGGAAAACATTATTGCGGCACCCATTCATGTACTTGGAATGCCTAAACAACAAGCGGTTGAGCGTGCTGAAGCCATGATTGCCAAAGTCGGACTAAATTCTGATGTGCTTCACAAATATCCGATTCAATTATCAGGTGGACAACAACAACGAGTGGCTATTGCGAGGGCATTAGCTTTGGATCCTGAGGTATTATTGTTTGATGAACCTACATCTGCCTTAGATCCTGAACTGGTAGGTGAGGTATTAAAAACCATGCAAGTACTCGCTGAAGAAGGTAGAACGATGATCGTGGTGACGCATGAAATGGGCTTTGCTCGTGAAGTCTCTAACCAGATTATCTATCTGGATCAAGGCCAAATTGCCGAACAAGGTAGCCCTCAAGAAGTACTCAATCATCCACATAGTGAACGATTGATAAAATTTTTATCAAATAATTTGAAGTGATAAACAGCCTGTATATTAAGGTGGATGGTTATAACGAATAAGTGACTAATAATGTGATTGAATTCGTTGAAATCAAAGTTGAATCACAGGCTAGAAGGTTTTTTGACTCTATAGAACTAGAAAACAATGATTTTTTTCTTGAGTAATTACTTGAGAAAAAATGTCATTAATCCTTTTGTCATTCATACATAATGAAGTTGGCCAATAGTGTTTGTTAGCCCATCTTTCATATCCCTTCATCACGTTGCCGTAAGAGAAAACACAGACTTATAAAGGAAAACTACTTCACTAAGGTTCTTGTGGGTAGTTTAAATGTATTTTCTGGGAGATGAAATAAACTCATTTGCACTTCCGAACCATTATGATAGGTAAAGTTTTGAATTGCTTTTGCAATAAATTTTGCTAAATTGACAGGTACTGCATTACCAATCATTTGTTCTAAATCTGTTTTTGTCCCTGAAAATATAAAATCTTTGGGAAATGTCTGGATGTAACTACGTTCGATTGTTGTTAAAGGACGAATGTCAGATAAATTAACGCCTTGAGGATCGCTATGATTTAGTTTATACCCTTTAGGAATAGGGCGATTAACACCGCGTATAGTTGGACTAGGTTCATCAATTGAAAATATGCCTCGTCGATTATAGTTTCTTGGGTGTCGATAATAGTATTCTAAACCTAGTGATTCGCCTAAATAATCACGCACCGTCATACGCTTTTGAGAAAGGTTTCTTGTTAATTCATTGGTTAAAAAATGGTGGTTTTCACCTAATTTGCCAATTAAAAAAAAGCGTGTTCTTGCTTGAGGCACGTCACAATAAGATGCATCTAAAATAACGGAAGTTAAACCATATCCTACCTCTATAAACTGTTTAATAACATCATGTAGAATATGACTTTTTTTGATTTGTTCTACGTTTTCCATAACAAACCAGTTCGGTTTGATGTGACAAACAATATTGGCAAAGTGATAAGTCAAATCAGCACGTCCCAAACTAGTGTCTCTTTTGCCTGCACTTGAAAAATCTTGACACGGAGGTCCACCCATAATTAAGTCAGGTTGATACGGATAAATTGTTTCTATGGCTTTTTGTTCATCTTTTAGATCAATTTGATATATAGGATGATCAAAATTTTTTTTGTAAATATCAATGGCTTTTTCCCAGTTTTCAAATGCGGCACATATTTCAAACCCTGCTTTTTGAAAGCCTAAAGATAATCCGCCACAACCTGCAAATAAATCAATACATCTCATAAAAATAACTCTGGTGAATTATAAATAATGGCATCAAAACGTCTTTCTGGACTTAATAATTCCTGTCCGCCACCCAAAATAATTTCTTTAATTTCAGATTTTGAAATTATTGGGTTTTCTAATCGTTTGCACTGCATAAATGGATTAGTTATCTGTCCAGATGAAGCAAAAGCCTTATCATTTTTAGTATTATAGGAACATTCATCAATAATACGATGATGGTTAAATTGTCCTTGTTGAATAATTTCTACTAACATTTTATAAAGCCAAATAGCCGTCCTTGTTTGTCTATTGATAGAGAATATATTGGTATTTAAATTGGAAATAGATAGTATAAACTGCACAAAAGCAATCTCACTCCAAACAAATACATCTAAACAGTTATTTGCTAGTCTTGAGGACTTTCCCTCTGTTTTCCAGATTGGTTGAAGTAAGAATGGTTTTTGTAATGATTCTGGCACTTGACACAGGTTTTCTAAAGTTCTTTTTATATCAGGAAATAAAGTGATAACTTGTGCAGGATCTGACCAATTAATTTTTTTTGATACTTTAGGTAATATTATGTATTGTTGAAGGTTATCAGCAAATAGTTCTGCTAGGCTACATGCCAAATAACAAATAGTATCAGGACGAATGACAATTTCACAACCAAATTCTGCATCAGTTAGATGACAGGTTGTATGATCGGGTAACGCAGTAAGTTTAATTTCCAATCCACGTAAACAAACTCCAGTGTTTTTATTCTGTATAACTACATCTGTGCGGGGTAAAGAACCAACAACATACTTAGTAAAAGGAGAGTGTGCCGTTTCAAAGGCAAAAAATGTGTTTTTATCTTTTGGATCGATATTTAAAATAGATGGAATGTCAATTGTGGTATGAATGATTTTATTATTTTGAACAATTAAATAATTAGCCTCTATGTTTTTATGTGACATATAGCAACATAAAGCTACTGGGAACGATGAATTAAATTGATTTTTTCCCCATGCTTCTTTCTGTGAAAAATCTCTGTTGGATGATTGTAATCCAAACAACTGTGGCTTCATCATATGATATTCCCATGTAAAGCAATATTTCCTGACTTAAAATTATATCGCAATTAGATAATAAGCCAAGTTTTTAACATCATATTTTTATTCCTCTTATTTATCGGTCTGATATATAGAACATCATCGTGTTAAAAGTAAAAATCGGAGTAAGACGGGTTAAAGTAAAAAAAAGTGCGGTGGAGTTGGGGCAGGAGTTATACACTAGTATAAAACCCTAATTGATTGTTTAATTTATTTTTTTATATAATCAAAACGATATAAGGAGAAAAATGATGAGTACTTTAATGCAGAAATAGACAGATATCACCAAGATTTAGATAATGGTTTTTATGCTAGAAAAGTAGATAAAGACGTTTTTGAATTGATAGCGACTCATTTGGCGAAAAATACAAAAATAGTTTTCGATAGTGCAAAAGCAGACTCTTTTGAAATTCATTCAAGAAATGAAAAATTATTTGATTCCATAAGTGGAAACGACAATAATATTGAAAAAATCGTAGAACAAGCATTAGGTAACGTTACATTAGAATGATAGATTGGACGAATATGTTTAAATTCATCTGTAATCAAAAAATTAATTCCATTAGCGATTATTTACTTTGCATAAACAAAAAAGTTTTTATGGTTATAACCATAAAAAGTATGTAATTTTATAAAGTTTTTGTGGTTATAACCGTAAAATATGTTAATATCATAATGATATTATTATGATGAGCATAACTAAAAAACTTTATGATCAACCGTCCAAATTATTTGAAAAAAATTAAACTATTTATCAATATGCCCGTTATCAAAGTGATCACGGGTATTCGTCGTTCAGGGAAATCAACGGTCATTAAGATATTACAAAAAGAATTGTTAAAGCAGGGTGTTGCGGAGCATCAAATCATTTATATTAATTTTGAAAGCTTTGTATTTGCTGATGTTAAAACGGCAGACAAACTTTATACTTTGGTCAAAGAAAAGGTGCAGACGACAGAAAAATATTATCTTCTGCTTGATGAAATTCAGGAAGTGGTGGAATGGGAAAAGGCGGTTAATGCTTTTATGGTGGATTTTAATCTTGATCTTTATATTACGGGTTCAAATTCTCATCTGTTGTCGTCCGAATTGGCTACATACTTAGCAGGTCGCTACGTGGAAATACCGATTTTTACGCTTTCTTATCAAGAGTTTTTGGATTTTAAAGCAAGCTATACGGAACAAACGGTACAAAATTTTAATACGCTTTTTGATGAGTATTTGCACAAAGGTGGCTTTCCTATGGTACATACCGCCGATTATGATTCAGAAACTGTCTATAAAATTGTGCAAGATATTTATGCTTCGGTAACGTTGCGAGATACGGTTCAACGCCATAAAATCCGTGATGTTGAACTGTTGGAACGGATTGTTAAATATGCTTTTGATAATATTGGCAATACTTTTTCAGGTAAAAATGTGGCAGATTATTTTAAAAGTCAGCAGCGAAAAGTGGATTTAAATACGGTTTATAACTATTTAAAAGCGTTGGAAAGTGCTTTTATTTTGCATCGTGTTGAGCGATTTGATATAAAAGGTAAAGAGATTCTAAAAACACAAGAAAAATTCTATTTAGGCGATGTTTCTTTGCTTTATGCAAAAATGGGATTTCGTACTAGTCTGATTGCAGGCATTTTAGAAAATCTGGTGTATTTGGAGCTTAAACGACGCGGCTATCAAGTTTATATAGGTAAATTAGGTAACAAAGAAATTGATTTTATTGCTGAAAAACAAAATGAAAAAATCTATGTTCAAGTAGCTTATAAACTAGAAAGTGAGGAAACCGTTAAACGAGAATTCTCACCGCTACAATCTATCGCAGATAATTATCCCAAATATGTTGTGACAATGGATGAACTCTGGCAGGAGAATGTAGAAGGGGTGATGCATCAACATATTCGGGATTTTTTGTTGGGGTAAATAAAAAACTAGGTGAAATGATTCGATATGAATATTTCACCTAGTTCTACCCGATCACTATGATACGGGGGCTTTTATTTTAAGCTACTTTCGCATTCCTTTTGGGTAATCTTTGGCATCAAAATACTGCTTTCCTATCTTTTTAAAAAGCCATCTTCGGCTAATTTCACGAAGATGAATAGGTGCATCTTTACCCATTTTAATCAGCTGTCGTGAGCAACGTCTAAACTTGCGGTTGACCATAAGCTTGTCTTGTTTTTCACTTTCTGCACAGCTATATCCACAGATTGATGTTTTTCTGTAGCTTCTACTCATAGGATTCTCCTAATTCTAATAAAACATTAGAATTTTCTGAGAATCACTCCATATTTCATTTTCATCATTGCCTCTAATTTATTAAGAATATTAGAGTTTAACCTATTTGAAGAGAAAATGTATCTAGGGCAAGGTTGTTCATAAAAACTCAAACCAAATCAAACAATAGAAACTCAGTATCTGCCTCTGTTTGCAGGGTTAAATCGGATTCTTGTGTGATAGCCACTGCATCACCGCTTGCTAAATACTCCCCATTTAACAGCAATTTTCCCTTAATCAACTGTAGCCAATAACGTCTGTTTTTATCTAAATTCAAGCTAATATTTTGAGAAGCTGGATATTGATAACGCCATAATCGCATATTCTGATAAATCTTAAATGATCCTTGTTCTGCTTGTGGTGATAAAATCAGACTTGCCCCTTGTTTATCGGCAAATTTCCCTTGTGCATAACGAGGTGTAATACCTTTTTGATTTGGAATAATCCATATTTGGTATAAATGCAAAGTTTCATCAAGGCTAGGATTAATTTCAGAATGAAAAATTCCTGAACCAGCAGACATGATTTGAAATTCTCCTGCTTTGACTTGAGTGCGATTGCCCATGCTATCTTGGTGTGCTACGCTTCCTTGTAAGACATAAGTTAAAATCTCCATATCCTGATGAGGGTGCATACCAAAGCCTTTGGTAGGGGCAATAAAATCTTCATTGATTACACGCAAATGTGAAAAATGCATATGTTGAGGATCATAATACTGGGCAAAAGAAAAACTATGAAAGCTGGTCAGCCATTCTAATTGACCTTGTCCACGTTGCTCAGATTTTCTAATCGTTATCATTTTTATTCCTTATGGATTGTTTAATTTCACATCAATAACTATATGCGAACAAAGCATAAACAATAAAGAGCTATTTTAGAAAAACACAATTAAGTAATAGGAAATAATAAAAATCTAAATGTCATATCAGATAGATAGTTATTCATATTTAGCAAAAATATTTAAATACTCAAACTTCAACTTTAATGTAAAGGATACTTTGTGACCGAGAATAAGCGAAACGGTTCAAACTGCCTGAAAACTGCATTATCTCCAGTTTTCAGCTAGATAATCGATAAAAGAACGAATTTTAGGGGAGAGTTGTTTTCTGCTTGAATAGACCACTTGAATCGCGGTTTCAGGGATTTGATATTCCGTTAAAATAGGTACTAATCGTCCTTCTTCGAGTTCATTTTTGACCAAATAATGAAATAACTGCACCACACCAAAATGAGCGGCAGCAAACGAAACTAATTGTTGGACATTATCTGCTCGATAACGTCCTTTTCCAATAAAGGTTTGTAATTTTCCACCATGTTGAAATTTCCAAGCGGAAATACTGCCATTTTGTACATAGTGAAGACATTGGTGATTGACTAAATCGTCAGGTTTTTGGGGTGTACCGTATTGTTTTAGATAATCGGGCGAGGCACATAGTAATAGTGGCTGCAAGTTGATGGTTCGTGCTAATAGACGACTTTCGGAATTAGGTATGCCAACGCGTACAGCCAAATCAAACCCGTCTTCGACCAAGTCAACATAACGATCAGATAAGGATATTTCTATTTCTACCTGTGGATATTGCTTTAAATACGCTTGAATAATGGGTGGAAGTACGAGCAATCCTAAACCCGTTGGTACACTGATTCTTAATTTACCGCGAGGTTCATTCAGGCGTTGAGCTAATAATTGTTCAGCATCTTCTAATTCTTCTAAGATATTGACACAACGTTCATAAAATAATTGTCCGTCATCCGTTAAACTGATATGACGACTATTGCGTTGTAATAATCGAATGCCCAATCTATCCTCTAAGCGACTAATACGTTTGCTAATGGCTGATCGACTAAGTCCCAGTTGTTTGGCTGCAACGCTATAAGATTGATATTTTATCGATTCTACAAATGCGATTAAATCATTTAAATTACTGATTTCCATTATTTTATCCTAGTTGCTATTTTTACATCTTATGGTTGACACAAATTCAACAATAAATAAATTATTATATGCAAGTTGATTATTTGTCAAATAATGAGGACAACAATGAAAACCAAATATTATGGTGAAATCATATTATTTATCACTACCATCGCGGCAGCATTAGGCTGGTTATTTTCAAAACATGCGATTGCGGGGCTTTCAGCGGTAGCTTTTGTAAGTTTACGATTTTGTTTTGCAGGGTTAATTTTTTTACCCTTTGCATTACCACAAATGCGACAAATGAATCGAAAACAATGGAAAAATGCGTTACTCGTTGGGATTACTTTTAGTTTTTATCTTTTCTTTTGGGTATTAGGTGTTAAGTATAGTACGGAACTAGGTAAAGGCGCATTTTTACTAAGTGTGGCGATGTTGATATCACCTATGGTGGCTTGGCTTTTCTTTCGCCAAATACCTAGTAAACCATTTTGGTATGCTTTTCCAATCGCCATTTTAGGTATTTATTTTCTTGCTAATACACAAGGGAAAGGAAGTTTTGCACTCGATAGTGTTTTCTTTTTATTAGCAGCGATTTTTGCTGCCATTCAATTTGTTTTGAATAATCGTTATACGCAGCATGTTCCTGTTTTAGCATTAACCACCATTCAGCTATTGATGGTAGGTTTATTAAATGGTATGTATTCATTAATAGTAGAACCGATACCCACTCACGTAGCATTTGATACATGGCTTTGGCTTTTGCTCAGTGTATTGATTGGCACGAATGCTCGGTTCTTGTTGCAGACTTTGGGACAAAAGCATAGTGACATCGGTCATGCAGCCATTATTATGATTCTAGAACCTGTCTGGACCTTATTGTTAAGTGTTATTTTTATGTCAGAGATTTTAAATAGTGGCAAGATATTAGGAATCGGGCTGATTCTTGTGGCACTTATCTTTTTCCGTTTGAGCCATTTTATCAAAGTAAGAAATAAGGTATGTTCATGATGACAATAGATATTTGGTTCGATTACGCTTGTCCATTTTGTTATATTGCTGAAAAGCAACTGGCACAAGCACTTATCCAGTTTCAAAAGCCAGTAAATGTGCAATATAAATCGTTTGAACTTTATCCTCATGCCAGTCATATCGTGACAAACAGTACGCAGCAACGCATTGAGAGAAAATATCAAAAAAGTCCAGAAGAGGCACTCCATATGATTCGTTCTATCGAACATTATGCACGCCAAACGGGTATTTTGATGAATTATGAACAAGTACAAAATACCCAAACTTTTGATGCACACCGTTTAACTCACTTTGCACGTAGGAAAAGGCGAGAACAAGCGATGCATGCAAGACTGATGAAAGCATATTTTGAAGATAATTTGATACTTGCCGATCATCGAACGCTTATTTTATTGGCTCAGGAAGTAGAACTGAATCCGCATGAAGTGGCTGACATGCTAAATAGTGATGAATATTGCCAAGAAGTTAGAAATGATGAACAAGAAGCCATGCAGTTAAATATTCAGAGCATTCCCTTTTTTCTGATCAATCAAAAAATTGCCCTAACGGGTTCTCGTTCGAGTGCAGATTTTCTAAAGATATTGGAGCAGGTACAAGAAGAGGAATAACACAATAATGTGTAGTAAGCCTAACAGAAAACGAAGCAACCCTCTTGATGAATGACCGTATCCAAGGGGGTGAGTTCTTTATTTTTGCATTACAAGTGTTTTAAACTTTGGGCTGATGACAGTGCGGTAGCCTTGTTCTAAACTAGGATCATGGATAATGAAAAACGCTGCAATGTTATGTGTGGTGGCAAACTCTAAGGCTTGTGTATCCAGTAAATAAAGGGCGGTTGCGTAACTATCGGCCATCATGCAAGTCGGTGCGATAACGGTTACCGAAAGTAGTGACGAATATTTTGTGTAGCCTGTTCGGGTGTCGATTTCATGTGCTGTCACGATATTTCCTTGTTTGATATAGTTCTTATAATTACCTGAGGTCGCCATACTTAGTTTGGTGCCACCCAGCCCCAATATTTGTTCATAATGATGACCGCCACCCCATTCAGGGCGTTCAATACCAATATGCCATGGTTCATGATATTTGTAGCCACTTACACAGGCTTCTCCGCCTATTTCGATTAAATAATCATGATAGCCCCAACTTTCTAATAATTGAGCAACTTTATCAATGGCATACCCTTTAGCAATTGAGCAAAGATCTAGGCGGACATGAGCATCGGTTTTTAATAAGTAACCGTCCGTTGTTAAAGAAATTTTTTGCCAACCTACATGCTTTAACAATTCCTGAATTTGTGCATTCTCTGGACGATTGACGGTCTTTACTGGACCAAAACCCCAAGCATTTACCAAGTCTCCAACGGTAATGTCATATATGCCATCAGTTTCTTTACATACACAAAGTGCATGAGTTAACACTTCGTGCATTTCTGGTGAGATTTTAATAGGGGAGGTACTGTGATTTTGGTTAATTTGTTCTATCTCTGAGGTTGGAATAAAGGTTGACATACGATCATTAATCATCGCCAACACAAGTTCAATACTGCGTCGAATCGTCTGTGTATCTTGTATAGGAATCTGGTCTTGAGCAATTTTCACTTGCCACAATGAACCCATAGTCTCACCTGTTAAAGTTATCATTTTTCCTCCTTTTTTCTACGACGTAATGCTAGTGAGTCATTTATTAAGCATCAAAGCTATTTCATTATGGATAACTATATATTATAAACAATAATAATGATATTGATTATCATTAATAATATTGTTATGATGAAAAAGGTTTGTTAGGGGAAAATGAAATGACCAATGGGACATAGAAATGTTCCTATTAGGTCATTATTTTTATTAAAAAAGGGAGGAGAGATGAAATCTTTTGCAGTGAAATCTACTGTCGCAATCGTGGCAATGGCATTAAGTACATCTTGGGCGATTACAAATGATCGCAAACTATATGTTCAGGGTGACTCTGAATATGCTTTTGTGCCAGAAAATGTACGCGTGTTAATGAATTCTCAAGTAACGGAGCCGAATCCCGAAGAGGCGTATTTCTTTGCGGGTACACGTAATCGTACAGGTAACCCTGTTAGGATTATTTGGTATGGTAATCCAGATGACTTGGATGGACTGATTCCACAAATAGGTGCAAAAAATAAAGGCTATATTTATGGCTCACTGGAGGTAAATGCACAGGAGTCATATAGGATTATTGAAGAGATACCTTTGCCTCAAGACGCTGTTTTGACAGAATGGAAAGACTATCGTTCTAGCATTGCTACAGATGGAGAGGCAAATGGAATTGATGCTTATGGCTGGACCGCACAGCCTAACCACAATGATGTGGAGATAAATCTCAGAACGATTGAAAATAGTGGGCTTGTAGAGGGACGAGCGATATTAAATGCGGGCAAAGGGACTCATCGTAGCATTATTCTAAGTAATGCAAGTGCAAATGGTGTCAGTATTTATGGTGATACTGATTATGGAACCTATATTGATAATGGGACAGGTGATGCTGTGGCCGTAGATGCAATGGTAGGCGGATCCAGAAGTGCTGTATCAATGCGTACGTCTGCATTACGCATGCTTGCTGACGCGAACATGAGTGTCACGCCAGACAATATTCATTTAGCAGGGCTAGAAAAAAATACGGATTTATATGGTAAGTCGGTAGTGATTGCATTGGAACGACTAGATAATCAGGGGCTGATACAAGGTCAATTACATGCAAATGGGCATCAAGATAGTGTGGCAGCGAAAGATACACCATCGCAGGACTATGCTACAGTGAGTTGGTCGTCTGGTAATGGTGTTTCTTTACGAGCTAAAGCTATGACCAAAGATAAACGTACCTATGCTTATGAAGAACAAAACAAAGCGATGTTGAATGCAGTCCATAATGATGGCGTAATCAGTGGGGTGGCACGATTAACGGCAGGAGCAACGGTGACCACGCCAGGCACTAACTATACTCGGTCATATGATTCTGGTAATGCTATTAGTGTCGCCGCTCATACCTTACGATTTGCAAAACACCGAACTGCTAGTGAATTAGGGACAGTTAATAATACAGGACGACTGATGGGTGAATTGTCACAACAGTCCGCTAATAACTCGGTTGATGTGATTCATGTGTACTCTCAAAGCCAAGCTTACGGTGGCGGGAATGGTATAAATGTTTATTTGGAAATGGTACAGCAGGCATTGGGGACTTTGAACGAACAAGGGGAACGGGCTGATGATGCGGTAGTATTGAAAATAGGTGATATTGATAATATAGGTGTTATCAGTGGACAAGCCGATATACGTGCTGGTAATGGCTACGGCGATATTCGAGCGATTGCTTATGGTTCGGGTAACGGTATTTCTGCTTTTTTACAGGCAGGAGCCGCCCAAACCTATTCTGCTAGTATGGGTAATATTGATAATAAAGGGATCATTAGTGGGTCTTTGGTGACTAAAGCTGGAATAGGTGGAAATGAACATATTGAATCCCCTGAGTTGGCATTTTTACTCATTACGAATGATACTTGGTCAAAACTTCAACGCCCCAATCAAGTTCCTGATGCGCCACAGAATGTTCGTACTTGCAGTTCTGACGGGTGTCGTGAGGTCAATGCTATTAGCGATATCAAAGGTAGTGGTAATGGTATCAGTTTGTTTACAGGACGACATAATGGCGATACGGCTTCTTTGGGTCATATCAATAATAGCGGTGTCATTAGTGGTTATGCCAAGATGTATCATGGTTATTCCAACGGCAGTTATGCACGAATTGATTACTTAGCATCAGGTGTAGGAATAGCCTTTGATCAAAAGATGAAATCCGACATTATCAATACAGGAATTATCTCAGGCAATCACGCAGCGTTATTGGCAAAATCTAAGATTGATGATGCTTATAGTGTGAATGAACCCAAGTATTTATCAGGATATGAAGGGCAAATTCAAAATTATGGATTAATGGCAGGTACCATGATTGCAGGTAATTATGATGGTACACGCACGGGTACAGAGGCCAAACAAGATACGTATCTTTATTTTAATGCGGATGAAGACCCCGTACAGAATAAGGGAACATTGGTTTATTTTGCTCCCAAGGTACCTGACCGATATGAGTTGGCTACTGCAAAATACAATAGGAAGCAGATTGATACGGTGCGTACAGAGTTAGATAAGAATTTTGAAAAATCGACAGATGTTATGTTAAAAATTGACATTAAAACGGTAAAGGGAGTAAGAAAACGTGTAAAGAATTTTGGTATAACAATGCGCGCTAGCTATGCTCGTTCAGTAGAAAAAGTTGAACAGTATTATGGCGGTGTTACGACAGGTTTAAGTATTGATCAGCGGTTGGATTTTTTCTATAAGATATATGATGCGCTTAATAATCATAATGAAAGTTCATCTCAGTTTCGTATAGCAGATTTATCTTGGCTAACTAAAGCTCAGGGGCATTTTGCATTAGAGAAAAATGCACGAGATTTCTTAGGTTACAAAAACAAATTGATGAATCGTCGTAAAGATTTTGATGCATATTTAAAGAGCTTGGGAGACATCACTTTGGGAGCAGGATTCCAAAAGTTAGTAGATTTGTATCATGATTTTGTTAATAGTGAAATTTCAATCATGAATCATCAATTGAATACCGTTAATAAACTATTGACAGAACGTTATGGTGCTCCAGAGAAACCTGAGTTAAAAGATGAACATTTAATACGTGTGGTGAAATCTGATAATTCGCGTTATGGTGCGATTCAGTCGGTGGTGGTGGCTGAAAATAGTACGATAGAATGGAATGGCGAACAGTATCAGATTCTAAATGCACCTAAAGATAACAGTGGCTTAGATAGTAGTTATACCGCTATGGACAGCCATATAGAAAATCATATTATTAATGGAGTAGGTTTATCGAATGCTGCTTTGGTCGCCAATCAAGATTTATCGCTTAATAAAACAACGGTTAATGGCTTGGTCAATGCTTTGGGGATTCGCAATAATACAAAGGTAACGTTAAATGAAAGTACCCTAAATGCTAATGGTTTTGAAGTATTAGCGATGTCTCAAGAGGGCGAAAAATTGGCTTTTTTACCCTATGCTGTATTGGGCGATGAATCACCGAATACCTTGATATTAGAACATCACGCCATTATAAATGGGGATATTGATTTCAAAGAGGGGGATGATCAATTACTCATCGCTGATGATACCGTACGTTTAAATGCTCGTTTAGTAAACTTTGGAGAGGGGCGTGATACCTTGGTTTTAGGCAAGGATCGTGTGAGTGCCACGTTAGATCAACCTATTAAAGTTTCAACACCGTTGGCATCATTAGAACGTATCGTGGTCAATACGCCTGCGGTGATTCAAGAAGTGGCCGCATTAGAGCCCGTCGATGAAATGGTATTAAATGATGCGTTGGTCTATCAGGGAAATTATGCGATGCGTGAAGGGCAGACCATAGTGTTGACTGTACACGCTAAAGATGATTACGGAAGTTTATTGGTAGAAAATGGTCATCTCGATATTAGCAAAGGGAAACTTTTCATCGATGCAGAAAATTTTACCGACGGTGCTTTGAAAGAGACATTAAATCATATTGTTTCTGTTCAACGTATGGCAGAACAACAATCTGAAGCATTAGTGACGGAACAACGATTTTATATTAAAGGGAAATTTGCTCAAGTCTCGGATAATAGTGCTTTATATGACTTTACATTACACTATGATGACGCTTGGGTGAATATGGAAGACTTAGTTGACGAATCCATTGGCAGTAGCAGGGCTGAGGGTGATGCTCCAAGTCCCGCTACCACACTTTCAACCGCTATTCATGCAGTGGCGACAAAAACAGAATCGATTGTTGATATGTTGAATCCAGATAATTCAACCATAACAGAAGTCGCTACAATTTTAGATGAAGTGCTTGATGAAAAGGGAGATAGTGAATTAGCCGATTCTTTTACAAAGCTAAGCAGTAGTGAGCAAGTCAATCAAGCGATACTCAATATGGTCGCTTGGTTAAGTCCTAACACAGCAATTATTCTTCATTCGCTTTCAAAAGAGATAAGTGAGGTAAATGATCATTTGGGCATTGGTTTATTACGCACGCCAGAAGCCAGTCCAGAAAAGTCGCTTTGGTTCAAACCAATGGCAAGCTGGCAACAACAGTCTTCACATGGTTTACCAGGATATAAAGCTCAGCACTATGGCTTTGTATTGGGGGCGGATATTTTGCAAAGAGAACGTGCTACGTTAGGACTGTTAACTGCTTATATGGACTCTAAAGTCACAGGTTTAGATGAAGCAAGACACGAGGAAAATAAGCTCAATACATGGCAGTTAGGCGTATATGGTCAAGCCTATATGAGTGACCAAGTTTTAATGTCTGCTCAGTTGGGTTATGCCAGAAGTTCGATAAAGGGTAAACGAGATATAGCCTTTGCATCAGAAAAAGCTCAAGCAAAATACCATGCAGATGTATGGTATGCCTCACTTGCAACGGCTTATCAGATGAAAATCAATGATCAATGGCAGTTTAAACCTTATGTCAAAATGGATTATCAAAAAACTAAGGTAGCGGGGTATCAAGAGACAGGATCTGTTTACAGCTTGAGGTTTGCAAAAAATCACTATGATACTTGGACAACTGAATTAGGGATGTGGAGTGAGTATCGACCCTTAGACACTTTACGGTTTAATGCTGTGTTAGGCGTTGGCGTTGATCTAAAGGATACCCAAAATACAGTACAAGCCTCATATACAGTCGCTCCTGATAAAACTTTTGATATTCATGCGGTTAAAAGAGGACGAATACAAGGTAAGTTTGGGCTTGGAGTACAGTATCATCTGGGAAAAGCTGCTGAATTAGGTGTACAGTATCAAACACGAATGCGTCAGCATTACATCGATCACCAAGCTCAATTAAAATTAAACGTAAAATTCTAAAAATGATATTCAACACTCATCCATCTTTCGAGGTGGGTGAGTGAATCTTTAAAAGAACCTTTGCATTTAGAATGATGTGGTTAAATTAGCTTTCGCCTGATAATATATTCCAAATCTTTTTATATTCTTGACCACTTAAAATATTTGCATAGTTTTTCGAGGCTTGATTCCATTGGGAGGTATCAGCATTTTTAAGAAATTGTCTTGTTTGTTGGACAGAATATTCGGTACTTGAAACGCAGTCTTTTAATATTTCGCCGAAAGATTCAGCGATGCTACGAGGTAAAGCATTCATTCTCATCAAAACAGCTTCTTCCGTTTTAACACCGTGATAAATCATAGCTGGTAAGAGATTGATATGGCGTTTTTCTTCTTGAGAAAGATTATCGAAGTCTAATCCTAACTTACTCAGTGCAGAAAATCCCCAAGTACCATTATTTATTAATTTTTGATAAATAGCTTTACAAGTATTGCTAATTGAAGTGGTCTTATCACTATCCTGAAAATAAGCTTTTGCAATATCTTCAATGCGTTGGCCTGAAACCCATGCTTTGGTGATATCAGCTATTAGTGTATGTTTTGTGCCATCTGAAGCGATGTTTTCTAAATTTTTTAATTGGGGTACTTTTAACATAATCCCATAAAGTTCAGACATACCAGAATGTTCACCAAATAAGCTATCGGGTTTCCAATCGTTAATAGTTAGTTTTTGTTCTAGCTGATTGAATCCCGTTATGGCTTTGCTAATACCCTCGGGAGAGAATCCTGTCATATCAGCTAAGGTGACAAATTTTATTTTCTCGTTTAAAGATTGTGCGTATTGACGCGTAACATCTAATAGTTTCTGAGCTTTTTGTTTATTTTTTGAATCACTTTCTAAAACACCGTAACCTAATGTATTGCGTAAAAGCTGTTCTGTTTCGGCTAATACAAGATCAAGATTTTTCTTCTCATTCCATAAGTGTGCCACATAACAACGAAAATCTTCCCAATCAGGAAGGTATATTTTTTTATTTAATTCATTCAACTGCCCGACTTCTTCTAACTTTTCGAGCATTTGAATTAAACGAGAAACCAACTCGCCCGTTTTATTTTTTACAAAATTAATCGTTTTATCGGGATGCTGTCCAGCGGCGATACCAACTATGCCAACACTTTCATGATTCATTCGTCCAGCACGACCAGCTAAGTTCCAAAAATCACGTGTTGACATTTCTTTGCAGTATTTTTTGCTAGGTAAGTATCGAGAAGCTAAAAATACTGATGAAACTGGAAAATTGATACCTTGAGCGATAGTGGTGGTGGCACAAAGTATTTTTAACTTTCCTTCTTCTGCGAGCCATTCCATCAAGGTTCTTATCTCATCAGATAGCCCTGCGTGATGGACACCGATCCCTCTTGAGAGCATATCGATTAGTTCAAAGTTCTCACCAATTTCGGCTTGAATAAATTTTTGAACTAATACAATTTCATCTGGAATAGGGTGAAGGAGGGGCATATTTTTTGCCGCTGTTCGAGCCATATTCCAAACGTCATTTATCCGGGTAGCAATAGCAATGCTGGTTCCTCGTACAGACATAATTTTTGCCATGGCAACCGCTTGTAAGGATAGATTGCATTGACGCTTGTTTATATTAAGGGGATTGATGCCCCCTACATAATGTTTTCCTTTTAAATGAATAGTATTGCGTGTGGTCGTCAATGTTTCATATTCTAAACGCCAACTACTTTTTTCATCATGTTCATTGATAGGTCGAAATATTCCTACCATTTGTTCGTTAGGCTTCCATGCAGTGGTTCCAAGACTGATGGCTCGTCCTGCATGACGGTCATGAGCTAGCCAACGTGCGATGGTTTCAGCTTTTTCTACAAAAGGCATTAATAATAAAAAGTTGGCTTTATCGCATTCAGCTTTTATGGTGGCTAATAAAAGTTCTATTCTTAGGCCTCGTTGTTCATCTTCGATATTATGAGCTTCATCCATAACTACCAATACCAATGGGCGAGGTACTTTTTTATTACGAATAATGAGTTGTAGTTTTTCAGGAGTAGCAACTAAAATATCAAAGCTTTTTTGTCCGTTTTCCTGCGTTAAAAGTGCTTCTTCAAATGTATCAATATCAATTGATCCAGTAAGCTGTTCAACTTTAACGCCGATAGGTTCAAAATCTTTTCGTAAACGCCGTGTAATTTGGGATACTAGTGCTTTAGTTGGAGCAATATAGGCAATCCAACATCCATCTTCGCTTTCTGCGAATTGATTTAAAGCTTGTAAAATTCTGAATTGGGCAAGTAAAGTTTTTCCGCCAGATGTAGGCATGTCAACAACAATGGCAGTGGCGGCAACGTCTAATAAACCTTGTTCTTGTATGGCAGTTTTCTGAGGCGGAATAAGTTCAAATAAAGCGTTAGATTTAGTCACGTGATTAATAAATTTCGTGACTCGTGAGTTAATGCGACGAGCCACCCACCATATTGAGGTCTCTACCATTTGGCGTGAAGCGACTTGCATCCATCTAAGTAACATTTCAAGTTGCATGTCAGAGTAGTTAAAAGCAGCTTCAATGGCAGATTCAAAATGTTTGTCTAGTAGCTGGGCGACCGTAATCGGTTCACCTTTTAATAAGTAATTGGCTTGAATGTCGGTTGCCTTTGCCCAATGATACAAACTGACTAAATGTAGTGCTTTAGCCTGATTTTCGGCAACACTTCCATGATTAAAAAAATCTGCCTCATATGCTTTTTGAGATGTTCTTAGCTCGTTTACAAAATGGATGATTTCGTTAATACTTTGCCAATCGTTATGTTGAAATAGACGTAGCCAACAGCGATACAAGGTATGAAGAATTTTAATATCCCAAGTGGCATCAGAAGATGTTGAAATAACAATCTTATCTTTATTTTCATTTAGCCATCGATATAAATCAACACTTCTTTGTCCGCAATAAGCTAAACAGGCTAAATGTAATGTATGAAATATTTTTTGTTCTTGTTGAGTGGGGATGGGTAATAATCTATAAAATTCAAAAGCTTGATGTGATGCAGCGATGCATTGTTCTCTTAATTCAGTATCGTTAGACGTGGGATTTAATAAAGCATTAAGATGTTCTATGGCAGCCACTTCATATGCTAAAGCAATGCGTTCTAATAAGTCAAAATTGATAGAAGATAATTCAAGATTAAACTGTGAGCCGACAGCATTATTTACCATTAATTTATTAGCTAGATTAAATGCCTCTTTTCTTTCATTTTCGCTAATAGCTTGAATGGCCCAATGTGTATTTAATTTTTCTAAAGATTCTTGTGTGATGGTCATGCTACACCGCCATATTGATAGTTTGTGATTTTACTACTTAAAGACGGAATGCTTTTATCGGGTAGATAAAGGACAAGAAATTCAATATATGGGTTGGAAGAGGTATATTTAGCTAAATTTTCGATACTTCTTTCAATATCTTTGGAATTAGGTTTTGTATCTCTAATTAAAAATCCAAATAACCTCATATTATTAGAGTTTTCCAGAAAGTTTTGGAATGCTTCTTTAAAAAGATGCTCCCAATTTACATTTACACATCGGTAAGCAAGATATTTAATTAATACGCTTTTGGAAGTTTCATTCTCCACGATTTTTTTAATTTGAGATTCTAATCCTGAATTTCCCGTCATGACTCGGGGTGGATGTTGATTTTCACTGGAAGTTTTTACTTCTACACAGGCAAAATAAGTGTGGTTATCTATGATTTGAAATCCTACCAAATCAGCACCAGGTAAAGAAGATTTTGTTTGACGTTCGTCTCTATGGCTATGCCAAGGGAAAAAGCACTGACGATGATTGCTTAGATAACATTGGGCAATACTTTCACCTATGCGCCAATTTTCTGTAGAGATTAAACTAGGATTGAAAATTTTTTCGATACTTTCCTTCACAAAACCTGTATTTTGAAGAATATTACTGATTTCTTGTGTTTCTTCTACATCAAAAACAATCTTTTTCACGTCGTTTGCCAAAGCTTCATTTAATTCCATCTCAGAATAAGAAAAACCAAGGGCGGTGACAGGATGTGTTCCGCGTTGGTATTCTATTTTTCCTATAGCAATGGTCATGTCATTTGTCCCAGAAAGTTTTGAGTAGATAACGATTTTTTTAAATTATATTATATTGTTGCATGTCCAGTATGACGAAAAATAGCAAAGAAGTAGTTTTACGGAATTTGATAAATATGGTTGAAAAAATAAAATTAGTTATATAGGAAGAATAGAATTATCAATCATAAACAATAGCTTGATACGTTCAATGTGAGCAGGTTTATTCTCATACATCCACACGATTTAAAGGTCTTAGTACCACTTAATATCCAAACGCATTGATGATTTCAGAATAAACGAATGTTATATACTTTTCGCTTTACTGCGTATTTTAATATGAGTAAAATTACTTAGTTAGATTCTAGATTTTATGGGTGCACTAATGGAACAGAACAGAACAGAACAGAACAGAACAGAACAGAACAGAACAGAACAGAACAGAACAATTATACACTAAAAACATGTTCGCAAGATAGAGAAAATAGTCTTTACATCGAAAATAAAATTGAACAATTAAAGCAAATTTTTCCAGAAATATTTTGCGAAGAAAAAGTAGATGTTGAGAAATTAAAATTAGTTTTGGGTGAAGAAAATATTGATCTTAATAATGAACGGTATCACCTAAACTGGGCGGGTAAATCAAAGGCTTACCGAACATTACAATCTCCCACTTACAACACCTTAACGCCTTGTCCTCAAGAAAGCGTAGATTTTGAAAATACGCAGAATGTATTTATTGAAGCTGAAAACCTAGAAGCCTTG
The DNA here is from genome assembly GCF_000743945.1 of Basilea psittacipulmonis DSM 24701. Lineage (NCBI taxonomy): Bacteria > Pseudomonadati > Pseudomonadota > Betaproteobacteria > Burkholderiales > Alcaligenaceae > Basilea > Basilea psittacipulmonis. The sequence goes on along the minus strand of NZ_CP009238.1, from coordinate 1,088,730 downwards.
AAAATCCTTCAAAAATCCTATGCTGGGCAAGTCAAAATGATTTACATCGACCCACCTTACAACACGGGCAATGATAGTTTTATTTATCCTGATAAGTTTTCTGAAACACGTGATGAATATGCTAAGCGAGTAGGGGATGTAAATCAAGAGGGTTACCTTAATCGTGAAGGAGCCTTTCAAGGTGCGTGGCGTAAAAATAGCAAAGATAATGGACATTACCATAGTAACTGGCTTTCTATGATGTTGCCCCGTCTGCACCTTGCCAAAACCTTGTTAAGCGATGATGGCGTGATTTTTATCTCGATTGACGATAACGAACAGGCTCAGCTGAAATTGCTGTGTGATGAGGTATTTGGATCGGAGAATTTTGTGGCGGAGTTGCCTTGGAGAGGTCGTGGAGGTGGTGCAGATGATAAAAATCTTTTGAAAAATCACGAATATATTTTAATGTATGTAAAGAATAAGGAGGAGTTTACTGTAGGAAGAAAAATTAAAGATAATGAAATTTTTCCAAAATTTGATGTGGAGAAACAGCGTAATTACAAAATACAACTTGCAAGGAAGTGGGGAAGTAATTCCAAAAGAGAAGATCGACCTAATCTTTATTATTCAGTACTTGATTATGATGGCAATGAAATATTTCCTATTTTGCCAAATGGCGAAGATGGGTGCTGGCGTTGGAAAAAAGAAAGATTAGAACAAGCCATCAAGAATAAAGATGTAGAATTTTTAAAGAGAAATAATGGAGTTGTTGAAATTTATGAAAAAATTTATCAACCTTTAGATGGAGAATATAGAACAAGACTATATTCAGCATGGTTACAAGATGAAATCTTAGAAGAATTAGAAGAAGTTTTAAGTTATGAAGATGCCAGAAATACAGCATACGGTACAAAACAAACACAATTACTTTTCAACAATAAACGCTATTTTGATTATCCAAAACCAACACCACTTATTAAAGTATTAATGCAAATTGGATCATTAAATAATAATCAAATCATCCTCGACTTTTTCGCAGGTTCAGGCACTACCGCCCATGCGGTGATGCAATTGAATGCTGAGGATGGTGGTAATCGCCGTTATATTTGTGTGCAACTGCCTGAAGCCACAGACGAAAAAAGCGAAGCATATAAAGCGGGTTTTGCAACTATCGCCGATATTGCTAAGGAACGTATTCGCCGTGCTGGTCAACATATTCAAAACAACTTAAAAGAAAATCAAAAAATCGACACAGGTTTTAAAGTCTTTAAACTCAGCGAAAGTAATTTCAAACAATGGCAAAATCCTAGTTTTAAGGGCTTGAGTGAAGAGGAGCAATTAAAGCTATTTGAAAAGTATCAAGATGTAGTGAAAGATAATGTACGTGTTGAACATATGGCTGTTGAACTGATATTACGCTTAGGTTTTACATTGACCGATCCATTGACTTATTCGGATCAAATCTTCTGGGTGAATAATCAACGAGGTACGCGTAAAACAGCGTTGTTACTGGAATCGGTAGATGATAATTTATTAAATAAACTGCTTGCTGAATCGCCTGTTAAGGTATTTGCTTTGGATAAATTGTTTTTAAACCGAGATGCGTTTAAAACAAATATGGATTGCCAACTCAAAGACGCAGGGATCGCTTTTGAAACGTTCTAGGAGAGTGTAATGGAATTAAAATTTGAACGTTTAGCGTATCAGCGTCAGGCGATTGATTCTGTGATTCGTTTATTTCAAGGTCAATCAAACGGCCAAATGGAATCTTTTGTCTTAGTTGCACCTAATGATAGAACGGCGATAAGCAATCAGCTGGAATTAAGCTTACAAGAAATAAACAAGAATCTTAATGAAATACAGAAAGAAAATAAATTGAAAGAAACGCTTCTTGCAAGTAATGAAGTGCCTAACTTTTCTGTTGAAATGGAAACGGGGACAGGTAAAACTTATGTTTACTTGCGAACGATTATTGAACTTAATCTTCAATATGGTTGGTCAAGGTTTGTGATTGTTGTGCCTAATGTGGCGATTCGCGAAGGTGTATTGCAAAGTTTACGGGCGACGAAATCGCATTTTGAAACTGAATTTAATAATGTCATCGTTAAGCATTATGAATATTATCGTGACAAATTATCAGATTTAAATACATTTAAACAATTAACAGGTATTCAAATTCTGGTGATGAACATTGGTGCTTTTAATAAAGATGAAAATGTGATTAATCGTGTCAACGAAGATGGTGAAGCACCTATCAAGAAAATTAGTGAGACTCATCCCATTGTGATTATTGATGAACCTCAAAATATGGAAACGGATTCAGCAAAAAAAGCGATTGCTTCCTTGAATCCTTTGTTTATTTTGCGTTATTCAGCCACTCATAAACATGACTATCATAAGGTCTATAGTTTAAATCCTGTAGAGGCTTATAAACAAAAACTGGTGAAACAAGTTGAGGTTCATCCTGTATCGGTCAGAAATGAAGTGAATGGTGCTTATGTTTTTCTTAAAGAAATTGTTCAAGGTAAGAAAAAGCTGACAGCCAAAGTAGAACTGCATTGTTTAGATAAAGACAAAATACTCAAGAAAAAAGTAGTTGCTGTGAAAGTAGGCGATGATCTGTTTGAAAAATCGGGCGGTAATGAAAGCTATCGACAAGGTTTTGTGGTGAATGGCTTAAATGCTGAAAGCAAAGAGATCATTTTTTCAAATGGAGAGATAAGTGGTGCAGGGGAACAAGATGATGTGATTCGTGATGAGATCATGAAAAAACAAATCGAATGTACGATTGCTGAACATTTAAAAAAAGAAGCACGCTTGAATCCACTAGGCATTAAGGTACTTTCTTTATTTTTTATTGATAAAGTTGCCCATTACCGAAACAACGGTAAATTCTTCCAATGGTTTGAGGAAATATATCAACGTTTGACAGGTAAACCAGCAATAGGTGTTCATGAAGGCTATTTCTCTCAAGATAAGGATACTAACGGTGATAGTCAAGCAGATGAGGCGACGTATAACTTAATTATGAAAGACAAAGAAAAGTTATTGTCTTTTGATAGTCCATTACGATTTATTTTTTCACATTCTGCTTTGAAAGAAGGATGGGATAATCCTAATGTTTTTCAAATTTGTACACTTAATGAAACGCAATCACTTATTAAAAAACGTCAGGAAATTGGTCGTGGCTTGAGATTAGCGGTTAATCAGGAAGGTCAACGTGTCTATGATGAAAGCATCAATATATTAACGGTGATTCCTAATGAAAGTTATGAAAGTTTTGCTACCAATTTGCAAAGAGAGTATGAAGAAGAGTGTGGGATTGTGTTTGAAAATGGTGGTGCCAAATCATCTGGTGCACGCAAACAACAAACTTTCCGTGTGGATGAAAAGTTGAGTCCTTACTTTTCTGAAATTTGGAAAAGAATATCACGTAAAACCGTTTATGCCGTTAAATTTGATAGTGCAGAACTCATTAAGCAAGCCAGTGAAGACGTTAAAAATATGCCCTCTATTCAGCCTCCTCAACTGGTAATACAGAGGGCCGTGATTCATCAGAGTCAGGAAAAAGGCGTGTGGGGTGAAGAAAAACTTTCTTATGTTCAGAATATTGAACATGATTGGAATATTCCTGATGTACTGTATGAGATTCAACGTAAAACAGGATTAACGCGACAAACGATTTTTAACATCATCAAAGATTCAGGCCGTATTGGTGATCTAAAAAATAATCCTCAACGTTTTATTGAGCAAGTCAGTGAAAGGATTGCCTCGAAACTAAAAGATTTAATGGTTGATGGTGTCGTGTATTTGAAACAAGAAACGCAGGATGAGGCCGTTTATGAGCAAAATATAAATAAATGGAAAGAAATGCAAGATAAAGGGGTGGAGTTTTTTGAAAATCATTATACCTTTGCGATTAAACCAGATGAAAAAGTTAAAACTGTTCATGCGGACTATATCGCGTTAGACTCTGAAACAGAAAAGAAATTTGCAGAGGATTGTCAAAGTCGCGATGATGTATTACTGTATTTCAAGCTTCCCAGATGGTTTAAGATTGCCACGCCTATTGGTGACTACAATCCTGATTGGGCATTGGTAAAAAAAGATCTAAATGAAGAATTAAAAGGTAAGCAGAATGAAGAACTGAAACAGGTTTATTTTATCGCTGAAACCAAAAATACGGGCGACGATAAAAAAGGTATTACTTATGACAAGCTACGCATGAGTGAACAGCAAAAAGTTCACTGTGCAAAGATGTGTTTAAAAGAGTTTGATAATGTGAATTATCGAGTGGTACAAAAGGTCTCCGATCTTGATGAATGTGTTAATCCAGAGAATCAGTCTGAAAATTCAACATTCTCGAGTTTAAATCATAACGTAGAATCGCAGGATCCTGACTGATCGCGAAGGTTTATCGATATACTGAATGCGTCAACATGGCATCAATCGCCCATAACGGTTGTTAACCCGATGTTTGTTATTTACAGATTCTCGCGGTTGACAACCATAACCACGCCTGAATAATCATTTTTTCTTTGCTCGGGGATGGGCTTGGTCATAGACTTTGGCAAGGTGTTGGAAGTCTAATTTGGTGTATATCTGGGTGGTGGAGATGTTGGCGTGGCCCAAGAGTTCTTGGACGGCACGTAGGTCCTGACTGGATTGTAGGATGTGGCTGGCAAAGCTATGTCGAAAGATATGGGGGTGCATATCGATGTTAATATTGCTTTGGAGAGCGTATTTTTTAAGTTGTAATTCAACGACTCTGGGGGTGATTCTAGCACCTCTAACTCCCAGAAATAAAGCGTTTCCAGATTGAGGTTTAACAAAGTTTTCTCTGACTAATAACCATTTTTTTAATGCTTCAATGGCTTTGCTACCTACAGGTAAAATCCTTGTTTTTTGACCTTTTCCTTTAACAGTGACTTCAGCTTCATCTAGGTTTAACCAGCTTTCTGACTCGTAATCAGGGGTTTTGAGATAATAACAATCTAGACTAGTGAGTTCCGATAAACGTAAACCACATGAATAGAGTAATTCAAACATCGCATGGTCACGAATCCCCGTTTCATCATCGGGAGCAGGGGTGTCTAACAAGACTTGGGCCTGTTCGATCGAAAGTGCTTTGGGTAAGCTATGAGGGGTTTTGGGGGACTTGAGATTTTTGGCTGGGTTGATGTCTGTTCTGTTTTTAATGGACCACCAATGAAAAAAACTTCGCCAACAAGAAGCCATTCTCGCCAAGGATTTTGCTTGCATGCCACTTGCATGATAATGAGCCAACGTCAGCCTTAAATCTGTCTCGCTGTAGTCTTTAACAGCTTTTGCTTCATTTTTTTGAACCAGTCGTTTAAGATCATGTTCGTAGGAGATTAATGTATGCTGAGCATAGCGTTTTTCAGCTTTTAAATAGGCGAGCCATGCTTGCATATCACTGGGCAAAAGAAGCGATTCAGTGGGCTTATTCATTTTTTAATCGACTTAATGTAGCTTGGCAAATATCTCGGATAAGACCAAGGAAATAAGTATCCATATCGGGCGTAAAGTGCTGTTTGTCTTGAGACGCAAACACTAATAAACCCATGCTTTTTTCATCGTGTTTCAAAGGAATGCAAGCATAAGACTGTATGCTAGAGGTGAACCACTGAGTAATTTCTAAATATGGAGTGGTGCCTAAGTAAGGTTTTTCAAGCGTTTCAGTCCATTGTTGTAAATTCTCGTCAACACAAAATATATCAGAATGAGAAAGATTTTCTAAAGACCATAAACGCAAAGCGACATGAAGATGATCAAAAGACTGTTCTAGTTCCTTTAACAGTGTTTCGGGTATCTGTGAGTCGTTTTTAATAGATAATAGCTGAACACATAATTTCAAAATAGCATCGTTAATATCTGTATTGATCGAAGCATTTTGAAGCAGTTTTTGATAGTGTTCATTTAAGGTGCGATTGGTGTCTCTTAACTCTTTGAGTTGATAGTCTGTTAATGAAAGCACGCCCAATTCCTCGGGTTGAGGCAAATTAAGATGAATTAACAATTCAGGATTTTTTTTGAAAAAATCGGGTTCTGATTGAAAAAATTGAATGATTTCTTGTGTGTTCATAATACGGCCTTTCGAGCGTTTTTCAGTAATACATCAATATCAATAGTGCCTGAAAACACGGTGGTTGCAGGTCCAGTTAATGTTAGTTGTTGTCCATCAAAAGCGATGTTTAATTGGCCACCTTGAGTGTGAACAACAACAGGAGACTTGAGGCGATGCATTTTTATGCCTGCTGCGACGGCGGCACAAGCACCCGTGCCACAGGCCAAGGTCTCGCCCACGCCTCGCTCAAACACACGTAAGCGAATCTCATGTTCGGAACATATTTGCATAAATCCAACATTGACGCGGTTAGCAAAACGAGGATGAGATTCTATTTGTTTGCCTATTTCTTGAACGGGGGCCTGAAGCACATCTGGCACCGTGATGACGGCATGCGGATTTGAGATGGCGACGGTCGCTAACTCAACGTGATGACCATCGATCGGTAAGGTATAAAGAGGAATGTCGCCAACCATACGCTGACTTAATCCTTGGGGATCAAAGGGCAAGCGTTCTGGCTCAAAGCTTGTTAAGCCCATATTCACGTTAACCGTGTGATCAGGGTTTTCGTATAATTCAATCAATCCTGTGCAAATTTCGGCTTTTAGCGGATTACGTTGAGATAATCCTTGTTCATGCACGAATCGCACAAAACATCTCGCCCCATTGCCACAATGTTCAACTTCGCTACCATCAGCATTAAAAATACGGTAACGAAAATCAGCGTCGGGGTGCAAAGGCGTATCGACTAATAAGATTTGATCCGCACCAATGCCAAAATGACGATCTGCCAAGGCTTGAGCGATTTCTGCGGTAAGATCAATTCGCTGACTAACGCCGTCTAGCATGATAAAGTCATTACCGACACCTTGCATTTTTGTAAAAGTCCAAATATTACTCATAAAGATTAGGGGCTCCCTCAGGGCGTGTTTTAAAGCGTTTATGTACCCAGTAGTATTGGCTAGGATTGTCTCTTATCCAATTTTCCAAGATAAGATTCAGTTCAGCTGTAGCAGAGGCAATGTCTTGATCGCCAGGAAAATTCTGCATGGCAGGCAAAACTTTGACCAAATACTTTCCTGTTTTTGGGTTCCAAAAAGTTAAGATAGGTAAAACGGTGGTATTAAATCGTTTTGCTAAAATAGCGGTACTGGGTAGGGTGGCGGTATCAATACCAAAAAAAGGAACAAAGATAGAGTCCTTTTTGCTAAAACTCATGTCGGGCAAATAATAAACAGGAATCCCGCCTTTTTTTAAATAGGTCAAAATAGGGCGAATTCCCTCATGACGACTGCATAAATGCACGGTATTAAATCTTGCACGACCATGTCGAATGATCTCATCGAATACAAGGTCTTTTTGGGGGGCATACATGGTGGCACTTTCTTTAACGTTCATGGTTAAACGTGTGGCAGCCGCATCAAGCCCCGTAAAATGGGGAGCCAGTAATAAAATACTATCTCCTTTTGCGATAGCGTCATGCAGATAATGTTCACCTTGGGTCTCAACCATTTCTTGAATGCGTTGTGTAGAGCCGTACCATAACACGCTGCGATCGATAAAGGATTGAAATAAGGCACGAATATGTTGTTGGCAAAGCTGATGACGTTGTGTTTCAGAAAGTTCAGGAAAACAAAGTGAAAGATTTTTTTCTACAACTTCTATACGTTTTTTGAAAAACAAGGGAGAAGCAAGCGTTATCGATGCACCGATCAGCAGTCTGATACGGGTAGGCAAAATCGCCAAAAATTTAAAAAGAAAAGTTAATAAAAATTTCTTCATGAAAAGATATTGACTAGTTGTCTATTAAAAGTTACGATATAAGTTTGTCGCTGATTTAAACGACTACTTGCGGGGCGACATATTACTTTAATGTACTTTAATGTGATACCGCTAAAGCGTCGTACGCTTATTATAGCGTAATGACGCGTCTAAACAATTATAGGATAAAGGACGCATATTATGTCAAAAGATTTTCTATTTACTTCAGAATCTGTATCAGAAGGGCATCCTGATAAAGTAGCTGACCAGATTTCCGATGCCGTTTTGGATGCGATATTAGACCAAGACCCTAATGCACGTGTTGCGGCCGAAACTTTATGTAGCACGGGGATGGTGGTGTTGGCAGGTGAGATTACCACGACAGCTGATGTAAATTACGAAAAAATTGCCAGAGATACGATTAAACGCATTGGTTATGATGATCCTGCTTACGGGATTGATTATGACACGTGTAAAGTGTTGGTGGCATATGGTCGCCAATCACCTGATATTGCCCAAGGCGTGGATCGTTCAGATGAAAACATTCTTGATCAAGGGGCAGGTGATCAGGGGTTGATGTTTGGTTATGCGTGTGATGAAACGCCTGATTTGATGCCAGCACCGATTTGGTATGCTCATCGTTTGGTCCAACGCCAAAGCGAATTGCGTAAGAGTGGCAAATTACCTTGGTTGCGTCCTGATGCAAAATCTCAAGTGACGTTCCATTATGTGGATGGTCAACCTGTTGAGGTAGATACGGTAGTGCTTTCAACACAGCATCATCCAGAAATCAGCCAAGCCGATATTCGCGAGGCGGTGATTGAAGAGATTATTAAACCCTCTTTTGCAGAAGGTTTGTTAACCCCTAAAACACGTTATTTGGTCAATCCAACGGGACAGTTTATTATTGGCGGTCCTGAGGGAGATTGTGGCCTGACAGGTCGTAAAATTATCGTGGATACTTACGGTGGTGCTTGCCCTCACGGTGGCGGTGCATTCTCAGGTAAAGATGCCTCGAAAGTTGACCGTTCTGCGGCTTATGCGGCTCGTTATGTGGCCAAAAACATTGTTGCCGCAGGTTTGGCTCGTCAGTGTCAAGTACAGCTTTCTTATGCGATTGGCGTTGCGGAACCGATTAATATCACGGTATATACAGAGGGTACAGGCGTGATACCTGATGATGAGATTGCCAAACTTGTTCGCGAACACTTTGATTTGCGTCCTCGTGGTATCATCCATATGCTTGATTTGTTAAGACCTATCTATGCAAAAACAGCTAGTTATGGCCATTTTGGTCGTAATGAACCCGAGTTTACTTGGGAAGCCTTGGATAAGGTGAATGTGCTAAAAGCATAAGATACGGGTTTTAAAAGGATTTCACGCCTTATCCTTTAAAATATATAAATTTCTAAGATAAAAGACTCTCCATAGTGAGGGTCTTTTTTGTTTGTGATAGTAATTTTTTCGATACACAGCAAATGTTTGGTCGATTTAATTTATAACTTTTGCTATGCTCGGGGATTGCTTACCAGTTGCTTATGTCACGCACGATTTAAGCCTTTCTTAGTCTTACGCGATAGATAAAACAAGGTTTATTAAGGCTTGGCAAAGTGAAAATTGTTGCAAAACTACTATAGTTAAGTGTTTGCGTTAACTGCTTGAAAAATACTTATTATTTTGCAAAAGTGAACTCTTTTTATATAGAAATTAAAGAAATATGCCTTTGAAAATTTGCATTGCATATATATTTGTTTTAAGGTTTTACCTCAATTAATTTGACGTATTTAAAGAAAATAAAGTAGAAGTGATGACGAATTATTTTTAATTTGATATACTTTTGCTTTATTCATTCAAGAATGAAAATTATTCTCATTCAAATATTAGTGAATAGTTTGTTTTGAAATTAAAAAATTTATTTAAAGATGTTTAACAAAAAATCTAAGTATCGTATGGTCCCCGTTAAGTATCCATGGGTGGTTTCAGGGACTATCGTCTTGGTCGCTCATATCCTCGTAGCAGTGGGGGTATTTTGGCAAAGTGATGCTAATGTGATGGTTGGCACGCAAGGTGGACGGTTTGATAAGGAGGAAGGGAGATCAAAGGGAGGAGAAGTTCAGTATATTGAAGTACAAGAAATACTGCCTCCTCCTCAGGTGGAGATTAAAGAGGAGAATTTTGCGGTCGTGGCACCAGAAACGGAAGTAGCGGACGTGAAAAAGGAAGAGGAGAAGCCGAAAGAGCCAGAAGTCAAGCCTGAGAAAAAGCCTGAACCACCTCCTAAGCCTAAGCCCAAGCAGAAACCAAAGACTGAGAAGCCAAAGGTTGCAAAATCTGAGAAAAATGCTTTGAAAGGTAATGGTGGCGTGCACGAGAATGCAGGGGGCAATAAAGGAGATGGTGCCAATGACTTTACCTCGGCCTCAGAATCGGGTGGCTATTTGAATAACCCTAAACCACCTTACCCGTCTTATTCCTTAGAGAATGGTGAGGAGGGAACGGTGACATTGAGAGTGATGGTTGAAGCAGATGGGTTACCGTCTAGCGTAGCCGTCGAGAAATCGAGTGGTTATCGACGTTTAGATCGTTCGGCCGTAGAGACGGTCAAAAAACGCTACCGCTTCATTCCTGCCAAAAGAGCAGGTGTGCCAGTTCGTAGTAGTTATGTGTTTAGTATTGAATTTAAAATTGATTAAGAGTTTTTGATTATGAGCAGTGTAACAAATAATTTAACAGACAAAGCAACAGCAGTGACTAATTCTTTGCAAGAGGGAGCCAAAGCGGTTAACGAGGTGTCACAACACACTCAAGAAGTCTTGCAAGAGGGTGCAAAAACCGTTCAACAAACTTTAGAGCACACTCAGGAAACATTGCAAAACACAGTGGATACCGCATCATCGGTGGTCAATCAAGCATCGGATCTGGCTACTTCAACTGTTCATCAAGCCGCAGACATGGCACAAGTTCCTGGCGTGATTGATAATGCTCAACCAGGTGTATTGGATTTGATTTTTGGTCACGGCGATTGGGTGTTACAAGGCACTTTCTTATTCCTAGTGTTGATGTCAGTGGTAAGCTGGACCGTTATAGTGGGACGCATTTTCTCGGCATTACGCGTGAAATCAAAAATGAAACAACACCGTTTGGCGTTGGAAAAAGATATGTCACGCAGTTATGCTGAGGTTTATGAGGAATTGCAAGGCGAATCACCTTTTAAACAAATACTGGCATCTGCTGTAGAAGCGACTCAAACTTATCAACAGTCTCAAAGCAAGCGTCTTCAAAGTATTTCTTACAGTGATTATTTAATGAGAAATGTGCGTTTTGCCTATGATTCGATTTTGGCATCACGTGAAGCAGGGTTGACGTTTTTGGCGACCATCGGTGCAACCGCTCCATTCGTAGGTTTGTTTGGTACGGTTTGGGGGATTTATCATGCTTTGGCAAACATTGCTTCAATGGGAACGATTAATATTGCGACGATTTCGGGTCCTATTGGTGAAGCGTTGATTGCTACGGCGTTTGGTCTGTTTGTGGCGATTCCAGCTGTATTGGCCTATAACTTGTTTAATCGTAGTAATCGTGTATTTGCAAGACAAATCGATGTATTTGCACATGATATTTATGGTGCATTCTTATCTGAAAATAAGGAGTAAACATTATGGCATTTGGTGGGCTTAATAATTCGGGTTCAAACGAGATGTCCGATATCAACGTAACCCCTTTAGTGGATGTTATGTTGGTGTTGATGATTGTATTTATGATTGCAATGCCCGTGTTTACGTCAAGTATTAAGGTTCAATTGCCAAAATCTGGTACGCAAGAAAAACTGGAAGACACGGATTTGGTGAGAGTGGTGATTAAGCCCACTGGTGAGTACTTTGTGAATGACAAAGAAGTCTCTATTAATACCATTCGTGCTGAATTGGCTGAGATTTATCAGAAAAATAATGCGGCAGTAATCGCGATTCAAGCAGATAAAACCGCACAGTATGAATATGTCGCAAAAGTATTAGATGAAGCCAGACAAATTGGTTTGACAAAAATAGGGTTTGTGACAGAAGTAAAACAAAAGTAAATGAGTAAACGAGGCGAAATGCCTCGTTTATCTTATTCAGCGTATCTTTATTTAAAGTGTGTTTAAATTCTATGGGTTTTTGTTATCAAAAAGAGGTAAGCATTTAAGCCACTCTTAAAAACGAGCACGCACTCACGTTTGTAGTAAAAAAATCAGCTGACAATAACTTAACATCAGCATCCGAGAGCGAATCTTTAACGCCCATTCCTTAATTTAAGGTATCTCGATTTAAACTCATTCGACCTATTTCGCATCATAAACGAAGCGTTTAAGCCACTCTTAAAAACGACCACGCACCCATGTTCGTAGTAAAAAATCAGCTGACAACAATTTAACATCAGCATCCGAGAGCGAATCTTTAACGCCCATTCCTTAATTTAAGGTATCTCGATTTAAACTCATTCGGCCTATTTCGCATCATAAATGAAGCATTTAAGCCACTCTTAAAAACGAGCACGCACTCATGCTCGTAGTAAAAAATCAGCTGATAACAATTTAACATCGACTCCGAGAGGCAATTTTTAACTTTGTTGGCAGACTTTGATTAACTGGGCATATTCATTTAATAACTCAGTACAACGTTCCAAAGGATGCGTCATGATGCTGTCGTTTTGGGTGTTTTGCTCATGTAAAGCAAGTTGTACGCTGTTTAGATGTTCGTTAAAGTTAACTGTGTCTAAAACGGGGATTTGTTCCAAAAGATTGGATAGGTTTAACCCGCTTTGAACCACATCATTGAGTATTTCTTTGTCTTTGTCATGTAGATGTCCGCGATAAGCCCCTAAAACAGAAATATGGCTGACTAATTTGTAGTTCAGTTGTACCAGTTTATTGGTAATATCAATGAGATTACCGTGATGTTTTTGGTGGTCTTGTAATTCCGTTGCAATGCTTGCTAGAGACGCTGCGTTTTCGTGAACAGCACGACGTGCAATACGATACTCGATATCGTCTTCTTCACCTTCTTGAAGTTGTTTTAAGATGATTCTTAGATAATTCGCATTAGAGGTAATCACATTTTTAGAGACAGATTTTAAAGACATAAACTTCCAATCTGGCCATAAATAAATTAAAAGAACCAGTGAAATAAAGGCACCTAATGTTGTATCGATAATACGAGAAAATAGGGCGGACGGCGTGAGGATGCCAATAAAAGCAAAGCCCGAAAATACCTGAACCGTAATGAAAAAACTGGTGAGTGAGTAACTGCTGGTGCGAGACCAGAAAAATAAAATACTAGCTAACACCATACATAATAGGAATCCCGTGCTATTGAGTTGCAAAATCAATAGTAGGTAACTAAATAAAACGCCTGCTGCAGTACCTAATACACGCTGGCGAAGTCGTTCTTTAGTGGCTTTGTGGTTGGGTTGGCACACTAATACAGATGTTAATAAAATCCAATAACCTAAATGAATATCAAAGCTGCGAATGATGACGCAGTCGATAAACGCAACGACCGCCATTCTCACGGCATGTCTAAAATAAGGCGATTTGACGGTTAAATTGTTTTTTAAACGAGTGATGCTTTCTTTAAAATGACTGGCATTGCTGGTGGCTAAGGATGCATCGTTCAAATGAGCAGGTAGGGTGCCTAAACGTTTGATTTGAACATTGATATCGCCCAAGTTTGTCACCAGTCTGATGAGATCGGCGTTTCTAGGTCTATTAGGATGTTCTTTAATAAATCGTTCAAGCGAGTGTTCTAGCCCCTCGTAAGCACGTTCAAGTTGTGGAAAGATTTTGAATTCCGTATCGTCGATTAATGTATTAGCGTATTGTCGGCAAGCACGAGCCTGTAAGTTTAATAATCGCTCGATTCTAAATAATAAGTCCGTGTGCTCTAATTCTGGCACGATTTCACGATAATCAACGTGAGAAGCACTGACGTGTTCATGAATATCTTGAGCGATAAAAAAATCATTTAATTGACGTCTGCGTCGATTAGGTAAACGTTGGCCTGCCAAACGATTAAACAAAATATCGCGTGTAGCATTAAAAGACTCTGTTACATCACGCGTTTTGGTGGCGAGTTCATACTCAGCCATATTCAACTCATCGTATTCATCAATCGCAAAAAAGCGTGCTTTAATCTGAATGTAGGCAGAGAGATGATAAAAACTTTTGGCCAAACTTTCTTGTACAGGGTGATTAGGAAAAATAATTTGAAAGGTTAGATTAACGCCTTGATAGATAAGACAGCCAATAATCAGCATCAGCGGGTTAATATACCATTCTAGTTGATCGGGAACGTAGGTCAAAAGAACGTATATGGCCACTAGTAATGTAGCAAAGGAAATAATTCGATAACGTGAATCGATCGCCCCCATCATAATCGTGGCAAAGGCGATAAAGGTGATTAATAACGTTGTATAGTAGGGGTTGGGGAGGGCCAATTGAACGAGACACGCACATAAACCAAACCCAAGAATAATGATAATAAGGTTTTTGATTCTACCGGTAATTCGATGGTCAACATCGCCCAAGCCTCCTGCAATCACTCCCAGAAACAGGGCCGTTGCCTCATACCTTAAATGAAATAAAGAAGTAATCACGCCCACTAAAATAAAACTAGCAATCACAGGCAAAAGCTGTACGGTTTTATTGTCAAGATGTAGAGGTTTTAATATGTGTTTCATCTTTGATAAAAGCGGTAAAAAAAACGCTATTATTATAATCCTTTGTTAAATAGGCTTCCACAACCGCCACCGTGACTTGTTTGGCTTGCTTTTTTATATGAATGATAAAAAGTGTGTAAATGCATGCAAACAATCTGATTGAAAAGCGTCCAAAAAAAAGCAGGAAAAACGGCAAACAATCTGATTGAAAGGCATCCAAACAAAACGCCGTAAATACATACAAACCATCTGACTTAAAAGAGTGCAAAAAATCTGACTTTTGTATTAGTCTGATTTATAATGGTGCAAAAGTGATTCATATTGGTGCATTTTTATCATCATGGATCGACGTTTACTAAACGCTTTAGGATGGGTATATAAAAAAATATCCCGATATTTCAGTTAGTAAGAGTAATGATAAAAATTTTGGCACAGTTTTTGCTTGTATAATAGTAACGAATGTCTTTTATTGGAGAAAGAAATGGCAAAAAAACCAGCAGATGTAATGAGTTTTATCAGTGAAAATGAAGTCGCTTTCGTGGATTTGCGTTTTACTGATACGATGGGTAAAGAACATCATATGACGTTACCCGTACACCAATTTGATGAAGATAAATTTGAATCAGGCCAGCCATTTGATGGTTCATCGATTGCGGGTTGGAAAGGGATTGAAGCGTCTGATATGTTGTTGATTCCTGATGCCAACACAGCTCGCATGGATCCTTTCCGTGAACAAGCGACTTTGATTTTAACGTGTGATGTCATTGAGCCTTCTGATTTGAAAGGGTATGACCGTGATCCTCGCTCTATCGCTAAGCGTGCTGAAGCGTATTTAAAATCATCAGGAATCGGTGATACAGCGTATTTTGGCCCAGAACCAGAGTTTTTTGTTTTTGACGGTATTCGTTGGGAAGATAATAAATCAGGCAACTTTGTGAAAATTACAGCTAAAGAAGCACCATGGGCAAGTGGCGAAGACTATCCTGAGGGAAATAAAGGACATCGTCCAGCTCACAAAGGCGGATATGTACCTGTTAGCCCTGTAGATTCTTTTAGCGACTTGCGTTCAGAGATGTGCTTGATTTTGGAAGAGCAAGGTGTGCCTGTTGAAATTCATCACCATGAAGTTGCTTCTCCAGGTCAGTTAGAGATTGGTACACGTTTTAGCACCTTGGTTGAGCGTGCAGATTGGAACCAGATCTTAAAATACACTGTATTGAACGTGGCGGATGCTTATGGTCAAACTGCAACGTTTATGCCAAAACCAATCTGTGGTGATAATGGTTCAGGCATGCATGTTCACCAATCTATCTGGAAAGATGGTCAAAACTTATTCGCAGGTAATGGTTATGCAGGATTGTCTGAATTTGCCTTGTATTACATTGGCGGTATTATCAAGCATGCTCGTGCCTTAAATGCGATTACTAACCCAACGACTAACTCTTATAAACGTTTGGTTCCAGGTTTTGAAGCCCCTGTGAAATTGGCTTATTCTGCACGTAACCGTTCAGCTTCGATTCGTATTCCTTACGTGGCTAATCCTAAAGCACGTCGTATCGAATGCCGTTTCCCTGATCCTATGGCAAACCCTTACTTAGCCTTTGCTGCCTTGATGATGGCTGGTTTAGATGGGGTCCAAAATAAAATCCATCCAGGGGATCCAGCGGATAAAAACTTGTATGACTTACCTCCAGAAGAAGATAAGAAAATTCCAACGGTGGCAGAGTCTTTAGAACAAGCATTAGAGGCTTTGGACAAAGATCGTGAGTTCTTAACTCGTGGCGGTGTGTTTAGTAATGATATGATTGATGCGTATATCGAATTGAAAATGGCAGAAGTCAATCGTTTACGTATGACCCCACACCCTGTAGAGTTTGATATGTATTACTCTCTATAATAAAAGTGGATTCATGTCGAAAATTTGAGTGCTGGAGCCAATTTCCAGCACTTTTTTTTAAACCATGGTGAATGAAAAAGCGATGCAAGATGATTTAACCAATTCTCTGATGACAGCTGTATTGTGTCTAGATGAACAAGGAGAAATTGTTTATGCCAATAATGCGGCAGAAAATATCTTCATGCGTTCTAAAAAATATCTATATGGACATCGGCTAGATGCGTTTATTTTGCAGGATCGCGAGTCAACAGATAGTTATCAATTGGCTTGGGCACGCTTGCAACATCCGCAAGAGTGCATGGTGACGTTCTATGCCTCGATATTTCAAGACGTATTGTCGTTTCATATCCCAGTTGTGTGTACGATTCAAAAACTCGAACAAGCTGATTTTTCCTATATGGTCGAGATTCGAAACCTTGCAGCGTTTGAAACGAATCATCAGCAATCTTCACAACAAGTCACGATTTATCAAGAAGTGTTGAGAAATTTAGCCCATGAGATTAAAAACCCTTTAGGAGGTATAAAAGGAGCGGCCCAATTATTAGCCTTAGAGCTGGAAAATAGTGATTATGTCGAATATACACAGGTCATTACGCAAGAGGTGGACAGACTGCAGTCTTTGGTGGACCAATTAGGTCGATCCTTTCAACATCCTTTAAACAAAATTAAACTGAATATTCATGAAGTGTGCGAAAGAGTCATAAGCTTGATTCATGCTCAATATCGCGATGAGATACGTTTGTTAAAAGATTATGATGCCTCCATTCCTTTGGTGCAGGCTGATTTTGATAAATTTGTGCAAGTGGTCTTGAATCTGGTTCAAAATGCTGCTCAATCTTGTATGCAAAAACGCCAAGAAAAAAGCGATTATCAGCCTGAGATTTTGATTAAAACGCGAGTGAATGTGTCAGAAATCATGCCAGGGCAATCGTCTGGAAAAATGATGTGCATTTCCGTTATTGATAATGGCGTGGGAGTTAGTGCGAGTGTTAAAGACAAGTTGTTTCATCCACTGGTGACAACCAAGCCAACGGGAACAGGTTTGGGCTTGAGTTTGGCTCAAGAACTGATGCATCTACATGGCGGATTTATTGATTTTGATTCTAATGCTTTGAAAACAGAATTTAGGATTTTTCTTCCATTGGAGGTCAACAAATGAGAGAAGTGTGGGTAATTGATGATGATCCTGCCATAAGATGGGTATTAGAGAAATCATTACAAAGAGAGCAGTTTGTGGCACGAACATTTAGTGCGTCGTCAGATTTGTTTGAGGCGTTAAAACAGCATGCCCCCGATGTTTTAATCACGGATATTCGCATGCCAGATATATCAGGATTGGAGTTGTTGAAAAAGGTTAAACAGCAATATCCGCAGTTGCCTGTCATCGTGACGACAGCATTTAATGATTTAGATAGTACGGTTAACGCCTTTCATGACGGGGCCTTTGATTATTTATCAAAACCCTTTGATGTGCAGGAAATGATTGGCTTAGTGAAACGTGCGTGCGAAACGATTAAGCCAGAAACGAATGTAGAACCCTCGCATGTATTTAAATCGCACGCTAAAGCCATGGCGGAAATATTTAGAGCGATTGGACGACTGGCTCCATCTAAAGCAACGGTGCTGATTACAGGAGAATCAGGATCGGGCAAAGAGTTAATCGCTAAGTCTGTACATGAACATAGTTTGAGAAATAAACAAGCGTTTATTGCCTTAAATGCGGCGGCTATTCCCAGAGATTTGTTGGAAGCTGAGTTGTTTGGTCATGAAAAAGGATCGTTTACGGGAGCAAATGTCACCCGAAAAGGTCGATTTGAAGAGGCTAATGGCGGTACTTTATTTTTAGATGAAATTGGCGATATGCCTCTAGAACTACAAACGAGATTGTTAAGAGTATTGTCAGAGGGGAGTTTTTATCGGGTCGGCGGTACACAACCGATTAAAGTCGATGTAAGAATTATTGCCGCCACTCATCAACCACTTGAAGACAGAGTCAAACAGGGCTTATTTCGTGAAGATTTGTTTCATCGTTTGAATGTGATTCGATTAAGAGTGCCGCCTTTAAGAGAGCGAAAAGAAGATATTCCCCAGTTGGTCAACTATTTTATTCAACAAGCGGCTATGTTTTTGGAGGTGCCGATTAAACAGGTATCAGCAGATGCGATGAACGCTTTGATGGCTTTTTCGTTTCCAGGCAATGTACGTCAGTTAGAGAATTTTTGTCAATCCATGATGGTATTGTCTTCAGGCTCGGTTATTCAGGTATCAGACTTGCCACAAGAGGTGTTAGCACATCAAGAACATAAGGCGGTTGAGTCGAAATTAACGGAAAAAGATGTATCCGCATCACAGCTGCCCACGATTGATAATACCTTATCGTTGCAAGGTCAAACATGGCAAACGTTATTGGCTGAAACAGTGCGAGAACAGTTGCAGTTAGGGCGTGAGAATGTGATGGCAGCACTCACAATGGACTTTGAGAAAACAGTATTAAATACGGCCATTGAAGTTTGCCAAGGTAAGAAAATTAATATTGCTCAACGATTAGGAATGGGGAGAAATACAGTGAGTCGTAAATTAAAAGAATTAGAGATAAAGGATTGATAAGATCAAAATATGCACCGTGTTATCAGCATGTGAAGCAAGAATCGTATCTCGTTCGTGTGCTATGATATGAAGAGTTTATAGTTGAAGAAAAGGTTAATGATGAAAGAAATAATTGCAACGTCTCAAGCTCCTGCTGCCTTAGGTCCTTATTCGCAAGCCGTGGTGGCACCTGCAGGTAAAACGATATATCTTTCTGGTCAAATTGGCTTAAATCCTGAAACAGGCGAATTGGTCTCAGAAGTTTTTGAGGACCAAGTGAAACAAGCTTTTTCAAATATGAAAGCGGTGATTGAAGCGGCAGGTGGTCGTTTTGAACATATCGTTAAGTTGACGCTTTTTTTAACGGATTTGAAAAATTTTGCAACCGTTAATCAAATCATGTCTGACTTGATTCCTGCTCCTTATCCCGCTCGTTCTTGTGTTCAGGCTAGTGCGTTACCTAAAAATGCACAGTTTGAGGTAGAAGCGATTATTGTTGTTTAAACCGTATGGTAGCCTCTAAAAAAACAAGCTCAGGATGGGCATCAAAACTTGCCTCAATGGGCTTGAATAGGCCGATAGATTTTTTATTGCATCTGCCTTTTCGTTATGAAGATCACACGCATTTGACCCCGATTGCTCAAGTGAAAGTGGGGCAGTTGGCGGTGATTGATGGAACTATCAGCGATATACAAATACATCAAATTCGCCCTGGTCAAAAACGATTACAAGCTTATTTCACGGATGATGCAGGTGATCGGCTTATATTAACGTGGTTTCATTTTTATCCTAATCAGGTAAAGTTTTTAGAGGCACAAACACGTATCAGGGTCATTGGCGAGGTAAGGGAAAATGGATGGAATCTTCAGATGTTGCATCCTACTATTAAAAAATACGGTGAACCCTTATCCAAGACCTTAACGCCGATATATTCCACCATTAAAGGTGTTCCACAAGAAAAATTAAGAGAAACGATTTTATCTTATGTCGATCAAGTGACGCTAAAGGAAACTTTTCCTCAAGAGATATTAAAACGTTGGAATTTGATGGGTATCCAAGAAGCGATTCGATCGATACATTTACCCACACAAGGCACGGATCTCCAAGGATTTATGCCACGTGTTAATCAGCCTTGGAAACGCGTAAAAATTGATGAATTAGTGGCTCAACAGCTTGCTTTGGACCAAGCTAGGCAAAGTCGATTACAGTTTCAATCTTACCAGATTAAAAATACTGGTGTATTGGCCCAAAAACTATTAAATACCATTGGCTTTAAACTTACGAATGCCCAAGAACGTGTTTTAGCAGAAATTAGCCAAGATATGCAAAGTCCTTATCCTATGCATCGTCTGTTACAAGGTGATGTGGGTGCAGGTAAAACCATTGTCGCGGCCTTATTAGCTTGCCAAGTGATTGAAAATCAGTATCAGGTGGCCATTATGGCACCGACTGAAATTTTAGCAAATCAGCATTATGACAAGTTTAAAGCGTGGTTTGAACCTTTAGGTATCCCTGTTGTTTGGTTATCAGGAAGCCAAAAAGCTTCAGAAAAAAAACAAATTCTAACGGGTTTGAAAGACGGTGTTTTTCAGATAGTGGTTGGCACACAAGCCATCATTCAAGATCAAGTGATGTTTAAAAATTTAGCTTTGGTCATCAGTGATGAGCAACATCGTTTTGGTGTGGGCCAGCGTTTAACCTTGTTAGAAAAAGGTGGACAGGATCGGCAAGGCGTTCAGCTGTATCCGCACCAATTAAGCATGAGTGCAACGCCCATTCCGCGTTCTTTGGCGATGACTTATTTGTCAGATATGACGATTTCGGTTATCGATGAACTACCACCTGGCAGAACCCCTGTAAAAACAAAGCTTGTCTCGGATCAAAAACGCATGGAGCTTATCCAAAATATTGAATACGAGGTGCAAAAAGGATCGCAGATTTATTGGGTTTGTCCTTTGGTTGAAGAAAGTGAAAAATTGCAATTACAAGCGGCTCAAGAAACTTATGAACAGTTACAACATAGCTTGCCCAATGTACGAATTGCTTTGATTCACGGGCGTTTGAAAGCGGACGAGAAAAAAGAAATCATGCGAGCATTCAGTCAACAAGAAGTTGATATTTTGGTGGCCACGACCGTTATTGAAGTGGGTATTGATGTTCCTAATGCCTCTGTGATGGTGATCGAACATGCAGAACGCTTTGGTTTAGCTCAGTTACATCAGTTAAGAGGGCGTGTGGGGCGTGGATCCAAAGAATCACTTTGCGTGTTGATGTTTGGGCATAAGTTAAGTGATGAGGCCAAAGAACGTCTTAAAGCGATGTATGAGACAAATGACGGTTTTGAAATTGCTCGTCGTGATTTAGAAATCCGTGGACCAGGAGAGATGTTAGGTATTCGACAATCGGGTGCTCCTGAGCTTCGATTTGTCAATCTTTCATTAGATGCTGATTTAATCGAGGTTGCCAAAGAGATTGCGATGACGTTACAACGTTATCCTGATTTAGCAAAAGAACATATGGATCGCTGGGTAGCCCAATCCTCGCAGTATTTAAGGAGTTAACTAAAATGACACTCACAGAACTCAAATACATTATTGCCGTGGCCAAAGAACGGCATTTTGGAAAGGCGGCGGATAGTTGTTTTGTTAGCCAACCCACTTTATCGATCGCGATTAAAAAATTAGAAGATGAATTAGGGGTCGTGATTTTTGAACGAGGCCCTGAAATAAGTGTTACCGATATTGGCAAAAAAATTATCGAACAAGCCCATAAGATCATGAGTGAGGTGAATGATCTGAAGGCCTTGGCAAAACAAGGTCAAAACCCATTGGTGGGGAGTTTAAAGTTGGCAGCGATCTATACAATTGCACCGTATTTACTGCCGTATCTCATTCCGATTGAACAAAAGATGACTCCTGAGATGCCTTTGGTCTTATCAGAGGGATATACCGCCGATCTATTGGTTGCTTTGAAATCAGGTGAATTAGACTGTGCTATTTTGGCTTTACCCATCGAAGACAAAAGTTTAGAAATTATTCCTTTGTACGATGAAGCGTTTGTGGCGGCCTTACCTGCTCATCATCCATTGGCCCATCAAGACGTTATCTGTATGGACGAATTGAAAAATGAAACGCTGTTGATGTTAGGGCCAGGGCATTGTTTCAGAGATCAGGTGTTGGAATATTGTCCAGAAAATAATCATTATTCTAAATTAGCGCAAGATGCCTCACATACCTTAGAGGGTTCATCTTTGGAAACGATACGCCATATGGTGGCAACAGGCTTGGGTTATACGATCTTACCGCTTTCGGCAACGTATAAAAATAAAAGTAAATTGCTAAGTTATATTTCGCTTAAACCGAATAAAGAGGGCTTTCTCCCTAAACGAACCGTTGCTTTAGTGTGTCGCCAAAGTTTTATTCGCAAAGAAGCCGTTTATGCTTTGGCCAAAGCGATTAAAAAAGTAGAAATCGAGGGACTGAATTTTTTTCCGACTACATAAAATCATCCATCGAGCCACCGACTGTGATGTCGCTGATGTAGGAAATAACAGCGATTCAGAAGATTAAACGGTGACTCGTATTTTATCGCTTACATAAAATCATCAAAACTGCTTGTTGTTCCACCCAGTTTAATTCCGCTGATGTAGTAAACAAGTACGATACAAGCGATGAAGATGATTAATGCAAATAATCGAGTTTTGGTACTGTCTTGTGATACGGCTGCATGACGATCACTTAGCATATCACCTGTAATCATAGGAATCACGAGGTTTTTATTTTTTAAACGATAGATGATAATCGCCAAAACATGCACACAGACTAACAAAATAAGAAGAGGTTCGGTACTTTTGTGAATGCTCGATAAAACTTTGCTATAGCTTGTTCCTGCAAAAGGTCCGCTGCTGATATAAGCAATATCATCGCTGACAAACAAACCACTGACGGCTTGTAGGCCGAATAAACCTAATAAAGCAATGACGGATAAAGCACCTAAAGGGTTGTGTCCCAAAGGATGATATTCTCCTTTTAGGTAGCGGGTAATATAACGCGGGCCTTTGATAAAGGTTGTAAAACGAGAATAATGACCGCCTACCAAGCCCCAAATCAGTCTAAAAAGAATTAAAGTCAATGCACAGTAACCAAAGAAGACGTGGTACGATAGCCAGTAAACACCTAGGTTTGCAATCCAGCCTTGGGTAACACTGGCAAATTTTACACAGCAAAATGCACCGACCACACAAATGACGAGCGACCAGTGAAAAAGGCGGGTAGGTAAGTCCCAAACACGAATCTTATTCATTTTTTATCCTAAAACGTAGAAATAGTATTATTGTATAATAGGCTCGCTTGAATCTGATTGTGATTTATGAGACGAAAATTATCTTATTGTTTGGCCTTATGTTTAGTTGGATGTGCCACTTCATCGCATATTGAAACGGCACCAAAAGAACGTTTGACCATACTTCGCACAGCCTTTGATCCATCTAGTCTTCGTATCGATAGACAGCATACTAATGCCTTACTAAAAGGGCAGGTGGCGATTGACGACAAAAAAGCACAACGTTTGTTTACCGCCGAACAAATCAAGGTTGTGTTAAATCCTTATTCTAATATGAGTCAGCAATGGTATCGTGAAGTGTGCCAGAAAGGTAATTATTTAAAAGGGGAGATCGATAGTCGTTATCAACAATTTATTCAAAAAACCGATACACAAGATCAAGGTGCCTATGTGTTTGATCAGATCCATCCAGGACGCTATTATCTTGTCGCTGAATTTTATTGGTCGCGATACGAATGGGATTCAGGCGTGACACAGTACGGAGGCTTGCTTGCAAAGAAAATCGATCTGGTGGCAGGTACGAATCAAATAAATATTACTGATAAAGACGCGTGTGCTGGTTTTTTTGAGGATTTATAGAATAAAATAACGCCTTTGATATTCGAAAGAATGACCCTTTAATCGATAGTTTATAAAATAGACACTCATGAAAATGAAAAAAATAATTGGATTAGTGCTTGTCTCTACTTTGATGACGGCTTGTGGCATGACTCAGAAAAATACAAAAACAACCGATGCGTTTGCTAATCGTGCCCCAGTTTACCAAACCGTGAAGTTTACGGTTCATACTGCAAGTGCTAAGCCTTTTGCTAATGCTCATAAAGTCCAATACCAAGGACAGTCTTACTATATGAGCCGCAATCCAGTCATTAAAAAAGAAGATATTAAAACAGCATTTGTTTCAAAAACGGTTCGCGATGAACCCGCATTAGGTGTTCGTCTCATGCCTAACTCGGCAAAATACTTTACTAAATTGCTTAGAAGTTTGAGAACAAAAGGCGATAGTTTTATGGTGACCGTAGATGGTGATACGATTGCCAGATTAAATTTGGATCAAGCCACTTTGCAGGACGAAGTCTTGTTAGTGCCTACTCCCAGTCTTGTGTACGCTAGAAATATCGCTCGTTTAATTCGTCAGCGAGAGTAATCTCGTCCTCCCTCATCATCGATATTTTATTTTTCGCTAATCCCGAGAAAATCGGGTTACATGAGACAAATGTTAAGACGGAGTGGACATGAAAAGATTGAGGATAATTTTTAGTTTATATTTGATCGTGTGGTTAACAGGATGTGCGTTTTTAAAGCCAACGACGACAAGCACAACACCTGTGTCGCCAGAAGTGGTGCAGATTTTTGCAGCCACTAAAAAAGCCAGCCCCCACACTCAGCACAAAGTAAATATTACTGAAAAAGAACAGGTGTTTTTATCGCGTGCTGCTATTTTGAATGCCCAAGATTTTAATGCGGTCAGTTCTTATCACGATAAATTTAACAATGAATACCTCGTATTTGACTTACCCTTAGAAGCCATTGTCAAGATTTCTAAACTAAAAGGTCAGTATGGCTGGGTCTTAAAGTATCAGGATCAAATTATTTCAGCGGCGGGAACACTCAGTCACAACAAGAAACGTTTTATTTTTAGAGTAAAAGATCATCAAGTTTCACAAAACGTGATTAAGTCTATAGGAAAATAAACGTTTGACCAATCTAATCCCTTAAAAGCACTGTCATACAGTGCTTTTTTTATGCCTTTCGCAGGTGTTGCCAAGTAGTGAACTTAACATTAACGCAGGGCGATACTATGTTTTTTTTTCATGCCTTTCGCGGGTGTTGCTGAGTGGTGAACTTAACATTAATGCAGGGCGATACTATGCTTTTTTCATGCTTTACGCAAGCGATGCCAAGTAGTGAACTTAACGTATGTGTAAATCAAGCAAAGTAGCTGTTGTTCAAGAATGACAAAAGCGAATAAATCATTGGTAAATGGGTAAAACTTCGATAAAATAGAAAAATCTTTTAGATAACAAGAACTTAATCTTAATGATAAGCATTCTCAAGTAATTTTTGCAGAGAACATTTATGAATATTAATAGACGGCAATTTTTTAAAATCACCGCTGCAGGATTGAGTGCAACGGGTGCAACTGTTTTGGGCATGGCACCAGGAACAGCGTTTTCTGAGGTTAGACAATACAAACTAACTCACTCATACGAAACTAGAAATAACTGTACTTACTGTTCTGTGGGCTGTGGTACCTTGTTATACAGCTTAGGTGATGGGGCAAAAAATGCGAAAAAGAAAATCTATCACATTGAGGGAGACCCAGATCATCCTGTAAGTAGAGGATCTTTATGTCCAAAAGGGGCTTCATTAGTCGATTTTGTCAATAGCGATAATCGATTGCATTATCCAGAAGTAAGAGAACCTTATTCCAATGAATGGAAGCGAATCTCTTGGGAAGAGGCGTTTGATCGTATCGCTCGTCATTTAAAAGATGATCGTGATGCGAATCTAAAAGTAAAAAATGAGCAAGGTGTGACGGTTAATCGTTTGGAAACCTTGTCGATGTTAACGGCATCAGCTTCTTCAAATGAAACAGGGATTTTGACCCAAAAATTCATGCGTTCATTAGGGATCGTAGCAACAGATGCTCAAGCTCGCGTTTGTCACGGTCCAACGGTATCAGCACTTGCCTCTACCTTTGGTCGTGGTGCGATGACAAATACATGGACAGATATCCAGAATGCCGATTTTATTTTGGTGATGGGTGGTAATGCTGCCGAAGCTCATCCTGTGGGCTTTAAATGGGCGATTGAATCCAAAAAACACAAAGGCACAAAACTTTATGTCGTCGATCCACGCTTTAATCGAACCGCTTCAGTGGCCGATTTCTATGCACCAATTCGTGCAGGTTCAGATATTGGCTTTTTAGGAGCCATCATTAATTGGTTGATTGAAAACGATAAGATTCATTGGGAATATATCCGTGCGTACACGAATGCTTCCTTTATTGTCAAAGATGGTTATGACTTCCATGATGGCTTATTTTCGGGGCATCCAGAAGATGGCGAAAAACGCACGCCATTTTATGATCGTGACACTTGGTTCTATGAATTGGATGAACAGGGTTACGCTAAACGCGATATGACCTTACAAGACCCACGTTGCGTATTCCAGCTCATGAAAAATCATTTCTCTCGCTATAGTTTAGAGATGATGACGACGTTGACAGGAACGCCAAAAGAAGACTTTTTGAAAGTGGCACAAGCCATTGGTGAGACCTGTGCTCCGAATAAAACGATGACCATTTTATACGCATTGGGTTGGACACAACATACGACAGGTGCTCAGAATATCCGTACGATGGCCATGATTCAGCTATTGCTAGGAAACATTGGTATGGCTGGTGGCGGTGTGAATGCCTTGCGTGGTCACTCTAATATTCAAGGTTTATCGGATTTAGGCTTGTTATCGACCAGTTTGCCAGGATATTTAAGTTTACCTAGCGAAAAAGAACATCCGAATTTAGCGACTTATTTGGCCAAACAAACACCTAAAGCATTGGAAGCAGGACAGCTTAATTATTGGAATAATACACCTGCTTTCATGGTAAGTTGCTTGAAATGGTTCTTTGGTGAACATGCCACAAAAGAAAATGATTGGGGCTATGATTGGTTGCCTAAATGGGACAAAATGTACGATGTCCTACAAATGGTGGAACTGATGCACCAAGGCAAAATGAATGGTTGTTTGGTACAAGGCTTTAATGCACAAGGCTCATTCCCTGATGCTAACTATGTGACGGAAGCTTTCTCAAAATTAAAATACATGGTCGTGATGGATCCTTTGAAAACAGAAACAGCGTCTTTCTGGGAAAATCACGAAGATATTAATCACCATACGGATCCTAGCAAGATTGCGACAGAAGTATTCCGCTTACCAACGCCTTGTTTTGCGGAAGAAGAGGGATCGATCGTGAACTCATCACGCTGGTTACAATGGCACCATCCAGCGGCAGAACCACCTGTACAAGCTTTGCCTGATTTAGATATTTTAGGTGAGTTAATGACACGTCTAAAAGATTTATATCGCAAAGAAGGGGGTGTTAGTCCTGAACCTATCTTGAATTGTGCGTGGAACTATTATGATCCTCGTGCACCTAAGCCTGTAGAGATGGCAAAAGAAAATAACGGTATGGCTTTGGCTGATATTACCGATGCGAATGGTAAAGTAATTCGTAAGAAAGGCGAGTTATTGAGCAGTTTCTCAGAATTGCGTGCGGATGGTTCGACTAGCTGTGCGACTTGGATTTTCTCAGGTTCTTGGACGGAAAAAGGTAACCAAATGGACCGCCGCGATAATACAAACGTCGGTCTAGGTAATACGCCAAATTGGGCATGGGCATGGCCTGCTAACCGTCGTATTCTGTATAACCGTGCTTCATGTGATCCGAGTGGCAAACCATGGGATCCTAAACGCGTGTTAATCGAGTGGGATGGCACGAAATGGACTGGTATTGATGTGGCGGACTTTAAAGCCGATGCAAGTCCTGAATCTGGCATGAATCCGTTTATCATGAACGAAGAGGGCGTGGCACGATTATTTAGCCAAAGAAAAATGGTGGATGGTCCATTCCCTGAACATTATGAGCCAATGGAATCTCCTTTGGGTACGAATCCTTTGCATCCCGAACAGGTACAATCGCCAGCCGTTCGTTTGTTAGAGGGCGTAAAATCTCGCTTTGGCGATAAGAGCGAATTCCCTTATGTGGGCACGACATATCGTTTAACAGAGCACTTCCAGTTTTGGACAAAATCCGTCAAGCTTTTGATGATTGCTCAGCCTCAACAATTTGTGGAAATCAGTGAGGAATTGGCAAAAGAAAAAGGAATTGTCAAAGGAGATATGGTGCGTGTGTCATCCAAACGCGGTGCGGTAGAAGCCGTTGCAGTCGTAACGAAACGTATTAAACCGTTGACCGTTAATGGACAAACAGTTCATCAAGTCGGTATTCCTTTGCACGGGGGTTGGGAGAAAGAAAAAACAGCACCTAAGGCTTATTTGATTAATTCTTTAACGCCTTTTGTGGGTGACTGTAATACCCAAACGCCAGAATACAAGGCATTTTTAGTCAATATTGAGAAAGTATAAGGAGCAGAAAATGGCATTACAATCATTAGATATTAAACGCCGTTCTGCAACGGTAGAAGTGACACCGCCACCTGGTGTTCGTAAACCTGTAGAAGTTGCAAAACTTATTGATGTGAGTACCTGTATTGGCTGTAAAGCATGTCAGGTGGCTTGTTCAGAATGGAATGATTTAAGAGATGAGATTGGCACCTGTCATGGTGTGTATGATAACCCCATTGATCTCACGGCAAAAAGCTGGACGGTCATGAGATTTAATGAGGTTGAAGAACATGGTAAATTAGAATGGTTAATTCGTAAAGACGGGTGTATGCACTGTAGTGAACCGGGCTGTTTGAAAGCCTGTCCTTCACCTGGTGCCATTATTCAATATCAAAATGGTATTGTGGATTTTCATCAGGAAAATTGTATTGGTTGCGGTTATTGTATTTCGGGCTGTCCGTTTAACATTCCTCGCATCAATCAAGAAGACAATCGTGCTTACAAATGTACTTTGTGTTCAGATCGCGTGGCTGTGGGACAAGAGCCTGCTTGTGTGAAAACCTGTCCAACAGGGGCCATTCGTTTTGGTAGCAAAGAAGACATGAAACAGCTTGCCCAAGAACGTATTGATGATTTGAAAGCAAGAGGTTATGAGCATGCTGGTTTGTATGATCCCCAAGGCGTTGGCGGTACACACGTGATGTATGTGCTTCACCATGCCGATAATCCTAACTTATATAGCGGATTGCCAGAGAATCCAGAGATTAGTCCTACGGTAAGATTTTGGAAAGGCCTATTAAAACCTTTAGCGACATTCGGTATCGCAGCGGCTACGTTATTTGGCTTTTTCCACTATATTACAGTGGGCCCCAATCGTTCAGATGATGAATTGGAGGACATGACGGTTATTGGTAAAGATGGAAAATTGCACAAAGGGGATGATAAATGATGAAAAAACCTTTACTTCAAAGATATTCGCGTTCTGAACGGATTAACCACTGGGTAGTGGCGGTTTGTTTTGTGCTATTGGCCATTTCAGGATTAGCATTCTTTTATCCCGCTTTTTTCTGGTTAAGTAATGTGTTTGGTACGCCTCAACTGGCACGCATGATTCATCCTATTGTTGGCGTTGTCATGTTTGTAGGGTTTACGGTGCAGTTTTTTAGATATTTTCGTCATAACTTTATCAACAAAGAAGACGTCAAGTGGATGTTGGCAGTTAGACAAGTACTAAAAGGTCATGAAGTGGGCGATATTGGCAAGTACAATGGTGGCCAAAAAGCCATGTTCTGGGTGATGACTCTTTGTATGTTAGTCATGGTGGTAACGGGCTTGATTGCTTGGCGTCCTTACTTTGCTCCTCATTTTTCTATTCCTGTCATTCGCTTGGCATTATTGTTCCACGCTTGGTCGGCAACGATTTTAATTGCCAGCATCATCGTTCATGTTTATGCAGCGATTTGGGTAAGAGGAACGATTCGTGCCATGATCGAGGGTGTGGTGACCCAACACTGGGCAAAGAAACATCATCCTCGTTGGTATCGTGAAATGATGCAAAAAGCAGAACAACATCAAACTGAGGAAAAAACACCAGAATGAACCATGAAGCCATCAAGGCATATTGGGTAAAAAGAAGTGACGCATCAGGGCTAGAAAAAACCGAAACAGATATCATTTCTTGTGAGGTTCCGATAGCCCTGGTTTACAATGGTATCTCTCATGTTGTGTTAATGGGAGTGGCTCAGGATTTAGAAGCATTGGCCATTGGCTTTAGTCTGAGTGAACAGATTGTGACGCGTATCACCGATATTTATGATATCGATATACATTACTTGAAGCAAGGCATAGAACTAAGAATTGAGATTAGTAGTGCGTGTTTTCATCGATTAAAAGAACGTCGTCGAAATCTTTCGGGAAGAACAGGCTGCGGTTTGTGTGGTATTGATAGTCTTTCACAGGCAGTCATGCCTATCCAAAAGATTCATCCTGAATTTTCAGTGAAGGCACAAGCCATTAGAAAAGCCATTATTGACTTTCCCAATCACCAAGCTATGCGTTATATGACGGGTTCTATGCATGCCGCCGCTTGGTTTGACACGCATGGTCAGTTACAAGCAATTTTTGAGGATTTAGGCAGACACAATGCACTGGATAAATTATTAGGCGATTTATCTCAAAAGCATCCTGTGTTGCCCCAAGGATTTATATTAGTATCCAGTCGTGCAAGCTATGAAATGGTTGCAAAGTCCAATGTTATGGGAGTCAGTATCCTTGTCGCCGTTTCGGCAGCAACCTCTATGGCGATCGATATGGCGGATGAAGCAGGTATGTGTTTAATTGGATTTGCCAGACCAGATAGATTTACAATTTACACGCATGCTGAATTAGTGAGTGAACAATAAGATGATAGAAATACAAGTTGATGAGTTTTTTCATAAACCTTTTTTTATGCCCCCCAGCCAAGATGTCTTTGCTTTAAGGGCGGCTCGTTATGAAGAATTAGCTCAAGCCGATCAAACTCCTTGGTCGTTATATTTGCGAATATTGGCAGATATTTGTCATGCTCAAGACACTTTATTACGATCCATTGCACCGTTAGAAAGCTTTATTATTCGAGAGCAGACGATTTTAAAACCTTTTGATACACAGGAAGTTCCTGATGTTTTTCAAACGTATTTTTCTCAATTTTTGTCGATATTGCAGGAACAAACAAAAGAAGAAAAAATCAAGCAGGCCGTCCAAGCCGTAAAAGAAAAAAGCATAGATGCTTTATGGCAGTTGGCCCAAACTGACGGCCCACGTAAACCCGTTGTTCAGACAATCATCGTGCGAGCATTGTTAGAAGTGCTGTGGACCAGTGCTTGTATCACATTGAAAGAAAAAGATGTGCCTATAAAAAAAGAACGTGTTCATTGTCCTTGTTGTGGTCATGAAGCGGTTTCTAGTATCGTTTTGCTAAAATCGGATTATTACAATCTTCGTTATCAGCATTGCCCTCGTTGTAATGCACGTTGGAATGTATTGAGAGCAAAATGTACTTTTTGCGATTCTCAAAAGTCGATTTCATTAAAAGATATGGAAAACGGCGAGAATCCAAGTTATTTGGGAGCAAAAGCTCATATTTGCGAGGAATGCTCACATTATGCCAAAATTATATTTCAGACTAAACAACCACACGCAGACCCCATTGCGGATGATATTGCGAGTGTTATTCTGGACATTTTGGTATCAGACACGTATTCTAGAGGTGGAGAAAATCCTTATTTGATATTAGAAAGCGATACCCAATCTACGGGAAATTAGGCTCAGTCAAAGAGGTAGAAGATCGGTTTGATTAATGTGGACTGGATTCTCAATGCACAGGAAATTAGATTAAGACAAGGATAAAAGATGACTAGGAAAATGTTTATCAGTTTATTAGGTTTGGTATTTGTCACGATTATTGCAGTGGCATACCTGATGATTAATGATTTGCGTGCGTCTGCCCGTGTTGCACGTGCTGCCAATAGTTGTGAGAATGTATTAAGAAACCTCGCTAGAGAAGAAAATGCCAGCATCTATGATTTGCCTAAGTTAGCATTGACCATCAGAATGCTAAAAAACAAAGCGAGTTTGCCTAGTTTTTATATCACGAAACAAAAAGCCATGCATCGAGGATGGCGCCCAGGCCGTTCTTTATGGGATGAAGACGTTTTAGAGGGTAAGATGATCGGTGGTGATTATTTTGGTAATTTTGAACAAAAACTCCCTCAAGGCAGATGGCAAGAGGCAGATTTTGATTACCAAGGAAGTCGTCAGCGTAATGCTAAACGTATTATTTTTTCAAAAACCCAGCAATACATTACTTTTGACCATTACCAGTCATTTAGAAAAGTTCCAGATTGTCAGTGATAGACAATAGCTCATCTGAACAGCCCGTTCAAGTCACGTATTTGAGCGGGCTTTTTTGTATGAAGCGTGCCTCGATCACTCAGTGTGGAGAGGTCACTCGATCACTCGGTATGCACCAGAGGCGGGGTAACATCTTTCAGGCAATAAAAAATGCCTGACAAATATCAGGCATCTTAAATTCTGGTGGCTCTTCCCCGACTCGAACGGGGGACCTGCGGATTATGATTCCGTCGCTCTAACCGACTGAGCTAAAGAGCCAAGAAACATAATTTTAATGAATCAATGGTACAAGGTCAATCTTTTTTTGCCATCCTGTGAATAAAAACAACATCCGCCTTACTCTTGAGAGGAGGTGGCTTGGGAATGATGGATAAGTTTTTGGTAAAACTCCTTATCCGCCACGCCATCAGCCGTCATTCCCCATTCCTGCTGTAATGCTTGAATGGCGTGTCGGCTCTTACTTCCCAGAATACCATCGCTGCTGCCGATGTCATAACCCAAAGACTTTAGATGATCTTGTAATTGGACTCTATCTTTACGCGATAGGCCTTGTCGAGACCATTTTTTCTCAAAATCCGTTTTTAAATTGAGTTTTTGAGCAAGTCCTAAAATAGCCAAGGCATAATTAGTCGATGCATTATAGCGATAGACAGCGGTGAAGTTTTGACTCACTAAAAGTGCAATCCCATTCGGTCCATCAGGCAATAACAAACCAAGTGATGTGTGTTCAGGAAACACTTGGGTAATAGACTGTCTGGATGCATAGGGCTTTAAACCTAGATCTTGCCATTGTTTGGCGGTTTTTCTTTTGTTCCATGCAGTTTGACTGGTATCAAAATGTTGGGGTAGTTTGACCTCAAGTCCCCATGCTAGACCTGGTTTCCAGCCTGATTTAATCAGGAAGTTCGCGGTAGAAGCTAATGCATCTGGCACGCTATTAACGAGATCTTTTTTGCCATCTTTATCAAAATCTACTGCAAGACGGCGATAAGTGCTAGGCATAAACTGGGTATTGCCAAAAGCACCTGCCCAAGAACCTTTTAAATCCTCAGCACGTACATCTCCCGAAGCAATAATCTTCAAGGCGGCTGTTAGTTCTGTTCTAAAATAGTTTTGGCGACGACCGTAACAACTTAACGTGGCCAGTGAATTTAAGATCGGCGTTTGTCCGATGTTTTTGCCATAATTGCTTTCGATACCCCAAATAGCTACGATTACCTGAGGAGGGACTTTATATTGTTGATGGATGCGATCTAAAACGGTTTTGTATTGGTTCATCATCACCAGTCCATCATTCACACGTTCCTGATCGACTAACACTGAATAATAATCCCAGCTGGGTAGCTTAAATTCAGGCTGATAGTTAAGCTTGTCTAATACAGAGAAATCGGGTTCGATAGAGGCAGTAATCTTCTGATATAACGCCGTATCAATATCTTTAGGCTTTATCGAGTTTAGACAAGTCAGTAGTGCTTCTTTGGTTTGGGGTAATGTTTGGCTCAGTGCACTGGTGCTGAATGTTAAGACGGCACAGGTAAAAAGTGTTTTGGAGATATGAAGTGATGTCATAAGATAATCCCCCTGAATAAAAGCATGATGAAAACATGGATATTCACTTTGTTTGCTAAAAAAATTGCAAAATTAAGAAATTCTCCTTGTTTTCTTGTATAGTAACGTTTTATTAGTAAAAAATAAATGAATTTTTATGAAAGTGCAAAAATTACTATTGACGCTAGGATTGCTAACTGCGGTTAGTACAGCTAGCTTTGCGACTGAAATCTCTGTCACTGAGCCTGTATCGAATGTTAGCTCATCCAATACGATTCCTGCGGATGACACATTTATACCTCAGCTTGCCCAAGAAGAGGCCAGTTACATCACCGCAGCGATTTTAAGTAAATTAGCCTATGACCCGAAACCGCTTAATCTCGAGACATCTGCATTAATTTACAAGACTTTCTTAAAAAGTTTGGATCCCCAAAGAGTCTTTTTTACTCAGAAAGATATTGATGACTACGCCTATATGAAAAATAAAATGGCGAGTTACATTGCACGTTCTTCGTTTGATGACTGTTTTGACTTTTTTATTCATTATCGTCATCGTGTTCAGGAGCGATATGAATACGCGATTTCTTTACTGGACAAAGGGTTTGATTTCACTAAGAAAGAAAGTGTTGAAATCGATCGAAAAAAATCGCCTTGGGCTAAGAATGAAAGCGATATAAAAGATATTTGGAGAAAGCGAGTGAAGAACGATTATTTGCGTTTGAAGCTTGCTAATAATTCTGATGAAAAAATCAAAACGATTTTAAAACGTCGTTACAATAACTCGAAAAACCAAGTGCTACGCATGAATAGCGAGGATGTGGGCGAGTTAATTATCAATGCTTACACTAAAGCAGTAGATGCTCATAGTGAGTACTATAGCCCGTCTTCTGCACAAGACTTTGCGGTGTCTATGTCCTTATCGGTTGAGGGGATTGGTGCGGTATTACAGAAAACGGATGAATATGCCCAAATTCGTGAATTAGTGCCAGGTGGTCCAGCAGCAAAATCTGGCATGATTAACCCAGGTGACAAGATTGTAGCGATCGCCCAAGGTGATACAGGGCCTTTTGAGGATGTTATCGATATGCGTTTAAACGATATCGTCAAAAAGGTACGTGGTAAACGAGGCACGGTTATTCGTTTGGAGTTGATGTCTTCTGATCAAGGGGCAGATGCCAAGCATAAGGTTGTGCGTATCGTCAGAGAAAAAGTATTGATGGAAGAACAGGCCGTGCGTTCTAAGGTTTTGCCTGTGACACGCGGTAAAGAAGTGATTAATATTGGTATTATCACGATTCCTAGCTTTTATGAGGAATTTCGTTCTTCATCTGATAAAAGCGGGGCGACTAAAAACGTCAGTACCGACGTGAAAAAAGCTATTGAATCACTTCAAAAAGAGAATGTTGCGGGCTTGGTATTGGATTTACGTAATGACGGAGGCGGTTCATTGCCACAAGCTGCTGCATTAAGTGGTTTGTTTTTAGAACCTGATTCCATTGTGGTCCAAATCCAAAACGCTAATGGTCATATCGATTATGTGCGTTCGCCTCGCACACCAACATTCTGGGATAAGCCCATTATTGTTTTGGTCAATAAATTCTCTGCTTCAGCGTCTGAAATTTTTGCAGGTGCGATGCAAGATTATGGTAGAGCCTTGGTTGTGGGCGATTCTACATGGGGCAAAGGTACGGTTCAAGTGTACCAATCGCTTGATAATTTCTTGTCTGCAAGAGATCGTCAAAAAAGTTCGATTGGAGCTTTAAAATGGACGCAACAAAAATTCTTTATGGTCAGTGGTGCGTCGAATCAGCTTAAAGGCATCATTCCTGATATCGCTTTCCCAAGCAGTGTGGATACAAGTGAGTTAGGCGAGTCGAGCTATGAAAACGCTATGCCATGGACAGAGATTGAACCTGCGGATTATCGTCCTGTTGGCGATGTCAGACAGTATTTATCTAAACTGACACAGCTTCATAAGGAACGTACAAAAGAATCTAAATCATGGAATTTGATGGTGGATAGAATTGAGTACGTGAAGAAAGTTCGTGATAAGAAAGTATTGTCCTTGAATTACAAAGTGCGTTTATCTGAACGTGAGGAACAAGAAAAAGTGCGTGAGGGTTTTGAACAAAGACGTAAAGCGCTAGGCGAGTCTGAAGTTGATAGTTTTAAACTGGATGACGGCTTGTCTTATGGTGAGGGCAATATCAAAGATGAAGTGGCGGATGAGAAAAAAATGCGTGAGAATATTGACTCTGCTGCACGTGAAGCCGCTTATATCTTAGTCGATCAAATTGCTTTGTCTAAGAAAAAACCATAATGCGAATTTTAATACTAGGAAAGAACGGTCAACTCGGCCGTTCTTTGTTTTTGAGATTGGCTCAAGAACACGATGTACAAGCATGGTCAAGAGAAGACTTTTGTTTTCAAACGTCCTTTGATTTTAAGAAGATTGAGGATTATCAGCCTGATATTTTAATCAATGCCGTAGGCTTTACGCAGGTGGATCAGGCCGAAAAGCAACAAGAAACAGCGTATCAAGTGAATGCTCACATTCCTTTTTTGATCGCTGAAAAAATCCGTGCCGCCCAATTACCCACCGCTTTTATCCATTTTTCCACTGACTTTGT
Source organism: Basilea psittacipulmonis DSM 24701 (assembly GCF_000743945.1). Taxonomy (NCBI): domain Bacteria; kingdom Pseudomonadati; phylum Pseudomonadota; class Betaproteobacteria; order Burkholderiales; family Alcaligenaceae; genus Basilea; species Basilea psittacipulmonis. Next base: position 1,052,183 of record NZ_CP009238.1, on the reverse strand, counting down.
TTTTGCAGGAAACTTTTATCGTCCTTATGTGGAAGAGGATACGCCATCGCCCATCAATTACTACGGTATCACTAAAGCTGAAAGTGAGCGTTTATTAAGGCAGGCATTACCTCAACAGACTTGGATATTTCGTTTAAGTCGTTTATATAGTGTTGATTCCTCGCAACATTTTGCGGCTCGTTTGAAACAACAATTAAGCAAGCAAAAGCGAGTAGAGGTGGTGGACGACCAATGGGGCCATTTTACGGATACGCAATGGGTCTCAACACAGCTTGCCCAGTTGTTAAATCAGCTTGCTCCTGACAATGCGGGTATTTATCATCTGGTTCCTAAAGAAGCAAAATCGTTGTACCAATATGCTTTAGAGGTTTGGCAGCAAGAGAAAGAAAAAGGCTTGTTTTTAGCGAATGAAATAGTGCCGATTTCTACTCAAGAATGGTTGCAAAAACAACACGCTGATTTTGCAAAACGACCATTAAGATTACAATTAAGTCAAGAAAAAATATATAAGACCTTTACAATTTAACGCTAACTAGGTATAATCTTTAGGTTTTAGCCCATTTTTTAATTTAATCTTTTAAAAATAAGGAATACCGATTTTATGGTAGTTGTTCGTTTATCTCGTGGTGGCTCTAAAAAGCGCCCATTTTACAGCATCGTAGCTACTGATTCTCGTAATCGTCGTGATGGTCGTTTTATTGAACGTTTAGGTTTTTACAACCCAGTAGGTAAAGAGGGTGTTGAAAATCTTCGTATTAATTTGGAACGTTTGAATCACTGGACAAATAACGGTGCACAGGTATCATTAACTGTACAACGTCTTGTAAAAGAATACGCAGCTAACGTTGCCTAATCTCATGCTATGGACAGTAACCTTATCGAATTAGGTTATGTTTCAGGTGCCTTTGGTATTAAAGGCATGGTGAAACTAAAGGTATATTGTCATCCCCAAGATAGCATTCTTTTTTCTCAGAAAGAGTGCTATCTTTCTCTTTTGAACCAAAGAAATTCAGAAACCAAAAAACTCACCATTCAGCAGATTAAGTTGCATGGCGATGAGATTATTTGTCAGTTTGAGGGAATTAATGATCGTGACGCGGCTCAGGCTTTACGCGGTTATACCGTCCAAGTGGCACGAGATGATTTTCCTGAAACAGATGATGAAACCTTTTATTGGGTTGATCTTATTGGCTGTGATGTCTTTTATGCAAATGAAGAACAGGATGAACGCTTGTTTGCAGGCCCTGAGTCTCAAGAGTTTGAGGAAATTGACCCGATAGCCGAGGCATTGACCTATATGGGCAAGGTCAGAACTGTTTCTGAAAACGGCGTTCATGCGATTTTGCATGTTTGTCCAGAGGTGGAGTTGGCTGATGGCCAAAAGGATTTTAAACGTACACCGAAAGGGCAGTATGTTGATCAGCTTATTCCTTTTGTCAGACAACGCGTCCCTTATGTTGACTTGCAGACAGCGGTCATTATTACTGATATACCTCCAGAAAATTAATGCGTTTTGATGTCATTACTTTGTTTCCAGAAATGTTTCAAGCCCTTACTCAGTACGGTATTACGAGCAGGGCTTGGCAACAAGGTCTATGGACGTTAAGGTGTTGGAATCCTCGCGATTATACGCAAGATGTTCACCACACGGTTGATGACCGTCCTTATGGAGGTGGGCCTGGAATGGTGATGTTGGCAAAGCCTTTGCATGATGCGTGGAAAGATATTCAAACTCAAATCCCTAGCCAAAGAAGAACGATTTTATTAAGCCCTTGTGGAAAACCTTTTGTTCAGGCGGATGCTCAACGATTGTTAGAGGAATCTGGGGCGATTTTTGTTTGTGGCCGTTATGAGGGGATTGATCAACGATTTATTGATTTATGTGTGGATGAAGAATATAGTCTGGGAGATTTTGTGTTAAGTGGAGGTGAACTGGCATGCATGGCGTTCATGGATGCGAGTGTGCGTTTAATTCCACAAGCGATGAACTCAGAAGCCTCATATAAACAAGACTCTTTTCAAGAAGAATTGTCAGGTTTGTTAGACAGTCCTCATTATACAAGACCCGTGGATTTTGAGGGTATGACGGTGCCTCAAGTGTTGATGTCAGGTAATCATGCTTTGATTGAACAATGGCGTCGTCAAGAGAGTTTAAAACTTACTTTTGAACGTCGTCCAGAATTATTAGAACAAGCAGCTCATCGATTAAGTGATAAAGATTTGGCTTTTTTAAAAACCTTACATTCATCAGATTTTTGAAATATTTTTAGGTCTATAAAAAAACGGTATTTTAGTGTAGAATGCTAGTTTAGGTTCGTCAGAAATTATTTTTAATTACGTTTGGAAAAATGAAAGTACTTTTTGTTTGTATGGGCAATATTTGTCGTTCTCCCAGTGCTGAGGGCATTTTGAGAAAAATGGTCGCTGAACATGGGTTGGAGTCTGAGATTGAAGTAGGGTCAGCGGCGACAAGTGATTATCATGTGGGCGAACCGCCTGATGGTCGAGCTCAGTTAGTGGCCAAGAAACGTAATATTGATATTTCTGGGCACAGAGCAAGAATGATTACACCAGAAGATTTTAAAAAGTATGACTTAATTCTTGCTATGGATTGGGACAATATCACCTATATGCAACAGATTTGTCCACGTTCATTACATCATAAAATCATGTTGTTGATGCGTTTTGCAAACGATCATGAAGAGGCGACCGTCTCAGATCCGTTCTATGGTCCATTGGAGGGATTTGTGAAGATGATGGATTACCTAGAAGACGCGTGTGCTGGCGTGTTTGAGAATGTTTCTAAACGTTCGGCCCAGTTCCAAGTGGATTAAAGTTTAAGTTTTTTTAATGATATAGATACGTTGTGCGGTTCTAAGTTAACTCGCATTCAGGCTGGTGTCCATAACACAGCCACGCCGTACTAAGTTAACCCACATCTAGGTCATGTATCCACAACATGCGACATCACGCCGTACTGAGTTAACGCACTTAAGTCAGGTGTCCGCAACACAACCACGCCATGTCGCTCTAAGTTAACCCACGCTCAAGTTGACAGACTTGTTCCCGAATGTCTTAAATAAGAAAAAACTCACTTAATTCATTGTATAATAGAAATTTTGTCTGGTTTGGTTAACGATAAGAATCATATATTTTTAGTTTTAATTAAACCGAGATTGGCTTAAATTACCACTTTTGACCCTCTTGTACCTCAGAAACTCATCTTTTTATCATTATTTTCTCATGTCTCGATAATTCCTTAGTAATTTACTCGGGAATTATGTTATACTATCGTCTGTTTTAATGACCCAATACATATTAAGAGGATAGTGATGCGTCTAACAACAAAAGGCAGATTTGCTGTAACAGCAATGATCGACATTGCTCTGAGACAGAATAAAGGGCCTGTTCGATTAAGTTCTATCGCTGAACGTCAGAACATTTCACTTTCTTATCTGGAGCAATTATTTGGAAAGCTAAAAAAGGTCAAACTGGTCGATAGCTTTCGCGGTCCGGGAGGTGGGTATGTATTAGCCCGTTCCGCAAATAGTATAAGTATTGCAGAAATTATTTTAGCTGTGGACGAACCGATTGATGCGACTTCCTGTGGGAATAATGAGCCCTGTACAACGGGTCGCAACGGTATGGAAGATGGTCGTTGCATGACCCATAATCTTTGGTCAAGACTCAATCGCACGATGCTACAGTTTTTAGATTCTGTAAGTTTACAAAGTTTGGTAGATGAAAATCGTATGACAATGAATCAGCAACAAGCCATTATTCATCCAGCCAAATTTATTCAAAATACAACTGGTATCTAAGGAGCATTCATGACTTATCAACTTAATCCCAATCTACCTATTTATCTTGATTATTCGGCCACAACGCCTGTTGATCCGAGAGTGGTAGATAAGATGGTTCCTTGGTTATTTGAGCATTTTGGTAATCCTGCCTCACGTAGTCACGCTTGGGGTTGGGAGGCTGAAGAAGCGGTTGAACAGGCTAGAAAACAAGTGGCAGATTTGGTTGGAGCCGATCCGAGAGAGATTATTTGGACTTCAGGTGCAACGGAATCGGATAACTTAGCGATCAAAGGTGCCGCACTTTTTAATGAACCGAAAGGTAAACATATTATCACGGTAAAAACAGAGCATAAGGCTGTGTTAGATACCTGTCGTGAGTTAGAAAGAATTGGTTTTGAAGTCACTTATCTTGATGTACAAGAAAATGGTTTGATCGACATCGATTATCTAAAAGACAGCATTAGACCGGATACGACCGTCGTATCCGTGATGTTGGTAAATAACGAAATTGGTGTTATTCAAGACATTGAAACAATTGGCAATATCTGTCGTGAAAAAGGCGTTGTTTTTCACGTTGATGCTGCTCAAGCAACAGGAAAAGTAGCGATTAATTTGGCCCAATTACCTGTCGATTTAATGAGCTTTTCGGCACATAAATGCTACGGACCCAAAGGCATTGGTGCCTTGTATGTTCGCCGTAAACCAAGAGTCAGAATTTTGTCTCAAATGCATGGTGGTGGCCATGAAAGAGGCTTGCGTTCGGGCACGTTGCCTACTCACCAAATCGTGGGTATGGGGGCAGCTTATGAATTGGCTAGATTAGAGATGGCCGAAGAAAATAAACGTATTCGTCTTCTACGCGATCGTTTGTGGAATCAGCTCAGTCATATTGAAGAAATTTATATCAATGGTGATATGGAACACCGCATTGCTCACAACTTAAACGTTAGCTTTAACTATGTTGAGGGCGAGTCTTTGATGATGGCGATAAAAGAATTGGCGGTATCTAGCGGTTCGGCCTGTACATCAGCCAGTTTGGAACCCTCATATGTATTGAGAGCCTTGGGACGTAATGATGAATTGGCACATAGTTCTATTCGCATGACATTGGGACGCTTTACCACAGAAGAAAACGTGGACTTTGCCGCAAAATTGATTATTGAAAATGTTGCCAAATTACGTGACATGTCGCCTTTGTGGGATATGTACAAAGAGGGTATTGATTTAAGCACTGTCCAATGGGCAGCTCACTAATTTAAAGGATATAACATGGCATATAGTGATAAAGTTTTGGATCATTATGAGAATCCTAGAAATGTAGGTGCATTTGATAAAGATGATCAAGATGTAGGAACAGGTATGGTGGGAGCACCCGCCTGTGGTGACGTGATGAAACTCCAAATCAAAGTAAATGAAGAGGGGGTCATCGAAGATGCAAAATTTAAAACCTATGGTTGTGGATCGGCGATTGCATCGAGTTCTTTGGTAACAGAATGGGTCAAAGGTAAAACCTTAGATCAAGCCTTAGACATTCGTAATACCGATATTGCTGAGGAATTGGCACTACCACCTGTAAAAATTCATTGTTCTATTTTGGCAGAGGATGCGATTAAAGCAGCGGTAGAAGACTATCGCAAAAAACATCAAAAGTAAGAGGTGAATCATGTCAATGGAAGTGACACTCACACAACGTGCAGCAGAACATATCAAAAAATATCTTGAACGTCGCGGTAAAGGTTTAGGCTTGCGAGTTGGGGTGACCACGACAGGTTGCTCAGGGATGGCTTATAAACTGGAATACGTGGATGATCCTGAAAGCAGTGATAATGTTTTTGAAAGCTTTGGTGTAAAAGTATTTGTGGATCCTAAGAGTTTGCCTTATATTGCTGGCACGGAACTGGATTTTGTGCGTGAAGGCTTAAACGAGGGATTTAAATTTACTAATCCTAATCAAAAAGCATCTTGTGGCTGTGGTGAATCCTTTAGCGTATAACCTATGGACAATTACTTTGAACTTTTAGGCATACCGCAGCGGTTTGAATTATCGTTAGAAGATTTAGATCAGCGATGGAAAACGGCCTCAGCCAAAGTCCATCCTGATCGCTTTGCTTGGGCCAGTGCTGCAGAAAAGAAAACAGCTATGGTTTGGGCTACGCGAATTAACGATGCTTACCAAACCTTGAAAGATCCGATTAAACGTGCCAGTTATTTGTGTCAACTTCATGGCGTTGAGATTGAGTCGGAAACGAATACAGCGATGTCTCCTGAATTTCTGATGAAACAGATGCAACTGCGTGAATCCATTGATATGGCTCGTTCTAACCCTCAAGCGATGCAAGCGTTAAAGTCCGATTTAAACAAAGACTGGCATCAATTGATTCAACAATTGGCCAACGCTCTTGATCAAGAAAAAGACTTTGTTCGCGGTGCTACGCTTGTTCGTGAGGGTATGTTTTTGCAAAAAGTTTTTAAAGAATTTAATTAATTAACAATACATTATGGCATTATTTCAAATATCTGAACCGGGTCAATCTCCCAAACCTCACCAAAAACGTTTAGCAATTGGTATTGATTTAGGAACGACTCATTCTTTGGTGGCATCCGTTAGAAATGATGTTGCCGAAGCTTTCCCTGATAAGAACGGACGCGTGTTGATGCCTTCTGTGATTCGTTATTTAAAGAATGGTCAATATGAATACGGTTATCAAGCCATCAGTAGTCAAAACCAAGATCCCGTTAATACCATTGTTTCTGTGAAACGTTTAATGGGGCGATCATATGAAGAGGCCCAAAGTCTCGGACTGCCATATCACCTTGAAGCCTCAGATACGATGGTGAAACTCAAGGTTTATGACAAAGTGGTCACACCAGTGGAAGTATCGGCCAGAATTTTAGAAGTTTTGCGAAAGCGTGCAGAAGACACTTTAAAAGATGATATTGTGGGGGCCGTCATCACGGTACCTGCTTATTTTGATGATACCCAAAGACAAGCAACTAAAGATGCAGCAAGATTAGCAGGCATTAATGTACTTCGTTTGATTAATGAACCGACTGCAGCAGCCTTGGCCTATGGATTAGACAATCAGATCGAGGGCGTTTTTGTGGTCTATGATCTGGGCGGTGGTACCTTTGATGTATCGATTTTAAAGTTAAGCAAAGGAGTCTTTGAAGTTATTGCCACCGCAGGTGATACGCAGTTAGGAGGCGATGACTTTGATAAATTAGTGGTGGACGATATTTTGCGTCACCATGACAAAGATCATTTAACCGCCCAAGATAAGCGTTCCTTGTTGACTTTGGCACGCAAAGCACGTGAACGATTGAGTACAGAACCTAGGGCTGATATTAAGATTAGTTTGTCAGATGGTTTGCATATTGATCAAAATTATCCGCGAAGCCATTTTGAAAACATTGCACAGCCTTTGGTACATAAAACGTTGGATATTGTGAAACAGGCCCTCTCAGATGCCCAATTATCCGTTAAAGATATTGATGGCGTGGTGTTGGTAGGGGGTGCGACACGTATGCCGATTATCCGTGATGAATTAGAGAAGTTTTTTGGACAAGCTCCTTTGTCAAATTTAAATCCCGATGAAGTGGTGGCATTAGGTGCGGCTCGCCAAGCCAATTTATTAGTCGGTAATACAATGGCTGATCAGGATTGGTTGTTATTGGATGTGACACCGTTATCGTTAGGATTGGAGACAATGGGCGGTTTGGTTGAACATATTATTCCTAGAAATAGCACTATTCCCGTGGCACGAGCTCAAGAATTTACCACTTATAAAGATGGTCAAACTGCCATGAGCTTGCATATTCTGCAAGGAGAACGTGATACGGTAGAAGCTTGCCGTTCTTTGGCACACTTTGAATTACGAGGTATTCCGCCCATGGTGGCAGGTGCAGCACGTATTCGTGTGACATTCCAAGTGGATGCGGATGGATTGTTAAATGTTGAAGCCCAAGAGTTAAGTACAGGCGTTAATGCAGGCGTGACGGTAAAACCTTCTTACGGCATCAGTGAGGAAGAAATCGCTAATATGCTACGCGATAGTATAGAACATTCTAATGAAGATGCCCAAATTCGCATTCATCGCGAACAGCAAGTGTCGGCTAAACAGCTGATAGAGTCTGTTCACTCCGCGTTGAAAACGGATGCTGATTTATTAAGCTCAGAAGAACAAGCTGAAATTGAACGATTAATCCAGACCACTATGCAAGCGGTTGAACAGGGCAGTACAGAAGAGATTCGTGCTAATGTATCCGCTTTAAGCCAAGCAACGGATGGTTTCGCTGCCAAAAGAATGGATAGAAGTATTCGCCAAGCATTGTCTGGTAAGTCTGTAGGAGATTTATAATGCCAAAATTAACTGTATTGCCTCATGAAACCTTATGTCCGCAAGGAGCTGAACTAGAAGTTCCAACGGGTAAAAATCTGTGTCAGGCTTTGTTGGAAGCGGATATTGAAATCGAACATGCCTGTGAAATGTCCTGTGCTTGCACAACCTGCCACGTGATTGTCAAAGAGGGATTTGATTCATTAAACGAGGCAACGGATGAAGAAGAGGATATGTTGGACAAAGCATGGGGCTTGCAAGCGTATTCTCGTTTGTCCTGTCAATCAAAGATGGGTGATGAAGATTTAGTCATTGAAATTCCAAAATACACTTTAAATCACGCTAGAGAACATCATTAATCTTTGGTGAAAATAAAAGATTAAGCTGAAATGTCCAAAAACAGGGCGTTTCAGCTTATTTTTATATCTATAGCAACTACAAAAAAACGATGTCTCTAAAATCAGTCACTTCAGTTTCTTGTATGAATAAGACTTAAAAAGCATTCGTGATAGACGAAAAAAAAACTATTAAAAAACGATGTCTTTCTGAAAGATCTCTAAAGTATTTTTTGTGCTACTTTGAATCAAGGTATCCAAAGGAACGCCTTTAATCTGTGCGATTTCTTCTGCGATTCTGCCTAATTCATGAGGTAGGTTCATCTCATCTTTATCTAGCCAATAAGGCGGAATATCGGGAGCATCCGTTTCTAACACGATGGACGATAGATCCACTTCGCATAAAAGACGACGAATATTTTTGGCTCTGGACCATGTACAAGCACCGCCAAACCCAAGTTTTAGCCCTTGTTTAATATAGGATTCAGCTTGTTGCATACTACCATTAAACGCATGAGCAATGCCTCGAGTGATTTGGTATTGTCTGAGGTATTTGATTACTTGATCAGCGGATTTGCGTGTGTGCAACATCACGGGTAATTGGTATTTTTTAGCCAAGGATAGTTGTGCCTTAAAAATCTGAATCTGTTTTTCTTCCTCGTTATCAGGATAATAAAAATCTAATCCAATCTCGCCCAAACCTAGGAACTTAGGGTTATCGAGCTGTTCTTTGATTAAGGATTCTAAGGTCTCAATATCCTTTTCTTGCGTTTCGTGCATGAAAAGAGGGTGGATGCCCAAACAGAAGTACAGCTGTTTATAACGAGCACTTAATGCTAAGGCGGTTTCATACTTGGACATACTGACTGTCGGTATGATAATGGCCCCAACACCTGCTTGGGCGGACTGTTCTAATACATGTTCAATCTCTTTTTCAAAAGAAATAAAGTCAAGATGACAGTGTGTATCGATCAGTTTCATTGTGCTTCTTTAGCGGGAGTGAGGGAGACGACACATAGAACAAAAACCGTTCCGTCATGATGACAGACATTCACGATTTCTCCGATTTCATTATTCGGAAAGGTCAGATCTTGGCCCGGTTTTAAATACAGAGGATCGCTATAATCCCCGTCTTCGTTTAGCGGTGTGTCGCCAAGAGAGAGGCTTTCATAAGACAATTCAGCTTTACGTAAACCACGTTTAATCTGTCCGCGATAATGCGTGCGAGCGATAATCTCTTGCCCTGTATAACAACCTTTTGTATAAGAGATGCCACCTAAAGCATCAAAATTCAACGCTTGTGCGAGAAATCTTTCTTGCGTTCCAGCCGTAATCCAAGGATATCCATCAAGAATATCAGCTTTTTGCCAAGCAAATTCATCTTCTTTAGAAACGGCCGTATTCTCGGTATAAGGGAAAATAAGATGGCGATCCGCACCAAAATACAAGTGATAGGTGTCATTGATTTTCTTGACAGAGAGTTTAGGCTGTTCAGAGGGCTCAAAACTCATGCCAATTTGATCATGAATATCAATGGTAACTTTAGCACGCAAAATATACATTTTTAGGCGTTTTTGGACGCTTTCTGCAATGTCTGCACGCACTAAAGCATAAATGGTTTCTTGATCTTTCCACAGCCAGAAATTCGCTAACAATCGGCCTTTTGGCGAACAGTAAGCAGCTAGTTTAAGTTCCGTCTCGTTTAGTGTGCGAACGTCTTGGCTGATTTGTCCTTGTAAAAAAGTGCTAGCGTCTTCGCCTTGGAAAGTTAAAATAGCGAATAATGTGGTTTTAGATGTAGTATATGACATAGTTTTCTATAATAGAGGATAAATAATTTTTTTAAATTACCAACGAATTATGTGGCGTTTTATTAAGTATACCTTTTCGGCATTAATTTTTCTATGCCTAGTCTTAGTGGTGGCAATCATCGGAAAAGTGTATCATTGGATTGATCACCCTGTTGCGATGAAAGAAGACAAAGTAATTATCGAGTTTCCCAAAGGGACATCCATTAGAAAACTCGCTAAAACCATGGAAGAAAAGGGCGTTGAGATTATTCCTGATTTATGGGTTGCTTACGTGAATTGGGAGGGGGATGCGAAATTATTTAAAGCAGGTGCGTATGAAATTCATCGTGGAGATACGCCAAGAAGCATTATTGATAAGATTAAAAACGGACAGGTATTGCAGTTTAAAGTGACTTTGGTAGAAGGACGCACGACCAAGGATTATTTAAACACGGTGAACGCTGATCCGAACTTAGTTCACACTGATTTAAGCCAGCTAAAAGAAAAATTAGGCATTCCTTATGAAAGCATGGAGGGCCTGTTCTATCCTGATACTTATGTATTTTATTATGGGGCTTCAGATCTTGTCGTGCTAAAGAAAGCTTATGAACAAGCTCAGAAAATTTTGCAACAAGAATGGGCAAATAGGCAAGCGAACCTACCTTTGAAAACGCCTTATGAAGCCTTAATTCTGGCCTCTATTGTGGAAAAAGAAACGGGTCATCCAGAAGATCGTGCAAGAATTGCTGGCGTGTTTATCAACCGTTTGAGAGCCAATATGAAGCTACAGACTGATCCGACCGTGATTTATGGCATGGGTGAGAACTATACAGGTCGAATCAGAAAAGTAGATTTACAAACCGATACACCGTGGAACACTTATACACGCTTGGGTTTGCCACCCACACCTATTACCAATCCCAGTTTGGCCTCTATTAAAGCAGTGTTACATCCTGAAGAACATGACTACTATTATTTTGTCTCAAAAGGCGATACAACCAGTGCATTTGCTCGAAATTTAAATGAGCATAATAAAAACGTCAAAAAATACATACTGAAAAAAGGACAGTGAGATGAGTGGCTTATTTATTACACTTGAGGGGATTGATGGAGCAGGCAAAAGCTCGCATATCGATTGGTTAGAACAACAGTTTGTCCAACAAGGCAGACAGGTAGTCAGAACGCGTGAACCGGGCGGCACACCTGTGGCAGAACAGTTAAGACAGTTAGTGTTAAACGAAGATATGTCGGATTTATCAGAGTTGTTATTGGTGTTTGCAGCACGTGACGATCATTTAAAAAAAGTGATTTTGCCCTCATTGGCGGCGGGTAAAGTGGTGTTATGTGATCGCTTTACCGATAGCACCATTGCTTATCAAGGCTATGGTAGAGGGGTATCGTTGAATGTGATTCAGCAGTTTAAGGATTTGATTCAGAAAGGGCTAGAACCTGATATTACCTTTGTTTTTGATATTGATCCGATGATTGCTAATGAACGAATGGCGGCCTCTCGCACGCATAAAGATCGTTTTGAACAAGAAGCCTTAGATTTTTTTAATAAGGTCAGACATGGATTTATCAAGCAAAGTCAAACGTCAGCTAGGTACTGTCTAATCGATAGTAGCCAATCGATGGATGTTATTCGTCAGCAATTATGGCAAAAAGTGGTGAGTTTATGATGAGTCCATTTGAGTTTTATCCTTGGCAGTCTCCTGAAGCTTGGTTAACCGACCCCCGAATGAATCATGCTTGGTTAATTCATGGTCAAAAGGGAATAGGTAAGTTTCAATTTGCCTTGGCTGGCAGTGCTAGCTTGTTGTGTGAATCGCCTAAAAATGGCTTGGCTTGTGGTCATTGTCAATCTTGTCATTTATTTGCATCATGGAATCATCCTGATTTTCGATTATTGATTTCAGATATGGAAGCTTCAGAACGAGGATTATTGACGCATTTAATTGACGATCCTCAGAAAGCGACTTCAAAACAAATTCTGATTGGCAAAGTACGTGAATTAGATGATTTTCTAAGCATCTCCAGTCACCGAGGTGGGCGACGTGTCGTGATGATCTATTTGGCCGAAGACTTAAATATTGCTTCCTCAAACGCTTTATTAAAGTCGATTGAAGAGCCCTATGGAGAAGTCGTCTTTTTGCTGGTTTCACATTCGATGGGCCGTGTGTTGCCGACGATTATTTCAAGATGTCGTCGTCTTTTCTTGCCCATTCCGCCTGAATCGCAATCCATCGCATGGTTAACACAACAAGGCATTGAACATCCTCAGGACTATCTGGCGGCCGGTAGTGGAGCCCCTTTGCAGGCTGCAAGTTATGCTTCATCAGAAAATGAACCGATTGCTTATTGGTTAAAAGACTTTGCTCATCATTTATGCTTGCCTCAGTTTCCAAGTCTTTCATCCTATGTTGAAAAGCTAGAAAATATAACGATTTCAGAGTGGTTGGCCAGTTTATATCGTTTCTTGTTAGATATTGCTTTGGTCCAACGAACAGGCCATTCGCACTACTATCCCTCATTGCAATCATATTATCAGACCATCGCTCAACAGACTAATTGTCTGGTGATCAGCCAATTACAAAAATGGTTAAATGAACAAATTGCATTAAATAATTTGAATATTAACCTCAATCCTAAAAACTTTGCGTTAACGGTTTTGCAAAAGGTTGTTCAAAATTTAAAAAAATAAATTGACGGTGCGATCGGAACGTGTGGATGTTGATGATGTTAACAGTTATCTCGATCCCGCATGAATAGGTCGTTTACTTCGATACGTAGGTAGATGCTTGTTTTACTCGGAATGTGTGGTAGATTGGTGTGTTCGTGACGAGGTTAAAAATAAATTAGCCAGAGTATCTTTCGTATGACTTATTCTGGCTAATCTAACTAAAACGCAAAAAATGAAATGTAAAAACGAATGAAATCCGAACATAAAACTAAGATCGCAAATAATCTATCGTTTTTAACTTCCGTATTTATCTAAAATACATCACCGTAACACTATCGACTTATCTTAAACAGACGGCGTTTTCTTTATCCATCACCTTAACACCATCGATTTATCTTAAACAGACAGTGTTTTTTTCATACATCACCTTAACACCATCGACTTATCTTAAACAGACAGCGTTTTCTTCATGTTTCTGTCTAATCCTAAAATATGCAAAACAGTAGTTGAGATTTCTTCCACAGAACGTGTGGTGGTGGATAACCACTCGATGCCTTCTTGTTTCATCATATCTTCGGCCGCTTCCACTTCCATCACGCATTGGACGATAGACGCGTATTTGCTATTTGGTCGTCGTTCCTCACGAATTTGACTTAATCGTTCAGGATTGATAGAGAGGCCAAAAAGTTTGTCTTTGAAAGGATGAAGTGTAGAGGGTAAAGTGCCTCGCTCAAAATCCTCAGGAATTAACGGAAAGTTGGCCACTTTTAAACCATACTGCATGGCAAGATACAGGCTAGTAGGCGTTTTGCCACAACGTGAGACTCCCACTAAAATGACATCTGCCTGATCTAAACCATGAACAAACTGTCCATCATCATGGGCAAGGGTAAAGTTGATGGCATCCATTCTTTTGCGATAAGCGGCGGATTCTGCATCTAAATGTGAACGACCGACCACGCGTTTGGGGCTGACTTCCAAAGCGTTAGATAGTTGTTGAACACAAGAACCAAAAATATCCAGAAAAATACAAGGAGCCTCTTTGATAATATTTTGTAGTTCATGATCGACAAGCGTACTAAACACGATAGGCTTGGCATTGTCCGCAATATGGGCTTCTTTGATGGCGTAAAAAACTTCTTTTGCTTTCTCAACCGTTGTAATATAAGGTTCTCTGGCTTGTTTGAAATCAAAATCTGAAATAAATTGAGTCAGGACAGAGTTACTAAACGTCTCGGCAGTAATCCCCGTGCTATCCGAAACAATAAATACGGTTCTTTGTGGTAAGGTAGTTGACATAGTGTTCCCCGTTTTGAGTCAATACAGTTGTTTATCCATAAGCTAGCATTGATTTTAAAACAAGTTACCTTTGATACAAAAAAAGTGAAAGGGTTTTACGGTGAATGAGTCATAATTCTGTGACAAAGCCCCCTCAAAATAGTACAATCCTTGATAGTGATAATTGCTTAAAAAGGTCACATAAACTTATCGATAATAAAAGGCTCATTAACTAGAAGTATAACGACATGGCTGTGTTTCTAATTAATTCGCTTTTTTAATTTTTTTCAATTATTAGGAGACGTGATATGTCTTATGTGTTACCTTTTGAGCAGTTGCGTATGACTGATGTTGGCTCGGTGGGCGGTAAAAATGCCTCGTTGGGCGAAATGATTAGTCAGCTTTCTTCTGCAGGTGTTCGTGTTCCGGGTGGTTTTGCCACGACGGCCGATGCGTTTAGAGACTTTTTGAAAACCGATAACTTGGATAAACGCATTGAAGCACGTTTAGAAGATCTGAATCCTGAGGACGTAATTGCTTTAGCTGAAGCAGGTAAAGAAATCAGACAATGGATTATCGACACACCTTTTCCCCAAGCACTTGATGATGCGATTCGCCAGGCTTATGCTCAGTTAGATGCCGATGGTAAAGGATCGTTTGCCGTTCGTTCATCAGCTACTGCGGAGGATTTGCCCGATGCTTCTTTTGCAGGTCAACAAGAATCTTATTTAAACGTCGCAGGCATTGAGGATGTCTTAGAAAAAGTACATTTAGTGTTTGCTTCGTTATATAACGACCGTGCGATTTCTTATCGTGTTCACAAAGGGTTTACGCACGCGGAAGTGGCTATTTCTGCGGGTGTTCAGCGTATGGTACGTTCTGATAAAGGTAGTTCTGGTGTGATGTTCACATTGGATACAGAGTCAGGATTTAGAGACGTGGTGTTTGTGACTTCATCTTATGGTTTGGGCGAAAAAGTGGTCCAAGGTGCGGTGAACCCAGATGAATTTTATGTGTTTAAACCTACGCTAAAAGCGGGCAAATATCCCATTATCAGCCGTAGCATGGGTTCTAAATTAGTGAAAATGATTTTTAACGATGATCCTGATGCTCATGAGTCGGTAAAAGATGTCAGTGTGGATATTAGTGATCGCAATCGTTTTTCTATCACTGATGAAGAAGTGATTGAGTTATCGAAATACGCGTGCATCATTGAAGAACACTATGGTCGTCCGATGGATATTGAATGGGGCAAAGACGGTGTCGATGGTAAAATCTACATTCTTCAAGCTAGACCTGAAACCGTACGTTCCCAAGAGTCAGAAGAACGCATTATCCGCAGTCATAAGTTAAAAGCCAGCAGTGCGGTATTGACATCAGGACGTGCGATTGGACAGATGATTGGTTCAGGCCCTGTTCGTATTATCAATAGTGCTTGTGAGATGGATGCAGTTCAACCGGGTGATGTATTAGTTACCGATATGACGGATCCAAACTGGGAGCCCGTGATGAAGCGTGCGGCGGCTATTGTGACAAACCGTGGTGGTCGTACTTGTCATGCGGCGATTATTGCACGTGAATTAGGTGTGCCTGCGGTAGTAGGTTGTGGGGATGCGACTGAAGTATTGAAAGACGGTCAAGAAGTGACGGTTTCATGTGCTGAGGGCGATGAGGGTAAGATTTACGAGGGCCTTTTAGAGACGGTTATCGAAGAAATCGATTATCAAGATATGCCTGAACACCCTGAAAAACCCGCAAAATTGATGATGATCTTGGGTAATCCAAAATTAGCCTTTGCAAGCTCTAGAATTCCTAATGCAGGTGTTGGATTAGCTCGTTTAGAGTTCATTATCAATAACCACATTAACCTACATCCTAAAGCTGTATTGGACTATCCGAACATCGACCATACTTTGAAATTGGCGGTGGAATCTGCTGCTAGAGGGTATGCAAGTCCCAGAGATTATTTTGTGAAAAAACTGGCAGAGGGTGTAGCGACCATTGCGGCGGCTTTCTATCCTAAACCTGTGATTGTTAGATTGTCGGATTTCAAATCTAACGAGTATCGTAAGTTAGTGGGTGGTTCACGCTATGAACCGATTGAAGAAAACCCTATGCTTGGTTTTAGAGGTGCGTCTCGTTATTTGGCAGAGGACTTTGCTGAATGTTTCCGTATGGAATGTGAAGCGATGAAGTTTGTGCGTGAAGAGATGGGCCTAACAAACGTGGAATTGATGGTACCGTTTGTAAGAACCATTGAACAAGGCAGAAAAGTGATTGATTTACTGGCCAAATACGGTTTGAAACGTGGGGAAAATGGTTTACGTATCGTGATGATGTGTGAAGTACCTACGAACGCCATCCTAGCTGAAAAATTTCTTGAATATTTTGATGGATTCTCGATTGGATCTAATGATATGACCCAATTAACCTTAGGTTTAGACCGAGATTCAGGCATGGATATTCTGACTCAAGACTTTGATGAACGAGATGAGGCCGTACAGTTTATGCTAGAACGAGCCATCACGGCATGCAATAAACTGGGCAAATATGTTGGTATTTGTGGTCAAGGGCCAAGCGATCATATTGATTTGGCACAATGGCTATGTGAAAAAGGCATACAGTCTATTTCATTGAGTCCGGATACAGTTGTCTCAACATGGAAGCGTTTGCAGGGATAATCTGAAAACCGCTTAAATACTAGCGTTGCACATTGGTGTGACGTTAGTAGGAAAGGCGAAAAGAATAAGGGGTTTGAATACCCCTTATTTTTTTAAATTAAAGCACCCTAGAGGGAATGGGGGAGACCTTTATAAAGTTTGAGTACCCCCTTATTTTTTTGGAGATTAAAGCACACGACTTTAACATGTATTTATCGTGTTCTGTTTGAACAGCTCTTATTTTTTGAAGATTAAAGAACTAGAGTTGCCTGTCAGTTTTTTAATTAAAGATAGGTGACTAATTCATCTAAATCTAATCTGAGGCGTTTTTGTGCGTCATTGGCACGATAGCCAAATACCACAGCAACGGAAACCGCATATTTTTCAGGATCAAACGCACCTGCATCCGCTAAAATCTTATTCACAGAGTCATAATGCATTCCCTCGATGGCACATGAATCAATACCCATCATCGCAGCGGCAGTCATAACATTTCCCAAAGCAATGTAGGATTGTTTACAAGCCCAATCATACAAGGCACGAGGCGTTTCTAATAACTTCATATCCTCAACTTGGAAGCTTTTATAACGTTCTAAGGCCTTAGGCAATTTGTCAGCTGGAATACCACGACGCTCAAAGATCTTAGGAAATTTTTCATTATCATAGCGAGGATTTTTTTCAACGATAAAAAATAATACTTCGCAAGCCTCGTTATCTAAGTGTTTAACCATTCCCCAAGAATAAGGTTGGATCGCTTTTCTGAGTGCGGGATCACGTAAGACTAAGATTTTCCAATGCTCATAGCCTAAAGAGGTGGGCGAGAGTCTGGCTGTTTCTAAAATAACTTGTAGATCTTCTTGAGGTATTTTTTTATCGGTACGAAATTCTTTGCAAGCATGTCTAAAATTGAATATATCTAAAATCGTTTTTTTGTCGATCATCATAAAATCCTTTTTAAACTTCTGTTAAACGAAATGGTCATGAGGTTTTGAAACTGGCCATGAGGTTTTGAAACGATATTATTTTACCGTTTTATGTTCGATATGGGAAAGGTTAGGGGCTGACAGGTCGTATGCTTTGGCATCAGACAAGCAGGCGAAAATCCTTTCTCAAACTTCTGTTAAACGAAATGGCGTTGAGGTTTTGAAACTGGCCATGAGGTTTTGAAACGATATTATTTTACCGTTTTATGTTCGATATGGGAAAGGTTGGGGCCTGACAGGTCGTATGCTTTGGCAAAGCCTGAGACGTAATTCGCGGATTCTGGGGTGAGTTCAAACAATTGAAAGTCAGTTAATGAACGAATCGCTTTAATAAAATGACCGTATTTATCAGAAAATTTGTCTAAGATTTGCGTAAACACTGCATTATCACGAGGAATTAATGATACCTTGCATTGAATAGTTAAACGTTGTCTAGCAAAAATTTGTCTAGCATTTTCCTCGTTTTCAATGAACATCAAGCTTGCAACGGGGTTTTCAATGAGATTTTTTTCATGTGCAGCCAGCCCGCTGAGGTACAGATAGTATTTATGGTCATCATAAACATAACAAGCGTAACTGCTTAACGGGATGTTGTTCAAAGAAGAGGTTGCCAAAATCAAAGAAGAAAATTGATGAGGAAACGCTAATGCCTGCTGATGAATGTCTTTTAAGTCCATAAAAATAACCTACATCTCATGAAAAAATAGTGGATGACTCCACGAAAATAAATTACTTATCGCTAGAAATAGTGTATCTCATTTATTCACATTAACATGAAACGACAACGATTTCGGGTGATTAAAATATTTAACGATAAAACCTAATCGCTGTATCACTGCATAAACACTAACATATCGCGCATCACACAGATTTAACAGTTAACGATGGCAAGACTTCGGGGTGACGTTCGAGGCAACGATTTCGGGTGATTAAAATATTAAACGATAAACCCCAATCGCTGTATCACTGCATAAACACTAACATATCACGCATCACACAGATTTAACAGTTAACGATGGCAAGGCTTCGGGCTGACGTTCGCAATAACGATTTCGGGTGATTAAAATATTAAACGATAAAACCTAATCGCTGTATCACTGCATAAACACTAACATATCACGCATCACACAGATTTAACAGTTAACGATGGCAAGGCTTCGGGCTGACGTTCGAGGCAACGATTTCGGGTGATTAAAATATTAAACGATAAAACCTAATCGCTGTATCACTGCATAGACACTAAGATACCACGCATCTTACAGATTTAACAGTTAACGATGGCAAGACTTCGGGGTGACGTTCGAGACAACGATTTCGGGTGATTAAAATATTAAACGATAAAACCCGATCGCTGTATCACTGCATACACACTAAGATACCACGCATCAGACAGATTTAATAGTTAACGATGGCAAGGCTTCGGAGTGACGTTCGAGACAACGATTTCGTGTGATTAAAATATTAAACGATAAAACCTAATCGCTGTATCACTGCATAAACACTAACGTACCACGCATCACAAAGATTTAACGGTTAACGTCCGCACAACTACTGCATGGATGCTTGGTAAATAAAAACCCCTTTGATGTAAAGGGGGGTAGGGTTAGGTATTGCGGATGTCGTGTTTCATCAGCCTTTCTTTTTCTCTTGCCCAATCTCTGTCTTTAATCGTATTACGTTTATCAAATGATTTTTTACCTTTTGCTAAGGCGAGTTCTAATTTAATTCTGCCTTTTGAAAAATGTAAGTTTAATGGCACAAGAGCGTAGCCTTTCATCTCCACTTTACCAATAAGTTTATTGATTTGTGAGCGGTGCATGAGTAACTTTCTAGAACGATCGGGATAGGCTTTTACGTGTGTAGAGGTCGTTCTCAAAGGGCTGATGTGCATATTAAAGACAAATAGTTCGCCCTCCCTGATCAATACATGGGTGTCATTAAGCTGAATATGTCCAGCACGAATGGCTTTAGCCTCCCAACCTTGTAGGACGAGACCCGCTTCAAAATGTTCTTCTATAAAGTAGTCGTGTCTTGCTTTGCGATTTTCTGCGATAACCATATCCGATTAACCTGAGTTAAATGTATAATGTTTCATTATCCTTAAAAATGAGATGAAGTTCAATATGTACCAAGTAAATCGTAGTGTTTTGGTCCCATACAGCGTTGAGCAAATGTTTCAATTAGTCGATGATGTTGATAAATACCCTGAATTTATGCCTTGGTGCGGGGGTGCAACCATCCATGAAAAAACATCAGACAGTATGAAAGCCACTATTTACATACAGTTTGCAGGACTTAAGCAACACTTTACGACCCAGAATAAACGAGTGTTTCCTCACAGCATCCAGATGGATTTAGTAGAGGGGCCTTTTTCCTCATTAAAAGGGGTGTGGGAATTTCAGGCTTTAGATGAACAGGCTTGTAAGGTCGTATTTAATTTGGACTACAGTTTTAGCAATATACTGGTTGAACGTTTGATTGCTCCCGTATTTAACAAGGTGGCTAATACATTTATTGATTCCTTCACGAATAGGGCTGAGGCGGTTTATGGTCAATCATAAAGTTTCATTGTATTTTGTAGATGCTCAGGCTCATATTTGGCAAAAGCATATTGCATGGTCGGAAAATTTAACGGTCCAAACAGCATTAGAACAAGCTGATTTTTTTAAGGATTTTCCTCATTTATCGATTGATAAAATGGGGCTGGCTATTTTTGGTAAAAAGATAGGTTTGGAGGATGTCTTAAAACCTACTGATCGCATCGAAATTTGTCGTGAATTAAGTTTTGATCCAATGGAATCCAGACGAAGAAGGGCGGCTCACAAAGCACAAGCCAAAAAACAACCGCCTCCTAGAAGATTGAAAAAAGTAAAACCGCAAGAACATAATCGCTTAAATGCGAAACGTAAACAGATTCTGGCCGAACAAAGAAACCATATATTGGCTAATGAAGTGAATAAATAAGCCGATCGTCACAGAAACGAATCACATACCCACCTTAACACTCACGGTGATCGTGGGCGGTTCTCACAGTGATCGTGGACGGATCTCGCAATGATCGTGGGTGGATTAAAAACGTTTCTAATAAAGTGATGATGAGGCTGTCGTGAGTAAGTAAATAAATAAGCCGATCGTCACAGAAACGAATCACATACCCACCTAACAACTTCAAACACTCACACCTTGAATCATCTCTTAGAAACCGTGATCACGCTATTTTCACGGTTTCTAACTTCAATCACGCGTTTCTTTATCGATTTAAATATTCCTGAATACAATCCACTTCTTGAGCACTGCCTAATATCACAGGAACACGTTGATGGATTTTTTCAGGTTCAATATCTAGAATATTTTCTTTGCCTGTGATGGATTTGCCACCTGCTTGCTCCACCAAAAAGCTCATCGGATTGGCTTCATACATTAAGCGTAATTTACCAGCTTTACCCGGTTCACGAGCATCCCAAGGATACGCAAATACGCCACCTCTGTTTAAAATTCTATGCACGTCGGTCACCATGGCAGCAATCCAACGCATATTGTAATTTTTCTTCAAAGGTCCTGTTTCACCTGCTAAGCAATCCTCAATATACGCACGCATATTGGGTTCCCAATGTCGCATATTAGACATATTGATTGCAAATTCTTTAGTGGTACTAGGGATCTTAAATTCAGGTACGGTCAAATACCAAGTAGCGGTATCACGATCTAATGTAAAGCCGACTACGCCTTTGCCTAAGGTCATCACCAACATCGTTTGAGGGCCATAAATCACATAACCTGCCGCGATTTGCTCACGACCTTTTTGTAAGAAATCTTTTTCGGTAATGGCTTGATGATCAGCGTGATGTGGTGCTTTTAAAATCGAGAAAATCGTACCAATACTAACATTGACATCAATATTAGACGAGCCATCTAAAGGATCAAATAACAGTAAATAAGGGCCTTTTTGGTACGAGGATGAAATAGGGTAAATCTCATCCATCTCTTCAGAAGCCATCCCAGACAAGGTTCCCGTCCATTCTAGCCCCTCTAATAGCATTTGGTTAGAGATGACATCGAGTTTTTTCTGGACTTCACCTTGAACGTTTTCATGTGTGGTACTGCCGAGAACCCCAGACAAAGCTCCTTTGCTCACGGCATGAGCAATCATCGTGCAAGTATGGCAAAGCTGTTGTAATAACTCTTTTAGCGATGGATCGTTCGTGTGTTGATGTAAGTATTGTGATAGCGTTAAATTCATGATGTGTCCTTTAGATGTTAAGGGCTTTATTGACAATCTCTTGTACATTACTTGAATGCGTGTGTTGTTGCACGTATTGTAATGATTGTTTCATGCGATCGGCTTGAACATAGTGTTTCCATTGGTCCATGATTCTGGCCATACGTGCAGCCACTTCTGGGTTAATGCTATCTAATGCCACGACACAATCAGCCCAGAATTGGTAACCTTGTCCACCAGATTGATGAAAGGCGATAGGATTGGCGGTGCAGAAACTTCCCATCACCGCACGCACGCGATTAGGATTACGCATGGTAAACAAAGGATCGTTGATAAGTTCACGAATACGGGTTTGATCGGCGTGTCGTGCCACTAAAGAGAACCATTTGTTCAAAACAAGCGGATTATCTTTCCATTTTTGGTAGAAAGCAGCCAGTAAGCGTTCTTTCACCTCTTGAGGGCCATATTCACTGATTAACGCTAAGGTATTAAACGCATCGGTCATGTTATTAGCGTGTTCATGAATGTAAATCGCTTGTTCGATAGCGTGGGGATCTTTAATCGCCATGAGGTGTTGCAATGCTTTGCTACATAAAGCCCGTCTTCCCGCACTGATAAAATCAGGTTGATAAGAAGCAGTGGGGAGGTGATTGGCTAACAGCGTCTGCCAATGTGTTTTTAAACGTTCACCCAGTGTTCGTATCGTTTTCTGATGGGCCTGATGGATCGCGATCGGGTCAATCTGTTTTACCATCGTATATAAGCCCGTTTCAGAGGGTAAGGATAATAAAACAAAACGGTAATTGGCATCAAACGAGGGATTTAATAAGTTCGATTCCCAGATATGAATGAGATCAGGCGAAACCTCGCTATCAGGTGCTTGGCTAAGGCGAATGATTTCTTGGGCCGCTAACTGATGTTTGGCTTCATAACGTGCAAAGGCATTGGTATCATGTAAGGCCAACAAGACTTTTTCGGCTTGTGTTTGCTGGGGGTAATTGATGATAATCGGTGCAGAAAAGTCTCTCAGTAACGATAAAATCGGACGTGACGCTATCTGATCAAACGTAAATGTCTGTTCCGCTTCTGTCAGTTGTAACACCTGTGTTGGGAGGATTTCCTGACCTTGTTCATTCAATATCCCCATGGATAACGGAATGTGAAAAGGCTGTTTTACCCAGTTTTCACGTTTTGTTTCTAATCCTACAGGTGGGCAAGTCTGTTTTAGATGCAGGGTCAAAGTCTGTGCTTTATCATCGTATTCCGTGCGAACATGAACAGTGGGCGTTCCTGCTTGGCTGTACCAGTTTTTAAAGCGTTCCAGACTCTTGCCAGGATGTTGTTCACGATAAACCGTATCCATCGCATCGACAAAATCGTCACAAGTAACGGCCTGTTCATCATGGCGTTGGAAGTAGATGTTCATGCCTTTTTGAAAACCAGCTTCGCCCAGTAAGGTGTGTTGCATACGGATAATTTCAGCACCTTTTTCATACACGGTAACGGTGTAGAAGTTACCAATTTCCTCATAACTATCTGGACGAATAGGGTGGGCCATGGGACCTTTGTCTTCAGCAAATTGGGCCGTTCTGAGCACACTCACATCATCGATACGTTTAACCGCACGAGCACTTTTTGCTGTCTCTTCATCTAGTCCTTTGGACATCATATCGGCTGAAAATTCTTGATCGCGAAATACGGTCAACCCCTCTTTTAAACTGAGCTGGAACCAATCACGACACGTGACACGATTGCCTGTCCAGTTATGAAAGTATTCATGTCCGATTACCGCCTCAATATCAGCGTAACTCGCATCGGTCGCGGTTTCTGGGTCTGCCAATGCATAGGCGGCATTGAAAATATTCAATCCTTTATTTTCCATGGCCCCCATATTAAAATCATTCACAGCGACAACCATAAAACGGTCTAAGTCCAGTTCGAGATTAAATCTTGTTTCATCCCATTCAATCGCATGAATCAGTGATTGCATCGCCCAAGCGGTTTTATCGTAATTACCTTTGTCGCTATACACCTGTAATAAGACTTCTTTTCCGCTTTTAATGCGATATTTTTCTTCACGCACATCAAAGTCGCCTGCCACTAAAGCAAATAGATAGCAAGGTTTTTTAAAAGGATCTTCCCAAACGCATTCATGACGACCATCGGCCAAATCTCGAGAAACGATAAGATTACCGTTGGATAGCATGTATGGATAGCGTTGTTTATCACCGCGAATGGTCACTGTGAAAGAAGACAAAACATCGGGTCTGTCTGGATAAGCGGTGATACGGCGAAATCCCTCAGCTTCACACTGGGTAAATAAAGACTGGTTCGACTCATACAGGCCCATTAGGGTGCTGTTCGTGCGAGGGTGACAATGGCTTTGGACCGTTAATTCAAAGTCACCTTGACAGTTAGGAATCTCTAAAAACTGCTCGCTAAGCTGGTATTCATGAGGGTGTAGTTCTTTTTGGTTTAAAAATACTTTATCGATAGTAATGTCTTGAATATTCAGTTTCAGTCCGTGAGCGGTGTCAGAGCTGTGTTTAGAACGGATATTCATGGTATTGGTGACATAGGTTTTTTCGGGATGAATATCAAAACACAAATGAACACGAAGAATATCAAAATCAAAAGGTAGATAATCTTTTCGATAGATGGTTGAATTCGCCATAACTCATTAAAAGTCTAAAGGTTGTAAATCTATCTATTTTAGCCTTTCTTTACGTGTTATGATTGTAATTTAGTTAAATATGTCTAAGTTAAGGAATGCAGTATGAATTCGGCTATTTCAATAGCAAAAGAAAAATTATTAGATCCTTGGGGACTATCTGAAACCGACCTAAAGCAGGTCTTAGATGAGATTATGTCTGGGCATGCTGATTTTGCGGACCTTTATTTTCAATATGCCTGTAGTCAAGTTTGGTCTTTAGATGAGGGACAGGTTAAATCAGGTGGATTCTCAATTTCACAGGGCGTGGGCGTTCGAGCAGTAAGTGGCGAAAAAACGGCCTATGCTTATTCTGATATTTTGTCTAAAGATTCCTTAATGCAAGCGGGTAAAACGGTTAAGTCGATTGCTCAAGCCCAGACTGACTCGACTTATCCTGCGGTGAATGTGAGCACTCAAGCCATTAAAAAATATTACGAGTGTGTCAATCCTTTGCCGAGTTGGGAGACAAGCCGAAAAATCCAATTATTAGAGTCCTTAGATACGAAATGTCGTCTAAAAAGTCCTCATGTTATCAGAGTGAATGCGTCCTTGTCGATGGATTATGAAGTGATTTACATTGCTTGTTCAGATGGTCGTCGTTTGGCGGATATTCGTCCTTTGGTGCATTTAAGTTTATCTGTTTTGATGCAAAAAGGGGACAAAAAGGTAGTGGCTCGCACAGGTGGCGGTGCAAGACGTGACCTTGATTTTTATACCGATGCTCTAATCGATACGTATATTCAAGAAGTGATTGATGAGGGACATCATAATCTAGAGGCCGACGAAGCTCCCGCAGGTGAGATGGAAGTGGTGCTAGGTAATGGCTGGCCCGGTATCTTATTGCACGAAGCGGTCGGACATGGTTTAGAGGGCGACTTTAATCGTAAAGGCAGTAGCGCGTTTTCAGGACGTATTGGGGAACGTGTGGCCTCGCCTGGCGTGACGGTGATTGATGATGCTACGATTCAGGATAGACGCGGTTCCTTGAATGTTGATGATGAGGGAACGTCTACACAAAGGACCGTACTCATTGAAGATGGTATTTTAAAAGGCTATATGCAAGACCGTTTAAATGCTCGTTTGATGGGCAGTGTCAGTACGGGTAATTGTCGTCGTGAGGATTATTCTTACGTTCCGATGCCACGCATGACAAATACTTTTATGATGGCAGGTCATTATGAACCAGATGAGATGATTGCATCCGTTAAAAAAGGGATTTATGCCAAGAATTTTAGTGGCGGTCAGGTGAATATCACTAACGGTAACTTTACGTTTTCCGCCTCACGTGCTTATTTGATTGAAAATGGGAAGATTACCCGTCCGATCAAAGGTGCGACATTAATAGGTACAGGTGCTGACACCATGAACGAAATTGGAATGATTGGACATGATTTAGCCTTAGATCCCGGTATGGGGATGTGTGGTAAACAAGGTCAGTCTGTTCCCGTGGGCGTGGGCATGCCGACCATTAAACTGAATCGTATCACAGTAGGCGGTACAGCATAGCTATACACGTGTACTCAGTTATGCTAGGATAAAGGCTATAAAGGAGAAAAAGTAATATGTCATATAACACAGACGATATACGCATACGCGAAATTAAACAGTTAAGCCCTCCATCTCATTTGTTGAGAGAATTTCCCTGTACTCCTGAAGTATCAGGCATTGTGCATCATACGCGTGATAGCTTGCATCAGATTTTACACGGCAAAGATGATCGTTTGGCTGTGATTATTGGTCCTTGCTCGATCCATGATCATGAAGCGGCCCTAGAATATGCTCAGCGTTTGGCTAAAGAAAGGGGACGTTTTGCTGAAGATCTGGAAGTGATTATGCGTGTTTATTTTGAAAAACCGCGTACCACAGTTGGTTGGAAAGGTTTGATTAATGACCCCGATTTAGATAATAGTTTTAATATTAATAAAGGATTGCGTATTGCACGTGAACTTTTATTAAACGTGAATGCCTTGGGCTTGCCAGCCGGTTGTGAGTATTTGGATATGATCACGCCTCAGTATATTGCTGATTTGGTTTCATGGGGAGCGATTGGTGCCAGAACCACAGAAAGTCAGGTGCATCGTGAATTAGCATCAGGATTATCCTGTCCAGTCGGCTTTAAAAATGGTACAGATGGAAATGTGAAGATTGCAATTGACGCGATGAAAGCATCTGCTCATCCTCATCACTTCTTGTCAGTTACGAAAGGTGGGCATTCTGCTATAGTTAGTACCATTGGTAATGAGGATTGTCATGTGATTTTACGCGGTGGTAAACAGCCAAATTATGATGCGGCCAGTGTTGAAGCAGCCGCACAAGAATTGGAAAAAGCGGGTTTATCACCTCGCATTATGATTGATGCAAGTCATGCCAATAGTAGTAAAAAACCAGAAAATCAGCCTTTGGTGGTAGAAGATGTCGCTAAGCAGATCGAAGCAGGTGATAAACGTATTTTTGGTATGATGATTGAAAGCCATCTAAAAGCAGGTCGTCAGGATTATGTCGAAGGTCAGGCATTGGTTTATGGTCAAAGTATTACCGATGGTTGTATCGACTGGGATACCTCTGTTCAAGTATTGGAGCGTCTTGCTTCGGCAGTACGTCAACGTCGTCGTTTGAAATAATGTTAGTATTAGATTGTCAACATGTTGAATCATTAGCTCAGTTTTATCAGTCGCTGTATCGTCTGTTAGGTGCAGAGGAACAGTTTGAGGAACTTGGGGCTAATTTAGATGCTTTGTGGGATGTCTTATCGTGTCAGCCCGAAGAAGTATGCATTCAGATCCAGCATATCCATGCTTTGGACCAGTTTGATCCGAATTTTACACAGAAACTAAGGGCGTTAATCGAACAGCTACCAGAACCAGTGATTCAGTTAGATGAGGAAACGGATGGGGCAGTCAACCACGTTCCACCCGCACAGGTTTCAAAAAACATACTCGTTGAAGAGGCGGACACTGCTGTCACGAGTAAGGCCACCGTTGTGGCAAATTCGGATCTCATAGCATCTGCCATCACAGGAGATGCTATCTCATCGCTATCTCCTAAAAAACCACGTGTGGTTATCGGTCTATCGGGTGGGGTGGATTCTTCCGTGAGTGCTTGGTTGTTGAAACAGCAAGGCTATGAAGTAATCGGGCTATTCATGAAAAACTGGGAAGATGATGATTCAGAATA
The DNA here is from genome assembly GCF_000743945.1 of Basilea psittacipulmonis DSM 24701. Classification (NCBI taxonomy): domain Bacteria; kingdom Pseudomonadati; phylum Pseudomonadota; class Betaproteobacteria; order Burkholderiales; family Alcaligenaceae; genus Basilea; species Basilea psittacipulmonis. Next base: position 1,024,211 of record NZ_CP009238.1, on the reverse strand, counting down.
TTGTTCCTCTCGTCAAGACTGGCTCGATGCGGTTGCCGTTGCTGATTTGATTGGGATTGATATTGAAGCGGTAAATTTTGCAGCCGAATACAAAGAACGCGTATTTGCGGAATTTTTGAAAGAGTACTCAGCAGGTCGCACGCCGAATCCCGATGTTTTGTGTAATGCTGAAATTAAGTTTAAAGCTTTTTTAGATCATGCGATGACCTTAGGGGCCGATTATATTGCTACGGGGCATTATGCTCGTGTACGTCGTGTGGGTGGAGAAGTACAATTGCTAAAAGGCTTAGATCCGGCTAAAGATCAGAGTTATTTTTTACACCGTTTAACCCAACAGCAGTTAGATCGTGTCTTATTTCCTGTCGGCGAACTGCCTAAAACACAGGTCAGACGGATTGCCCTAGAAATTGGTCTGCCGAATGCCAAGAAAAAAGACTCGACCGGTATTTGCTTTATTGGAGAACGTCCTTTCAGAGAATTTTTAAATCGATACTTGCCTACTCAGCCCGGTCCGATGATGACACCAGAGGGTGAATATCTCGGTGAACATATTGGTCTATCGTTTTATACTTTGGGACAACGAAAGGGTCTCGGTATTGGCGGGGTCAAGGGACATCAACAAGCCGATGGTCAGGTAGATGCTTGGTACGTTGCCAAAAAGGATCTTAATACAAATACCTTATATGTGGTCAATGGACATGATCACCCGTGGTTATTGAAAAAGACCTTGGTAGCTGATGAAGTGAGTTGGATCTCGGGTTATCCGCCACATGAAGGTGCTTATGCTGCCAAAACACGTTATCGTCAGACCGATGCTATGTGTGATTTGGTTAATACTGATGTTAAGCACATTACTTTGAAGTTTACGCAAGCCCAGTGGGCGATTACCCCCGGACAATCTGCCGTCTTGTATGATGGAGAAGTATGTTTGGGGGGTGGAATTATTTTATAAAAGGAAGATGATGAAGATTCATACAGAATTAAGTAGCCTTAATGCCTTATCGCCTCTCGATGGGCGTTATGCTTCACGTGTGGACAGTTTACGTCCCTATTTCTCAGAAGCTGCGTTTATGGCACATCGTACGGAAGTAGAAGTTGCTTGGCTGATTGCTTTATCTGAGGCGGGACTTCCTGAGTTAGCCGCATTTTCTCAAACGGCAAAAGATCAGTTACATCAGATTGTGATTGATTTTAGTGAGGCTGATGTAGCCCGCATTAAAGAAATTGAAAAAACCACCAACCATGATGTGAAAGCAGTGGAATATTTTCTGAAAGAAAAGGTGCAAACTAATCCTGAATTAACTAAGGCAGCAGAATTTATCCATTTTGCATGTACTTCGGAAGATATCAATAACACCTCACATGCGTTGATGCTTACTCGTGCGGTAGAAACAGTGATTCTGCCGACATTGAGACAGTTACTGACGCAGCTACAAAATAAAGCACATGAATATGCTAGGCAGCCTTTGTTATCCCGTACGCATGGTCAACCTGCAACGCCTACTACGATGGGTAAAGAGTTTGCGAATATTGCAGCTCGTCTACATCGTGCGATTGAAGCGATTGAAGTAGTAAAACCTTTGGCAAAACTGAATGGTGCTACAGGAAATTTCAATGCTCATCTTAGTGCTTATCCTAATGTCGATTGGCAGGCATTGGCAAGAAAAGTGATTACGGGCTTTGGGCTGACTCAGAATGTATATACCATTCAGATTGAGCCACATGATTGGATGGCAGAATTATTTGATGCGATCGCTCGTGCCAATACCATTATTTTGGATATGGACCGTGATATTTGGGGTTATGTCTCTTTAGGCTTTTTTAAACAAAAGCTCAAAGAGGGAGAAGTGGGATCGTCTACCATGCCGCATAAAGTGAATCCAATTGATTTTGAAAATTCTGAAGGTAACCTTGGTGTAGCAAATGCCTTATTAAACCATCTATCAGCGAAACTGCCTATTTCTCGTTTCCAAAGGGATTTAACAGACTCCACCGTATTAAGAAATTTAGGCGTGGCATTAGGTTATTCTGTCGTGGCTTGGGAGGCAAGTTTGAAAGGCTTATCGAAATTACAATTGAACTCTGAAGTGATTGATGCCGATATCGATGCTTGCTGGGAGATTTTGGCTGAACCCGTTCAAACCGTGATGAGACGTTATGGGCTTCCACAGCCTTATGAACAGCTCAAAGCATTAACCAGAGGTAAGGGGATTGAGCAAGAAACATTAAGAGCCTTTATTTCAGAGTTAGATTTGCCGTTTGAAGCTAAAGATCGACTATTAGCGATGACGCCGAGAAGTTATTTGGGCTTAGCGGTTCAATTGGCGAAGAATGTTGGTAAATAAGTTTTATCGTTTTATCATTAGTCTGTGTATTTAAAATATTGCATAGACTTTTTTTACAAGGAGAATGGAAGATGAAAAAAATATTATTAGCTTTTTTATTAGTCTGTATTACGGTTGGGGTTGTCCAAGCGGCGCCTACTACGCAGGAACGTACGATTAAATATCGCCAATCTGCTTTTACTGTGTTAGCCAACCAGTTTGGTAAATTAGCATCAGTGGTAAAAGGGGGTACCCCTTACCAAGCCGATCAGGTCAAAGCACAAGTCGCGTTGATTGCCACCTTAGCTGATTTACCTTTTGAAGGGTTTGATGTAGGTACTGAAGGAGGTGATGCAAAAACAGAAATTTGGAGCCAAGCATCTGCCTTTAATCAGAAAACAGATGATTTTAAGGTCGCGGTCAAAGCCCTACAGGAAGCAGCTGATACAAGTGATTTAAACCAAGTGAAGATTGCTTTTGGTAAAGTAGGTGCAAGCTGTAAATCCTGTCACAACGATTTTAGAAACTAAGCTCTATTGCTAATGAGAAAAAAGATGATTCTTTTTATTAAAAATATGTTGTGTCTAAACAACATAAATGATTGAAATGTTTCATATGGGAGGGGGATTATTGCAAATAAAACAAACTAATGAAATATATTTGTTGTAATGCAGTTTAATTATTGTAAACTCTCTCTCTTTTTTTTAATGATTTTATTAGAAGTAAAAGTCAAAAGAATTGTAAGTTAATGAGATAGAAATGAATCGAATTTATAAAGTTATTTATCGTCATAGTGTTGGTCGTTTTGTTGTTGTAAGTGAGTTAGCAAAAGGGCATGTGAAGTCTTCAAGTCAAGGTAATGAACTTGAAAATACCTCTTATCGTAAAGGAACTGAATCGTTTCGTTTGGGCCTGCTATCTCTTTTCTTACTTTCCTCTATTTATCCACAATTAGCCATCGCATCATCTATTAAACAAGGTGATAATGTAAACATTTCATCCAGTGCTGCCTCTGCTATTGCAATAGGAGATGACACAACATCTTTAAAAAACTATGGAATTGCTTTGGGGTCAAAGGCAAATTCTAATGGAGAGAGTTCTATTGCATTGGGGCGTTCCGCAAATGCTTTGGCAAATTGGGCAACTGCCTTGGGAAATGGTGCTAATGGGCTTGGGGTGTCTTCTGTTGCAGTAGGTTCTGGAACAAGGGCAAATGCAACGTCAGCTACGGCATTAGGTAATGATGCGAAAGCAGATGCCAACAGCTCAACTGCTGTAGGACATAAAGCAACTGCTTTACAGGATTATGCCACCGCATTGGGTTATAATGCAACTGCTTCACAGTGGTATGCCACCGCATTGGGTAATAATGCGACCGCTTCAGGGTGGAGAGCCACCGCATTGGGTGATAATGCGAACGCTTCAGGGTGGAATGCTACCGCATTGGGTGTTAATGCAACTGCTACTAGGGATGCCATTGCATTGGGTTTTAATGCGACTGCTTCAGCAGTTAATGCCACTGCATTGGGAAATTTCGCAAATGCTTCAGGGGGAAGTTCCACTGCATTGGGACATTTCGCAAATGCTTCAGGGGGAAGTTCCACTGCATTGGGACTTTACGCAAATGCTTCAGCAGTTAATGCCACTGCATTGGGGGTGAATGCGACTGCTTCAGCAGCTAATGCCACTGCATTGGGGGTGAATACAAAGGTTTCAGGGCAGAATTCAGTTGCGTTGGGGGTGAATGTGAATGCTACAGGGGATAACTCTGTTGCATTAGGCTTAAATGCAACAGTTTCATTAATTAATTCTGTAGCATTGGGAACATATGCAAATGTTTCAGTGATGAATTCTGTTGCCTTAGGTTCAGGCTCAACAGCTTCCCAAGGTGATGTAACATCAGATAAAAGTTATTTAACCAATGTAGTTACTAGGGAGGCAAATGGCGTTATCTCAGTGGGTAAAGACGCTATTCGCCGACGTATTACCAACGTAGCAGATGGGGTATTAGATGATGACGTTGCTACAGTTGCACAGTTAAAAGCCCAACAAAATAATGTCAAAAATATTCTAGGCGGAAACGCTATTGTTGCCGCAAATGGCACAGTAACCATGACGGATATTGGTGGCACTGGCAAAACAACCGTTCATGATGCCATTAAATCCGTTGCGGACAGTATGGATTGGCTCACCTATAAAAAAGGCTCAACTTTCACCGCACCAACTGCCACAGGAAGCGATAGTATGGCGTTTGGTAGTGGCGCTAAGGCGTCAAATACTAATACTATTGCATTAGGGGCTAATTCAAATGCTTCAGGAAAAAATGATATTGCAATTGGTGGAGCTATTACTAAGGGAACTGGGTTCTTCAATGCTGCATATGAGGGTAAATATAAAGACGATGGCTCAATGAATATCGCCATTGGTAAAGGTGCTTCCATTGAAAATATTACCGATGCTAATAATAAGAGTACTTCATTCGCAGCGTCTTCTATTGCATTAGGAGCATATGCAAGCGCAAAAGGGTATAGGTCTCTTGCAATCGGCTTTTTAGCTAATGTAACGAATAATAATGCACTCGCCATCGGTGCAGAAGCGAAGGCTTCAGGGGATTCTTCAGCTGCATTGGGATATTTTGCGAATGCTTCAGTAGCTGATTCCGTAGCCTTGGGGTCAAACTCAACTACTATTACAAGAGATATTACTACAAATAATGGTTATTTAACCAATGCCGTTACTAACGGCACAAATGGCGTTATCTCAGTGGGTACAGACACTAGTCGCCGACGTATTACCAACGTAGCGGATGGTGTATTAAATGATGATGTTGCTACGGTTGCACAGTTAAAAGCCCAACAAAATAACCTTAAAACACTTCTAGGTGGAAACGCTGCTGTCGCCACAAATGGCACAGTAACCATGACGGATATTGGCGGAACTGGAAAAAATAATATTAATGATGCCATTAAAGAAATAAAAAATATAGCATCAAATGTTACTCAAGGCGTTCAATGGGGTTTAGCAGTAGATAACGGTTCTGGAAGCCAAGATGTTACGCCAGATGGCACACCGAAGAAAGTGACGTTGAAAGCTGGTAAGAACGTAAGCTTGGATAATGCGAATGGAACGGTCACGATCAACGCGAATACAGACACGATAGAGAGTAAGACCGTGAAGTTAGGTGATGGCACGAACGGCACAACCATTGCGATAGCGGGTAAAGATGGTGCGAATGGAGCAAATGGAGAAGCTGGTAAAGCGGGTGTAGACGGTAATAGCATTACACGTATTGTTTATACTGATCCAGATAACAAACAGCACACGGTAGCGACGTTAGAAGATGGCTTGAAGTTTGCAGGTGATAGTGGTGCAGAGATTGCGAAGAATCTGAACGAGACTTTAACTATTAAAGGTGAAGCGACAGGTGAAGCAAGCACAGGCAACATCAAAGTTGAAAGTGACGGTACGAACTTGTTAGTGAAACTGGCTAAGGACGTGGACTTAGGTAGCACCGGAAGTCTGAAGGCAGGCAATACGAAAGTATCTGCGGACGGTATTACGTTTGAAAATAATGGTGCAGCAAGCTTGAACAGCAATGGCTTAACGATTACAGGTGGCCCAAGTGTAACCACGAGCGGTATCAATGCGGGTAACAAAGTTATTAGCAACGTAGCGAATGGTACAGCTGATGGTGATGCGGTGAACTTTAGTCAGTTAAAAGGCGTAGAGACGAAAGCTGACAACGCACAAACAGCGGCACAGAAAGCTCAAGGTACAGCTGATGCAGCTAAAGCAGTAGCAGAAGCAGCTCAAACTGCAGCAAATAATGCTGGTGATGCTCAGTGGAGTTTAGCGGTACAGAATGGTGAGGCAGCTGCTGAAAGCATCACGCCAAGCAGCGATAAGAAAGTCACGTTGAAAGCAGGCGACAATGTCACCTTAACAAAAGGTGCTAATGGCGAAGTCACGATTGCAACATCGGCACAGAAGCTAGCAGCGGACAATGTTGGAGCGAAGACGATTACTATTGGTGGTACTGGTACTGACGGCTCAAGTGGCACTAACGGTAGCAACGGCACTGTGATCGCCATTGCAGGTAAAGATGGTAAGAACGGTACGAATGGTGCCAATGGTGCGACAGGCGAAGCTGGTAAAGCAGGCTTAGATGGCGAAAGCATGACGCGTATTGTGTACACCGACCCAGATGGTACAACAAACCACACGGTAGCGACGTTAGAAGATGGCTTGAAGTTCAAGGGTGATAGTGGTGACACGATTGCTAAGAAACTGAACGAGACTTTAACCATTAAAGGTGGTGAGAGTGAGGCAAGCAAGTTAACTGACAACAACATCGGTGTCGTCAATGATGGTAGCGGTAACTTAGTGGTGAAACTAGCGAAAGCATTAACAGGCTTAAGCAGTGTAAGTGCGGAGACATTTACAGCAGGAAATACCACAATCAACACTGATGGTTTAAGCATCACAGGCGGACCAAGTGTTAAAGCTAGCGGTATTGATGCAGGTAACAAGGTAATCAGCAACGTAGCGAATGGCACAGCTGATGGTGATGCGGTGAACTTTAGTCAGTTAAAAGGCGTAGAGACGAAAGCTGACAACGCACAAACAGTGGCACAGAAAGCTCAAGGTACAGCTGATGCAGCTAAAGCAGTAGCAGAAGCAGCTCAAACTGCAGCAAATAATGCTGGTGATGCTCAGTGGAGTTTAGCGGTACAGAATGGTGAGGCAGCTGCTGAAAGCATCACGCCAAGCAGCGATAAGAAAGTCACGTTGAAAGCAGGTGATAACGTCACCTTAACTAAAGGCGAGAATGGCGAAGTCACGATTGCAACATCGGCACAGAAGCTAGCAGCGGACAATGTTGGAGCGAAGACGATTACTATTGGTGGTACTGGTACTGACGGCTCAAGTGGCACTAACGGTAGCAACGGCACTGTGATCGCCATTGCAGGTAAAGACGGTAAGAACGGTACGAATGGTGCCAATGGTGCGACAGGCGAAGCTGGTAAAGCAGGCTTAGATGGCGAAAGCATGACGCGTATTGTGTACACCGACCCAGATGGTACAACAAACCACACGGTAGCGACGTTAGAAGATGGCTTGAAGTTTGCAGGCGACAGTGGTGCAGAGATTGCTAAGAAACTGAACGAGACGTTAACCATTAAAGGTGAAGCGACAGGTGAAGCAAGCACAGGCAACATCAAAGTTGAAAGTGACGGTACGAACCTTGTGGTGAAACTAGCGAAAGCATTAACCGGCTTAAGCAGTGTAAGTGCGGATACATTTACAGCAGGAAATACCACGATTAATACAGATGGTTTAACCATCACAGGTGGACCAAGTGTCACTAAAGAAGGTATTAATGCAGGCAATAAACAAATTACCAACATTGCAAGCGGTGGTGTAACGAATGGTTCAACGAATGCTGTAACTGGAGGTGAAGTTTATACCGCAATTGAAACTGCGAAGAGTGCACTAGAAGGCAATCAGTGGAGCTTGGCAGTACAGAATGGTGAGACTACTGAGAACGTAACGGCTAAAGACAAGAAAGTGACGCTTAAAGCAGGAACCAACATCAGTTTAGAGAATAAAGATGGAGTGGTAACTGTCAATGCAGCGGACAATGTTCAAGTCACGAAAGTGGAAACAGAGCAGGTCTTGATTAAAGGAGAGAAAGGCACAGATGGAGCTGACGGTCAAGACGGCGTGACCTTAACTGTGAAAGGCAAAGATGGCGTTGACGGTAAGAAAGGTGATGCAGGCGTTAATGGCGAAAGCATTACACGAGTGGTGTATGCTGATGATAAGGGCGGTAGTCACACGGTAGCGACCTTAGAAGATGGCTTGAAGTTTGCAGGTGATAGCGGTAACGCGATTGCTAAGAAATTGAACGAGACTTTAACCATTAAAGGTGAAGCGACAGGTGAAACAAGCACAGGCAACATCAAAGTTGAAAGTGACGGTACGAACCTTGTGGTGAAACTAGCGAAAGCATTAACAGGCTTAAGCAGTGTAAGTGCGGAGACATTTACAGCAGGAAATACCACAATCAACACTGATGGTTTAAGCATCACAGGCGGACCAAGTGTTAAAGCTAGCGGTATTGATGCAGGTAACAAGGTAATCAGCAACGTAGCGAATGGCACAGCTGATGGTGATGCGGTGAACTTTAGCCAGTTAAGTGCGGTGGAAACGAAAGCTACTGACGCACAAACAGCGGCACAGAAAGCTCAAAAAACAGCCGATGAGGCGAATACCGCCATTCAAAACGCTAAGACTGAGCTAGCAGGCAATCAGTGGAGCCTAGCGGTACAGAATGGTAGTGAAGCTGCACAGGACATCACACCAAGTGACGATAAGAAAGTGACGCTTAAAGCAGGTGATAATGTCACCTTAACTAAGGGTGAGAATGGCGAAGTCACGATTGCAACATCGGCACAGAAGCTAGCAGCGGACAATGTTGGAGCGAAGACGATTACTATTGGTGGTACTGGTACTGACGGCTCAAGTGGCACTAACGGTAGCAACGGCACTGTGATCGCCATTGCAGGTAAAGATGGTAAGAACGGTACGAATGGTCAGAGTGGTACTGAAGGTGCAGCTGGCGAAGCTGGCTTAGACGGTAAGAGTATCACGCGTATTGTGTACACCGACCCAGATGGTACAACAAACCACACGGTAGCGACGTTAGAAGATGGCTTGAAGTTTGCAGGCGACAGTGGTGCAGAGATTGCTAAGAAACTGAACGAGACGTTAACCATTAAAGGTGAAGCAACAGGTGAAACAAGCACAGGCAACATCAAAGTTGAAAGTGACGGTACGAACCTTGTGGTGAAACTAGCGAAAGCATTAACAGGCTTAAGCAGTGTAAGTGCGGAGACATTTACAGCAGGAAATACCACAATCAACACTGATGGTTTAAGCATCACAGGCGGACCAAGTGTTAAAGCTAGCGGTATTGATGCAGGTAACAAGGTAATCAGCAACGTAGCTACTGGTACAGCTGATGGTGATGCGGTGAATAAAGGCCAGTTAGATAAAGCCATTGAGACGGTGACCGGTAAGATTACAGAGGCACAAGGCGTTCAATGGGGTTTAGCAGTAGATAACGGTTCTGGAAGCCAAGATGTTACGCCAGATGGCACACCGAAGAAAGTGACGTTGAAAGCTGGTAAGAACGTAAGCTTGGATAATGCGAATGGAACGGTCACGATCAACGCGAATACAGACACGATAGAGAGTAAGACCGTGAAGTTAGGTGATGGTACGAACGGCACAACCATTGCGATAGCGGGTAAAGATGGTGCGAATGGAGCAAATGGAGAAGCTGGTAAAGCGGGTGTAGACGGTAATAGCATTACACGTATTGTTTATACTGATCCAGATAACAAACAGCACACGGTAGCGACGTTAGAAGATGGCTTGAAGTTTGCAGGTGATAGTGGTGCAGAGATTGCGAAGAAACTGAACGAGACGTTAACCATTAAAGGTGAAGCAACAGGTGAAACAAGCACAGGCAACATCAAAGTTGAAAGTGACGGTACTAACCTTGTGGTGAAACTAGCGAAAGCATTAACAGGCTTAAGCAGTGTAAGTGCGGATACATTTACAGCAGGAAATACCACAATCAACACTGATGGTTTAAGCATCACAGGCGGCCCAAGTGTTAAAGCTAGCGGTATTGATGCAGGTAACAAGGTAATCAGCAACGTAGCGAATGGTACAGCTGATGGTGATGCGGTGAATAAAGGCCAGTTAGATAAAGCCATTGAGACGGTGACCGGTAAGATTACAGAGGCACAAGGCGTTCAATGGGGTTTAGCAGTAGATAACGGTTCTGGAAGCCAAGATGTTACGCCAGATGGCACACCGAAGAAAGTGACGTTGAAAGCTGGTAAGAACGTAAGCTTGGATAATGCGAATGGAACGGTCACGATCAACGCGAATACAGACACGATAGAGAGTAAGACCGTGAAGTTAGGTGATGGTACGAACGGCACAACCATTGCGATAGCGGGTAAAGATGGTGCGAATGGAGCAAATGGAGAAGCTGGTAAAGCGGGTGTAGACGGTAATAGCATTACACGTATTGTTTATACTGATCCAGATAACAAACAGCACACGGTAGCGACGTTAGAAGATGGCTTGAAGTTTGCAGGTGATAGTGGTGCAGAGATTGCGAAGAATCTGAACGAGACTTTAACTATTAAAGGTGAAGCGGCAGGTGAAGCAAGCACAGGCAACATCAAAGTTGAAAGTGACGGTACGAACTTGTTAGTGAAACTGGCTAAGGACGTGGACTTAGGTAGCACCGGAAGTCTGAAGGCAGGCAATACGAAAGTATCTGCGGACGGTATTACGTTTGAAAATAATGGTGCAGCAAGCTTGAACAGCAATGGCTTAACGATTACAGGTGGCCCAAGTGTAACCACGAGCGGTATCAATGCGGGTAACAAAGTTATTAGCAACGTAGCGAATGGTACAGCTGATGGTGATGCGGTGAACTTTAGTCAGTTAAAAGGCGTAGAGACGAAAGCTGACAACGCACAAACAGCGGCACAGAAAGCTCAAGGTACAGCTGATGCAGCTAAAGCAGCAGCAGAAGCAGCTCAAACTGCAGCAAATAATGCTGGTGATGCTCAGTGGAGTTTAGCGGTACAGAATGGTGAGGCAGCTGCTGAAAGCATCACGCCAAGCAGCGATAAGAAAGTCACGTTGAAAGCAGGCGACAATGTCACCTTAACAAAAGGTGCTAATGGCGAAGTCACGATTGCAACATCGGCACAGAAGCTAGCAGCGGACAATGTTGGAGCGAAGACGATTACTATTGGTGGTACTGGTACTGACGGCTCAAGTGGCACTAACGGTAGCAACGGCACTGTGATCGCCATTGCAGGTAAAGACGGTAAGAACGGTACGAATGGTGCCAATGGTGCGACAGGCGAAGCTGGTAAAGCAGGCTTAGATGGCGAAAGCATGACGCGTATTGTGTACACTGACCCAGATGGTACAACAAACCACACCGTAGCGACATTAGAAGATGGCTTGAAGTTCCAAGGCGATGATGAAAAAGCGATTGCTAAGAAACTAAATGAGACGTTAACCATTAAAGGTGAAGCGGCAGGTGAAGCAAGCACAGGCAACATCAAAGTTGAAAGTGACGGTACTAACCTTGTGGTGAAACTAGCGAAAGCATTAACAGGCTTAAGCAGTGTAAGTGCGGAGACATTTACAGCAGGAAATACCACAATCAACACTGATGGTTTAAGCATCACAGGCGGACCAAGTGTTAAAGCTAGCGGTATTGATGCAGGTAACAAGGTAATCAGCAACGTAGCGAATGGCACAGCTGATGGTGATGCGGTGAACTTTAGTCAGTTAAAAGGCGTAGAGACGAAAGCTGACAACGCACAAACAGCGGCACAGAAAGCTCAAGGTACAGCCGATGCAGCTAAAGCAGCAGCAGAAGCAGCTCAAACTGCAGCAAATAATGCTGGTGATGCTCAGTGGAGTTTAGCGGTACAGAATGGTGAGGCAGCTGCTGAAAGCATCACGCCAAGCAGCGATAAGAAAGTCACGTTGAAAGCAGGCGACAATGTCACCTTAACAAAAGGTGCTAATGGCGAAGTCACGATTGCAACATCGGCACAGAAGCTAGCAGCGGACAATGTTGGAGCGAAGACGATTACTATTGGTGGTACTGGTACTGACGGCTCAAGTGGCACTAACGGTAGCAACGGCACTGTGATCGCCATTGCAGGTAAAGATGGTAAGAACGGTACGAATGGTCAGAGTGGTACTGAAGGTGCAGCTGGCGAAGCTGGCTTAGACGGTAAGAGTATCACGCGTATTGTGTACACCGACCCAGATGGTACAACAAACCACACGGTAGCGACGTTAGAAGATGGCTTGAAGTTTGCAGGCGACAGTGGTGCAGAGATTGCTAAGAAACTGAACGAGACGTTAACCATTAAAGGTGAAGCAACAGGTGAAACAAGCACAGGCAACATCAAAGTTGAAAGTGACGGTACTAACCTTGTGGTGAAACTAGCGAAAGCATTAACCGGCTTAAGCAGTGTAAGTGCGGATACATTTACAGCAGGAAATACCACAATCAACACTGATGGTTTAAGCATCACAGGTGGACCAAGTGTCACTAAAGAAGGTATTAATGCAGGCAATAAACAAATTACCAACATTGCAAGCGGTGGTGTAACGAATGGTTCAACGAATGCTGTAACTGGAGGTGAAGTTTATACCGCAATTGAAACTGCGAAGAGTGCACTAGAAGGCAATCAGTGGAGCTTGGCAGTACAGAATGGTGAGACTACTGAGAACGTAACGGCTAAAGACAAGAAAGTGACGCTTAAAGCAGGAACCAACATCAGTTTAGAGAATAAAGATGGAGTGGTAACTGTCAATGCAGCGGACAATGTTCAAGTCACGAAAGTGGAAACAGAGCAGGTCTTGATTAAAGGAGAGAAAGGCACAGATGGAGCTGACGGTCAAGACGGCGTGACCTTAACTGTGAAAGGCAAAGATGGCGTTGACGGTAAGAAAGGTGATGCAGGCGTTAACGGCGAAAGCATTACACGAGTGGTGTATGCTGATGATAAGGGCGGTAGTCACACGGTAGCGACCTTAGAAGATGGCTTGAAGTTTGCAGGTGATAGCGGTAACGCGATTGCTAAGAAATTGAACGAGACTTTAACCATTAAAGGTGAAGCGACAGGTGAAGCAAGCACAGGCAACATCAAAGTTGAAAGTGACGGCACGAACTTGTTGGTGAAACTGGCTAAGGACGTGGACTTAGGTAGCACCGGAAGTCTGAAGGCAGGTAATACGAAGGTATCTGCGGACGGTATTACGTTTGAAAATAATGGTGCAGCAAGCTTGAACAGCAATGGCTTAACGATTACAGGCGGCCCAAGTGTAACCACGAGCGGTATCGATGCAGGTAATAAGAAGATCACGAAGGTGGCTAGTGGTCTAGGAGACACGAAACTTGCCGTTGCAACTGGTGATACTTTGACCAATGCAGCTAATATTGGTGACTTGAAAAATGCGATGAACGCGATCACCTCCTCTGCTACAGGTGGATTTGGTCTGAAAGCTGATGATAATAACGAGGTTAAAGCTAATTTAGGTAATACCATTACTGTGAATGGCGATAATCAGAATATCACTACATCGGTGGATAATAATGCCGTGAAAGTTGCCTTAAACGACCAAGTAACATTGGGTAAAAAAGACTCAACAGGTAAGGTGACCTTGAATAACAAGGAAGGTAAGGCTAACGTAACGCTAGATGGCGACAAAGGCTTGACTGTTGGTAAGGTGGCTGATAAGTCCAACGGTACATCGGTATCAGATATGGGCGTGATCAGCACAGATGATCAAGGTAACAAAGCCTTACATATGGCGGCAGGCAGCACTTATATGGGAGCTGATGGCAAGACAGTCAGCATCTCTGCAGATGGCTTGTATAACGGTGGTAACAAGATTACTGGCGTGGCTGCTGGCGATATTAGCGCAGCTAGCACCGATGCAGTGAATGGTAGCCAATTATTTGCAATTCAAAATGCTGTTAAAGGTATTAAGGAGAGCAAGTTAAGCTTCCAAGGTGATGATGGTCAGGCGGTATCGAAGACACTTGGCGAGACCTTAACGATCAAAGGTGGTGCGACAATGAATCTAAGTGACGGTAATATTGGTGTGGTGGCAGATGATAAAGGCTCGCTCAATGTGAAATTATCGAAAGACTTAGTAGATATGAATAGCGCATCATTTAAATCAGAAGCCCAAACGACTCAAGATAGTGAGGGTAACTCTGTGAAGACTGAAACAACGGCAAGGATTGATGCTACGAATGGATTAGTCCTAAGTACAACATCAACGACTACCGCAACCGATGGAAGCGAAACGACAGACCGTAAAACAGTCGCTTTATCAGCAAATGGCTTAGATAATGGCGGTAATAAGATTACCAATGTGAAAGCTGGCGAACAAGACACCGATGCGGTGAACTATGGACAGTTGAAAGCAGTAGTAGCTTCTGTGTCCAACAAATACGTGAACGTTAAATCAAGCGGAGAGGCAGCAGTAGCCAAAGGTGAGGAAGGTGTCGCTGTAGGTAGTGGTGCGACGGTTGAAGACGGTGCAACCAAAGGCTCTGTGGCTATCGGTGCAGGTTCAAAAGCAAAAGCAGCACATAAACCAACACAAGATAATAACGGTTATTATGCGGCATTTGACGGTGAAGTCGCCGGCTTAACGGTGAACGACCAGAACCCAACCGGTCCAGCTGTTGTGTCCTTTGGTACTGAAGGTGCTGAACGTCAGTTACAACATGTAGCTCCTGGCGTGATTTCGGCAACTTCAACCGATGCGATTAACGGTAGCCAGTTACATGCAACCAATATGCAGGTTTTGAATAATAAATTGGCTATTAATAATCTAAGTAAGCATATAGACACTGTTGACAAAGATTTGCGTGCAGGTATTGCTGGTACGATTGCTATGTCTAATCTAGTCATGGATAGCGGAGCAGGTAGAAGTACGGTATCGGTGGCAGCTGGTAGCTATAAAGGTCAAACAGCTATGGCGGTCGGTTATGCTCGTGTAAGCGAAAATAATAAATTTAGAGTGAAATTTAGTGGTAGCACAAACAGTCGTGGAGACGTAGGCGTTGGAGCGGGTGTTGGCTATTCTTGGTAATTTCCTTTAAATATTTAAAAACCATTCCACTAATTTTGGTGGAATGGTTTTTTTATTTAATTGAGATAAACCCTTATCCATCTTTAGTTTCACTAAAAGGTGTTTTCTTCTGAGTGGTTAACGAATAAGCTTAATTTTTATTTAAAGGATTATCTGTTTTTATTAAAACCATTTTATGCGGATAGATTAAACTGATAGGGTTGTCAATAATACGTCGAATTACTTCTCGCATTAATCCTTTAATATCACCAATATGAGCATCTCTGGCACGTAATGCCACCACTAATGCTAATGCAAAACTGACCCAGAGATTGACGAGTCCAATCATCAAGACAAAAAGGAGATTGAGTATAAACATTAGGATACTCATGCCTTGACTAGTGGCGGCGTACCCTAGGTTTGCTGATGAAAAAGCTACATGACGAATATCTAAAGGCAATCCGGTGAGATAGCCTATATAACCCGTCATGCCTAGCAATACGCCAAATGAGAAATTTCCAATTAAAGAACCATAATGCTCATGTAAATAATTTCCTAACCATTGACAAATACGATGTCCTAGTAAGCGATTGAGGATTGGATGCTGTTCAATGCGTTTGTTCAGTTCTAAATAATCGGCACGATTATCAAAAAAACCTGTAATAATACCGGAACAAAATAACCATATCGCCGCAATAGCCGCATAAAACAACGCCAAACCCGAAATAGGTTCGTTCATTTGAACTAAATGTTCTGCTGTAGCCTGATCAATCAGGTTTATGCCCTGACTAAAATAAGCAAATCCTAAACTGAGGAAACAGGCTACTAAAATAGCAATACTCACATTACCAATCACAGCAATGCTTTGGGAACGATTTACATCGATCAGTAACTGACTTAAATGCTGGCTAGCAGAACCTGTGGCTGTTTTTTGGACAGCCAATGCCACGCTGGTAGCGGTCATGGCGGGTTGTTTGGTGGCAATAGTGAATCGCAGGATATGCACCAACATAAAGCCCAAACCATAATTTAAAGATACCAGTACAGCAGTCTGAAATTTACTCAATCCTAATCCAGTGATATAAATTTTTAATAATGCCATTAAGGCGATGATTACCCCAGCGCCCGCAGCTGATCGGAACATACGCCAATATTGTGTGCTATCCTGCGTAATGTAATGTTCACCATGATCGCTTTTGTTCTGGGTAATACTTTGTGAAAGCATCCGTGTACTGGTTTTCCAAACTTGTCCCAATGTTTTTTTGTTAGAACTAATACGAATAAATTCATAACTTAAACGTTGAATCATTTGATTACGTTGAACAAAGTTGTCAGTAGTTTGGATATCAAGTAGATCTTTTAAGCGCCATAACGTTTGTTCCAGTCGTTCAAGTAAATAAGATACTTTCATGGATGATCCTGTACCGGCCACAATCCCTCGTTTTTTTAAACGGGTAATTAATTCCTGACTTTGTTCAATCATCACCAAGGCATGACTATTATCATGCAAAGGAACATCAGGATGGATCATGTGTTCATGGAAACTATGTACAAATAACGTGATTTCACGATGCAAAGCGACAAAAGGGGAATCCACATCTTGTAAACAAGCATCTAAACGCAATAAATCTGGATCAAGTTCTTCAGCAGCTATCCAAATAGATAACATTTCCATCGCATAAAGACATTCATTACAAAACTGTAAGGAGGCTACATGTGCATTTTTTTCGTGATCGCCACTACGACTAAGAATGAGATAAAGTCTTGTCCAATCTTTTGCTTGAATTTTATCTAACCAAACCTGATCAATTGTCCAATCAAATGCAATTGACAATACATCTTGCAGGGAGTCAGCAGAACGGGGAGGTGGATTGATTTTTCGGTAAATAATATCCACCATATCTTTAAACAATCCTTCTCGTGAAAATAAGCCCATACTCACAAAGCTAGGATACCAGCGGATTTTAGAGACCCATTCATAAAAAGCAGTGGCTAATTTCTCAGTATCTTCTGTCTGTTGATAAAGTGCTTGAATCAATTCATCAAATGCTTTCTCCGTATGGGTCTGTTTACGAAACCACAGTGTAAAACAACTGAGCTTTTCGACAAAAGGGCGATTTTCTTGAGCCAGTATCTGTACCAATTGCACAGCAGTAGCCTTTCTGATAGATTTTTGAGTACGACGAGATAGTTTAAAAATCATAGTCAACACTTAGCATTAAAAGGGAAAAAGTGTAAAAAAAACCATATTTTACACACGGATATTTAAAATAGATGAAATAAGATCAATACATTCTGTTTTCTTAAACAACGGCGTTGTTCACAACGTGCTGAAATAGCGCTTATAGTCTCGTTCTTGAATGTAAAGCATAAAAGTATATCACTCACGTCAAACTTGGGGCATGCCTATATTCAAGTCTATTAGCCATTCTGAATGTTTGTCAACACGATATACTTGCTAAAGAAACGATCACCTGTCATGGATTTAAGCACGTATTCAGTGACCTTTCCGAATAGACGAAAAGATCACTGAGTTCATCATTAAGCTTGAAGCTTCGTTATCTGTTCTTTGACTTTAGTCAATAATTCACTAAACTGTGTCACGCGTTCTTTTTCTTGTGCCACCACAGCAGCAGGGGCACGCGAGACAAAGTTTTCATTATTTAATTTACCTTGAGCTTTGGCAAGTTCAGTTTCTAAACGTTGTTGCTCTTTGGATAAACGTGCTAATTCGGCTTCTACGTCAATTTCCACACGTAACATCAAATGCGTATTGTCTAAAATCTGAACAGGTGCACCTAAATCAGGTAGCTGATCGACAATTTCAACATCCTCTAGCTTCGCCAATGCTTTCAAATAAGGAGCATGATGTTTCAGCAAATCTGTCTGGCCTTGAGCGATTAAAGGGACACGTTCGGCAGGCGATAGATTCATTTCACCGCGTAAGGCACGAATCGAATCGACTTGGGCCTGTAGCTGTTTCATCTGTTCCATGGACACCGTATCAACATAAGATTCCTGAAGCAAAGGATAAGACTGCGTGCTGATAGTGAGTTCGTCTTCTGCCGTTATCTTACCACTGACTAAGGCCACTTTTTGCCATAATTCCTCGGTAATAAAAGGAATAATGGGGTGTGCTAAACGTAGCAATACCTCTAGTACATCAATCAGTGTACGACGTGTGGCCGCTTGTTCTTGAGGCGTGCTATATTGGATCTGAACTTTCGCTAATTCCACATACCAATCGCAATATTCGTCCCAAATAAAGTGATAGAGGCTATTGGCAATAAAATCAAAACGTAAGTCTTTAAAGGCTTTGTTAATGTCTGCCGTGACTTGTTGTAAACGAGATACCATCCATTTGTCCACAAAAGACGTATGTTCTTTAGCACCCAAACCACCATGAGAAGGAGCAAGGACTTTACCCTCCGTATTCATCAATACAAAGCGGGTTGCGTTCCACAGCTTATTGCAGAAATTACGATAACCGCCACAACGTTTAAGGTCAAAGTTCATGTTGCGTCCCAACGTTGCATAAGCGGATAGGGTAAAGCGTAATGCGTCTGTGCCATACGCTTGAATACCATCGGGAAACTCTTTACGTGTTTGCTTTTCAATCTGGCTAGCTTGTTTAGGATTCATCAATCCTGTTGTACGTTTTTCTAATAAACGGTCTAAATCAATCCCATCGATCAAATCCACGGGATCTAAGGTGTTACCTTTAGATTTTGACATTTTCTGACCATTGGCATCTAAAATTAAGCCATGCACATAGACCTGTTTAAAAGGCACTTGTCCCGTCAAATGCATGCTCATCATGATCATACGAGCGACCCAGAAGAAAATAATATCAAAACCTGTCACTAACACGTTAGAGGGCAGGTAACGCTCATAATCAGGTGTTTTCTCAGGCCAACCCATGGTCGTAAAGGGGACAAGAGCAGATGAGAACCATGTATCCAGAACATCGGGATCGCGTGTTAACGTACCTGTAATCCCTTTGACTTTGGCTTGTTCATAGGCTTGTTCCTCTGAACGGGCTACAATCACATCGCCGTTAGCACTATACCAAGCAGGAATCTGATGTCCCCACCAAAGCTGACGTGAAATACACCAGTCTTGAATATTATCTAACCATTGATGATAGGTATTTGACCAGTTTTCGGGATAAAACTTCACCTGACCATTGTCAACCACTTCCAAAGCCACTTCTGTAATGCTTTTACCGGGATTAAATGTACCCTCAGGAGCAGGTTTACTCATGGCCACAAACCATTGGTCCGTGAGCATGGGTTCAATCACTGAATTCGTGCGATCACCACGAGGCACCATTAATTTGTGAGGTTTAATTTCGCCTAATAAACCTTGATTTTCTAAATCGGCTACCGCTAATTTACGAGCTTCAAAGCGATCTAAACCTTGGTATTTTTCTGGTACTTGATCATTCATTTTGGCATCAAGTGTTAAGACAGAAATCATGGCAAGCTGATGACGTTGTCCGACAGCATAATCGTTAAAATCGTGAGCAGGGGTCACTTTTACCACGCCTGTACCGAATTCTTTATCAACATACTCATCAGCAATAATCGGAATTTCACGACCCACTAAAGGCAGAATAACGGTTTTGCCAATTAAATGAGCATAACGTTCATCTTCTGGGTGAACCATGATAGCCACATCACCAAACATCGTTTCAGGACGTGTGGTGGCAACCGTTAAAAACTTCAAATCACCTGAAGCTTCTTTCAATGGATAGTGAATATGCCACAAAGACCCTTGTTCTTCCTTACTTTCAACTTCTAGATCAGAAACGGCTGTACCTAAAACAGGATCCCAGTTGACTAAACGTTTACCACGATAAATCAATCCTTGTTCATATAAACAAACAAAGGTTTCAATCACCCCTCGTGACATCTGAGGATCCATGGTGAAATATTCACGTGACCAATCCGCTGAAGAGCCTAAACGACGCACCTGAGATGTAATCGTATTACCTGATTGCTCTTTCCATGACCAAACGCGTTCCAAAAACTTTTCTCGCCCTAAATCATGACGTGAAATATGCTGAGCATCTAGCTGACGCTCCACCACGATTTGTGTCGCAATCCCTGCATGGTCTGTACCTGGAACAAAAACCGTATCACAACCCAACATCCGATGATAACGTACCAAACCATCCATAATCGTTTGGTTAAACGCATGACCCATATGTAAAGTACCCGTGACATTAGGAGGCGGGAACTGAATCGTATAAGGCTGACCAGACTCTGGTGCCGTTGTTGTCGTATGCTGACCCGCTTTGAACACACCTAAGGCATTCCAACGCTCATACCAGTTTTTCTCAATACCTGCTGGATCAAAGCTTGGGCTTAATTCATCTAATAATGGAGTTGTTGAATCACTCATTTAGTTTTTGTCCATAAAAATTAAATAACCCTATATTTTAATATATTGTGAGGGTGTTAGGGCAGAAAAGAGCTGTTGGCGGATTCTTAGTGAAGAAAGCGGTGAGAGGGGATGATGAGAGGAGATGACTTAAAGAAAGTGGCGGAAGAAAGTGATGACAAGGGTTTGTCTTAATAAACGTGACAAGAGGGAGTGATGGAGAGGGATATCTTAAAGAAAGCGATAGGAGAAAGTGAAGAGAGAGGGATTATCTTACGAACATGGTAGGAATAAGTGGTGAGAGAGGCTTGTCTGAAAGAAAAGACAAGGGAAGTGAACAGAGGGGGGACTTAAAGAAAAAGGCGTAGTTTAGGGAAAAGAGGGTTGTTAAAAGTCTTTATTCTGATGCTGCACATTAAATTAATGAATATTGATATGGCACCGATCGACGCGTTAAACGCCTTTGCTTTGATGTCGCACATCAAATTCCTGTTTACATGATAAAATATAAAGTTTATCTTGGGTATCATAAACGATTGGTACCATTTTGTTTTTAATTTTTATTTAAATATCTGGAGTTTACGATGGCTATTGAGCGTACGTTATCTATTATCAAACCTGATGCAGTGAAGAAAAATGTAATCGGTGAAATCATTTCTCGTTTTGAAAAGAACGGTCTTAAAGTGGTTGAAGCGAAAATGAAACACTTAACTCGTGCTGAAGCTGAAGGCTTTTACGCGGTTCACAAAGAACGTCCATTCTTTAATGACCTAGTTGAGTTCATGATCTCTGGCCCTGTATTCATCCAAGTATTAGAGGGTGAAGATGCGATCGCTAAAAACCGTGAATTAATGGGCGCTACGGATCCTAAGAAAGCGGCTCCTGGTACCATTCGTGCTGATTTCGCTGAAAGCATCGATGCTAATGCCGTACACGGTTCTGATGCACCAGAAACAGCAAAAGTAGAAATTGCTTACTTCTTTGGTTAATCATGACAATACGTACGAATGGCAAAATTAATTTATTAGGCATGGATGCTGCGGCATTACGTGATTTGGTCACCTCTTGGGGTGATAAGCCATTTCGTGCAACGCAACTTCCTCGCTGGATACATCAGCGGGGAGTTGATTCTTTTGATCAAATGAGTGATTTGGCTAAAACTTTTCGCCAAAGACTCATTGATGAATGCGATATACAAGCCCCCTCCATTATCTTAGAAAAAGTCGCTTCTGATGGTACACGCAAGTGGCTGTTTGATATGGGGCAGCATAATGCGATTGAAACGGTTTTTATTCCAGAAGATGACCGTGGAACACTTTGTATTAGTAGTCAAGTCGGCTGTACAGTGGCTTGTCGTTTCTGTTCTACAGGGCATCAAGGGTTTAGTCGAAATTTAACTTCAGCTGAGATTATCGGCCAATTATGGGTCGCACGTCGTGAGTTGATGAAAGATTTAGCATCGGCACGTACAGGTGATGGTGCGATTAATGAAAACGAGCATATTATCTCTAACGTTGTCATGATGGGGATGGGCGAGCCTTTGCTGAATTATGACCAGCTATTACCCGCCTTACGCTTGATGTTAGATAATCATGCTTATAATTTATCGCGTCGTCGTGTTACCGTTTCTACTTCAGGTGTAGTGCCTTTAATGGACCGTCTATCACAAGACTGTCCTGTCGCATTAGCGGTATCATTGCACGCACCCAATGATGCGTTAAGGGATAAACTTATCCCGTTAAATAAGAAGTTTCCTTTGAAAGAGTTGATCGCAGCCTGTAATCGTTACTTGGAATTTGCACCACGTGATTTTATTACCTTTGAATACATTATGTTGGATGGGGTGAATGACCAAGACGAACACGCAAAGGAATTAATTCAAATTGCTAAACAAGTGAATTGTAAATTAAATCTGATTCCGTTTAATCCTTTTCCAGAATCAGGTTTACAGCGTTCTCCACGTGACAGCGTGACTCGTTTTGCCAAACGTTTGCAAGATGCGGGTATTGTCACGACAGTGAGAAAAACAAGAGGGGATGATATTGATGCCGCCTGTGGCCAATTAGCGGGCGATGTCAAAGATCGCACAAAAATCTCCGAGCGTATGTTACGCTTAAAACACATTCCCATTAAGGAAATTTTGTAATCTCTGAAAGGGTAGTTTTTATGAGTGATTCTCTATTGCATACAGACGAAAATTCGAGTGGACAAGATCCTCAGTCATTAGGCTTGTATCTATCATTTCATCGAGAACAAAAAGGGTTGACGATTGAAGAGATTTCTCAAGATATCAAGTTTTTACCCTCAACCATCGAACTACTTGAAAAAGAACAATGGGATAAGTTGCCAAAAGATTTTATTTTAAGAGGTCTCATTAAAAAATACTGCAAAAGAGTGGGGGTGTCGGCTGATCGTGCGTTGGCGATGTTACCTAAACAAGAAAAATACACGCTATTCAATAAAACAGTCTATGTGAACGAGCATGCTCCCAGTATTGAAGAACCGCATGGTGAAATGCATTCAGGCAATTTTTCATGGTTATTTTTAATCATCATTATTGCAGTTATTATTGTGTTAATGATTAGTTTAGCGACGGGCACCTCTGTCATCGAATTTGTAAAAGGTTGGTTAGGAACAAAACAGTGAATCAAGAAAATAGACCTTGTGTGAAAGGCATTACCCAGCGACATCGCACGCATACCGTAGATATTTCTTGGGGCGATCATCATGTGTATATCGGTGGTCATCACCCCGTCGTTGTCCAATCGATGACGAATACGGATACCGCAGACGCGATTGCCACAGCCATTCAGGTCAAAGAACTCACGCAAGCAGGATCGGAGTTGGTGCGTATTACGGTCAACTCGCCAGAGGCCGCTGCAGCCGTTCCTGAGATTCGTGAACAGCTGGATAAAATGGGGATTCACACACCATTAGTAGGTGATTTTCACTTTAATGGACATAAGTTATTACTGCAGTATCCCGATTGTGCCAAAGCCTTGTCTAAGTATCGTATTAATCCTGGTAATGTAGGCGGCGGTAAACGTCGTGAAGATAATTTTGCACAGATGATTGAAGTGGCTTGCCAACACGATAAACCCGTGCGTATTGGCGTGAACTGGGGAAGTTTGGATCATGATTTGATGGCCAAAATGATGGATGAAAATCGTGCTCGTGCCGAACCATGGTCATCTGATGAATTAATGCGTGCGGCCTTGGTTCGTTCGGCTTTGGAAAATGCCCAGCGAGCCATCGCTTTAGGCTTGCCCGAAAATAGAATTGTTATTTCCTGTAAAGTCAGTATGGTACAGGATTTGATTGCTGTTTACCGTGAGTTGGCAGCGACCTCTCATTTTGCTTTGCACCTTGGTTTAACGGAAGCAGGGATGGGAAGTAAAGGTATCGTGGCTTCGACGGCCGCTTTGAGCGTATTGTTACAAGAGGGGATTGGCGATACGATTCGTATTTCTTTAACGCCAGAACCGGGAGGCAGTCGTAGTAAAGAGGTCATCGTTGCCCAAGAAATCCTACAAGCCTTGGAATTACGTGCCTTTACGCCGACGGTGATTTCTTGTCCCGGTTGTGGTCGCACCAGTAGTACGTTTTTCCAAGAGTTAGCCGATGATATTCAATCATGGTTACGCGATCAAATGCCCATATGGCGTCAACAATATTCAGGTGTTGAGGATATGAAAGTCGCAGTGATGGGCTGTGTTGTAAATGGACCTGGTGAAAGTCGTCATGCAAACATTGGTATTAGCTTGCCAGGTACAGGTGAAGTGCCATCAGCCCCTGTTTTTGTGGATGGCGAAAGAACGGTTACGTTAAAAGGTGAGACGATTGCCAAAGATTTTCAGGCGATTGTGCAGCAGTATGTAAAAGAGCGTTATAAAAAACATGAGTAAAGAGAAGATTAAAGCATTGCGAGGCATGAATGATATTCTGCCTAGCGACAGTCCTAAATGGCAAAAATTAGAACGTACGATTACGTCTTTAATGGCTTTATACGGTTTTGAGAATATCCGTACACCGATTATGGAAGAGACAAAACTTTTCGCACGGGGTATTGGAGATGTGACGGATATTGTTGAGAAAGAAATGTATTCGTTCAGCATGAAACCGAATCCAACGATTGACGATATGATGACCTTACGTCCAGAATTTACCGCAGGGATTGTCAGAGCGGTGATTGAGCATAATTTGGTCTATGATCGTCCTCAGAAATTATTTTCATTTGGCCCCGTTTTTCGTCATGAACGTCCCCAAAAAGGTCGTTATCGCCAGTTTCACCAGCTTTCTGTAGAGGCTTTAGGATTTACTGGTCCAGATATTGATGCAGAACTGATTGCCTTGTTAAATCGTCTTTGGCAAACACTAGGCTTAACGGATATTCGCCTAGAATTGAACTCATTGGGGAATATTCAAGAACGTTTGGCACATCGACAAGTATTAATCGAGTATTTGGAAAAGTACAAAGATAGTTTGGATGAAGATGGCTTACGTCGTATGTACACCAATCCGCTTAGGGTCTTAGATACGAAAAACCCCACCATGCAGGATATGGCTAATGCGGCACCTAAATTATTTGATTTTTTAGGTACGGAATCTCGCCAACATTATGATGAACTCTGCGAACGATTGGATCAAATAGGCATTCCCTATACGCTCAATACTCGTTTAGTAAGAGGGTTGGATTATTACAATTTAACTGTATTTGAGTGGGTCACCGATAAATTAGGTGCTCAAGGAACGGTCTGCGGTGGCGGTCGTTACGATGGTTTGGTTGAAATGTTAGGTGGTAAACCCACGCCTGCTGTGGGCTTTGGGCTTGGCATTGAACGTTTATTAGAACTGATGGAGCTAAACGAGTCGTCCGAAAAAACAGTGACTTGTGATATTTATGTGATTCACCAAGGAAAACAAGCCAGTCTCAAAGCATTTGAAATCGGTGAGTTATGTCGTTCTCATGGTTATCATACTCAAGTTCATGCAGGCAGTACGGGCTTCAAATCACAATTTAAACGTGCCGACAATAGTGGTGCTACCTTAGCGTTGATTTTGGGCGATAATGAAATCGAGACAGGCACTATTGGTATCAAAGCATTGAGAAATAGTGAGCTGAATCAGCAAAATATCCCACAATCCGAACTTATCAATCAACTTAAAAGGATGTTATAAAAATGGCCTTTAACTTAGAAGAACAAGAGAAGATCTCCGCCATCAAAGCATGGTGGGACAAATGGAGTAACTTGATTACTATCGCTGTCGTGCTAGTGGTGGTCGCATTTTTTGCCCATACAGGATGGAAATGGTACCAAGCACAGCATGCTGAAAATGCTTTGGCTTATTACGATGAGATCGTCAATGCATCAGGCGATATATCTGAGGAAAATACGGCTCGCATTAAAGTGTCGATCGATAAGTTGCGCGAATCGTATTCAAGCACCGCTTACGCCAGTCGTGCGATCATGATTGCTTCTGATTATTTTTATAAGGCCAATCGTTTGGATTTGGCAAAAGACAACCTTTCATGGTTGATTGCCCAAACATCAGAGTTTCCAGAATTTACGGATATTGCTCGTTTAAGATTATCAACCATTCAGATTGAGCAGGGTGAGTATGAGGCAGCCCAAAACAACCTAAATGCCATTAAAGATGAAAAAGCCCAAGCGATGGTTAAGGATAAATTAGCTGATTTGGCTTTTGCCCAAGGTGAGGTTCAAAAAGCCGTGGATATGTGGCGTTCTATCATTCAGGATGAGCATTTGACCCTTAGCCCTGGATTTAGAAATTACATTGTATTTAAGATTAGTACATTGGGAAAATCAAAGGAGTAAGGTATGAAAATAAGAAGAACAGCTATCGTCAGCTTGATACTGGCTAGCACTCTAGGTTTGTCAGCATGCGGTATTTTTGAAAATGAAACAGGCTTTGAGCCCGTGTCATTACCATCTTATCAAGCAACGATTCAGCCTAAAATTGTTTGGTCCACTTCTATTGGTTCGGGGTCAGATTATGGTTTTGCACCTGCCATCGTGGGTGACGACGTTTATGCGGCCACACCTGATGGAAACATTGCAAAAGTTAGATTGGATAATGGGACGATCGTATGGCGTGCCAAAGAAAAGCGTAAGATTATCGGGGGTGTCGCCACAGATGGACAGGTCGCGGTTTACACAACCGATGATGGAAACGTTCATGCACTAGATGCCCAAAGTGGTGAGCATCTTTGGTCCAAAACATTAAGTACCAACAGTTCTGTACCTGCTGTGGTGGCTGGTGGTAAAGTAGTGGTGCGTTCAGATGATTATCGTTTACAAGCTTTTGATGAGCATACTGGCGAATTACAATGGGTGTATGCACGCACACAGCCACGTTTAATGGTAAAAGCCAATAGTCGCATGTTAGTGCAAGGTGACACGATTTTAGTTGGCTTACCTGCAGGACGATTGGTTTCCATTAACTTAGCGAATGGTCAGCCAAACTGGGATGTTTACGTGGCACCTGCATTAGGTAATACCGAAGTGGAATCCATTACCTCTGTTGTTGGCTTGCCTGCTGTGTCAGGAAATACCTATTGTGTGGCCTCATACCAAAGTCAGTTAAGTTGTTTAATCGCCGCGAATCAAAATATCTCCAAGATTTGGGACAAAAATTTCTCTAGCTATGTCGGTCCTGCAATCGATGGACATAACCTTTATGCGATTAACCAACATGCTTTGATCGTTAAGGCAGATATCCATACAGGCGAATTTGCATGGACCAATGATGCACTTAAAAATCGTTTCTTAACCACTCCCACGAAGTATCATCAAGCCATTGTGGTAGGGGATTACGAGGGTTATGTGCATTTTGTTGACGAACAAACGGGACAGTTAGTGGGTCGTATTTCTTCGGGTAACAGTACTCGAATTTATGCACCGTTGATGACTACGTCTTATGGCGTATTAGTCCAAAACGGTTCTGGTAAACTGGTAATGATTAGTGATTAATGTGAGTAATATAACTTTTAAGCCTGTTGTCGCTTTGGTAGGGCGCCCCAATGTCGGAAAATCAACCTTGTTTAATCGTTTAACACGTTCAAGGGATGCCATTGTTGCTAACTTTTCTGGCCTAACACGCGATCGTCACTATGGCGAGGGGCGTGTGTCTAATATTCCGTTTTTGGTGATTGATACAGGCGGTTTTGAGCCAGTTGCCAAAGAGGGAATCTTATTAGAGATGGCGAAACAAACCGAGCAAGCCGTCATGGAATCTGATATCGTGGTGTTTTTGGTGGATGCACGAGCTGGCGTTAATGCCCATGATCACGAGATTGCTCAACGTCTTCGTCGTACAGGTCGTCAGATTATTTTGGCCGTCAATAAAGCAGAAGGTATGACGCATACCAAGGCGATGGCAGAGTTTTATGAATTGGGCTTAGGACAGCCGATTCCCATTTCTGCGGCACATGGCGATGGTGTGGTGGATATGATCCAGCATGCTTTAGAAAAGATAGTGGCACAAAAAGCCGATACCTTTGTTTCAGAACCTGAATCTGACGCTGATACAGAAGAGGGGGAACATCAGCATCGCTTAAAATTAGCGATTGTGGGTCGCCCCAATGTCGGTAAATCAACGATGATCAATGCGATTCTTGGCGAAGAACGAGTTATTGCCTTTGATATGCCCGGAACGACGCGAGATGCGATTTCGATCGACTTTGATCGAGGCGATCAGAAATACACGCTAATCGATACGGCAGGGTTACGCAAACGTGGCAAGGTATTTGAGACGATAGAAAAGTTTTCAGTCATCAAAACCTTACAAGCGATCGAGGCTTCTAATGTCGTGGTATTGGTGTTGGATGCTCAGTCTGATATTACCGAACAAGATGCACATATCGCTGGATTTATTGTAGAAAGTGGACGTTCTTTGGTGGTGGCCATCAACAAATGGGACGGGCTGGAAGAAGATAGAAAAGAATGGATTAAACGCGAATTTAATCGCAAGTTAAGATTCTTATCGTTTGCCAATATGCACACGACATCTGCTTTGAAAGGGTTTGGTATCAAGGCCTTGCTCAAGTCTGTTCAACAAGCTCATCAAGCTGCCTTTAAGAAACTATCTACGTCTAAATTAACGCAAGTGATTCGAGATGCTAGTAGTGAACAGCCGCCTCCTCGAAAAGGCATCTTTAGACCCAAGTTACGTTATGCTCACCAAGGCGGTCAAAATCCTCCTATTGTGGTGATTCACGGTAACGCTTTGGATAGTATTTCAGATTCTTACAAACGCTTTTTGGAATCTCGTATTCGTGAGGTCTTTAAGCTAGAGGGAACGCCGTTAAGAATTGAATTCAAATCATCCAATAATCCTTATGTTCAGGACGATAAATGAGTAAATGGTGGAGTGACCACATTGCGGCATTACAGCCCTATGTGCCAGGCGAACAGCCTAAAACAGGTTCTTATATTAGATTAAATACGAATGAGGCGTGTTATCCGCCATCTCCGAAAGTACTGGAAGCGATAGC
This sequence comes from Basilea psittacipulmonis DSM 24701, assembly GCF_000743945.1. Taxonomy (NCBI): domain Bacteria; kingdom Pseudomonadati; phylum Pseudomonadota; class Betaproteobacteria; order Burkholderiales; family Alcaligenaceae; genus Basilea; species Basilea psittacipulmonis. The sequence goes on along the minus strand of NZ_CP009238.1, from coordinate 995,273 downwards.
GTCTGGAATAGGGGAAAAGCTAAGGTTTTATCCTAACATCGAGTCTGATGCGGTTAGAAAAGCTGCAGCGGATTTTTATGGCATTCAAGATAGCCAAGTGATCGTTAGTAATGGTTCAGATGATACCTTATCCTTAATTTTTCAAGCTTATTTTAAACATGGCCAAAAAAAGGTATTAACCCCTGAGATTTCGTATAGTTTTTATCCTGTTTATGCCAATCTTTATGGTATCGATTTAGCGTATGTGCCATTGCGAGATGATTTTTCTTTGGATTTAACGCCCTATATTCAAGCCAACCCCAATGACTATGCAGGGATTATCATTGCCAATCCGAACGCCCCGACAAGCTTGGCGATTAGCTTAGAAGAGATTGAGCGTTTATTAAAGGCCCAACCTGATCTACCTGTCGTTATCGATGAGGCGTATGTTGATTTTGGTGCACAATCAAGTGTTTCTCTAATACAACAGTATCCTAATTTAATTGTCGTTCAGACTTTATCAAAGTCTCGAGCCTTAGCGGGTATGCGAGTAGGCTTTGCTTTTGCCCAAGAAAACACCTTGGAAGCGATGTATCGTCTTAAAAACAGTACAAATTCTTTTCCCGTCGATACATTGGCACAATTAGCCGCCGTGGCCGCATGGGAAGATGTGACGTATTTTCAAGAAACCACGTGTCAAGTGCAGGAAAATCGCGATTTTTTAACGCAAGAGATGAAAGGGTTAGGATTTAAGGTGCTTGATTCTAAAGCAAATTTTATATTTGCCACCCATCCTGATTATCCCGCTGCTTTATTACAGGAAAAGTTGAAAGAACAATTTATTTTGGTTCGATACTTTAATCGACCCAAGATCGATCGTTATCTAAGAATTACGATTGGAACTCGTTTTGAGTGTGAAACATTGATTCAAGCATTGAATAATATCTTAAAGTGATTTAACATTACAATGCTAGTAAATAGTATAACTATTATTAGTTTTAACAAAAACTCACTAGAATAGGAGTCAGTATAATGAGTAACAAAGGACAGACATTACAAGATCCTTTTTTAAACGCACTTAGAAAAGAACATGTGCCTATTTCCATTTATTTGGTAAATGGCATTAAACTACAAGGACAGATTGAGTCTTTTGACCAGTATGTTATTTTGTTGCGTAACACCGTGACCCAGATGGTTTATAAACACGCTATTTCAACGGTGGTGCCTGCAAGAGCCGTTAGTTTCAATAATGCACCCGCTAATGAAAGTGCAGAGGGATAATTTCCTACATCCTAATGTATTTTTGTTTATATGATGCGAGCATATATTATCAGTGTTAATTTTGGTGACCCTGATTACCAAGCACACGCTGATGAGTTTATGATGCTAGCGAAAGGGGCTGGAGCTGAGGTTGTCGGATATTTAGAAGCAAAGAGAGATAAACCTGATTCGGCCCTGTTTATTGGTTCGGGTAAGGCAGAAGAAGCACTTGCCCAGATGTCTGCTGTTCAGGCAGATATTGTTTTGTTCGATCAGATACTGACTCCCGCCCAACAAAGAAACCTCGAGCGTTTATTTAAAATCCGAGTCATTGACCGAGTGGCTTTGATCTTAGATATTTTTGCCTTAAGAGCAAGAAGTTATGAGGGTAAACTTCAGGTGGAACTCGCCCAATTACAACGTCTGGTGACACGTTTGACCCGATTATGGACACATTTGGAACGTCAACGTGGGGGAATTGGTATGCGAGGCCCGGGTGAATCGCAGCTCGAGATGGATAAACGGATGATTGGTGCGAAAGTCAAAACCCTTAAAGAACGTCTCGATAAGGTGGAACGACAACGCCATACACAAAGACGATCTCGTTATCGCAGTAATATCCTGACCGTTTCGATAGTTGGGTACACCAATGCAGGTAAATCGACTTTATTTAACGCCCTCACGAAAGCAGATACCTACGCTGCCGATCAATTATTTGCCACATTAGATACGACCACTCGCAAACTATGGATTCAAGAGTGCGGGAATGTCATTATTTCCGATACAGTAGGATTTATTCGTGATTTGCCAACGACTTTGATTGCGGCCTTTAAAGCAACCTTAGAGGAAACGGTGGAGGCCGATTTACTTTTGCACGTAGTTGATGCCAGTAGTGAGCAAAGAGATGAGCAGATACGTTCTGTTCATCAAGTTTTAGAGGAAATTGGTGCTAATGAAATTCCTGCTATTCTCGTGTACAATAAGATAGATCAAGCGGGCCTAGAACCTAAGGTCATACTTGATGAAGAGGGGATGCCTAAAAAAGTTTTTGTAAGTGCTTTGGAGACAAAAGGCTTGAGCGAACTTAGGCATGCGATTGCTGAATATGCACGAAAATTAGGAAAATATGAACAATACACCATTAAAGAATATGAATGATAACGGTTGGGGAAAAGATCCTCACTCATCATCACCACCTGATCTGGATAAGATAATTACCGATTTTTTCTCCAAACTTAAAAAACACCTTTTTTCAGATAATGGTTCTTCGGATCCTTCGTCTGGTCGCCATTTTTCATGGTCTGGTTTTTTAACCATACTCGGTTTAATCATCGTTATTTGGTTAGCCTCAGGTTTTTACATCGTAAAAGAGGGGAATGTGGCGGTCGTTACGCAGTTTGGTAAATACGATAAAACCGTTTTGCCTGGTATCCAATGGCATATTCCGTATCCTATTCAGTCTGCCACAAAAGTCGATATTGCTAAGGTGCGTTCTTTTAATGTGGGCTATCGCGAAAACACGAAAAACAAGGTGCTACCCGAAGCCTTGATGCTCACAGAAGATGAGAACATCGTGGATATACAGTTTGATGTGCAGTATCGTTTAAAACCTGAATTTGGTTTTTCTGATGGTAGTTTTTCTTCTGCTGCTCAATATCTATTCTCGGCCAAAGATCCTGATGATGCCGTTCGTCAAGCAGCTGAAAGTGCGATGAGAGAAGTCGTTGGTAAACAATCCATGAACAAAATCCTTTATCAGTCACGTGTTGAAGCGGCTGAACAGGTGAAGAAGTTAATGCAACAAATTCTAGATCGTTATAAAGTCGGCGTGGATATTACCAGTGTCGCGATTCAGAACGTACAGCCACCAGAACAGGTTCAAGCTGCTTTTGAAGATGCGATTAAAGCAGGACAAGATAATGAGAAACAGAAAAACGAAGGGAATGCGTATGCCTCTAAAGTCATTCCTGAAGCTCAAGGTCAAGCTGCTCGCATGGTTCAAAGTGCCGAGGGTTATGCGGCTACGGTAGTGGGTGCGGCGAAAGGGGAAGCTTCTCGTTATTCACAAATCGTCGCTGAGTACCAAAAAGCCCCTCAAGTAACGCGTGATCGTTTGTATATCTCCACTATGCAAGAAATCTATGCACGCACACCAAAAGTTATGCTGGATACACGTAACAAAAATAATATCTTATATTTGCCTGGTAGCACGCCTCAAGCGATAAATCCAGCCACCACCCAAACCTCAGTAGGAGCCAACCATGAATAAAAAATTACTGGCTTTGTTACTATTAATAATCGTAGCGGTATTTGTGATGGTGAGTTGCTTATTTACCGTGCCTGAAACGCGTTATGCCTTAGTGTTTAAATTTGGTCAATGGCAACGAACGGTAAGTGAACCGGGCTTGCATTGGAAGTTGCCGACACCATTTGAGAATGTGGTTTATTTGGATAGACGTATCCAGACGATTGAATCACGCGATACAGAACGTATTCAGACATCTGAGAAAAAGAATTTGATTATTGATTCTTACATTAAATGGCGTATTGTTGATCCGCTTAAATACTACACTTCATTCGGTTCAAGTGATTATTCGGCCCAAAGTCGCCTCGGTGCTTTGATTCGTGATGCCTTGAACGCGTCAGTGAACACAAGAACGGTTAGAGCTGTTATTGCCCAAGAACGTGATGTGGTGATGGCAGAGATTCTTAAAACCATGGAAGAAAGAGCAAGACCTTTTGGTATCCAAGTGGTGGATGTACGTCTTAAACGTATTGAATTCTCTGCAGAGGTATCTGATTCTGTTTATGCTCGTATGCGTGCAGAACGTAAGCAAGAAGCCAATAATCTGCGTGCGACTGGTTATGCTGAAAGTGAGAAAATTCGTGCTGAAGCCGATCGTAAAGTTCAGGAAATTTTGGCTGAAGCTACCGCAAAATCTCAAGAAATTCGCGGTCAAGGTGATGCTACCGCCGCATCGATTTATGCAAACGCTTATAATAAAGACCTTGAGTTCTTCAAGTTATATCGCAGTTTAGAAGCCTATAAAGAGAGCTTTAAACAGCCTAATGATATGATTGTGGTGGATCCTGAATCTGAATTTTTTAACTTTTTTCACCAATCACAGAGTAAATAAGGATGAATGAGCAGTATTGGCTTTTGCCAGAACATTTAAGCGATTTGCTCCCTCAAAAGGCCAGAGCGTTTGAACAGCTACGCAGAAAGATATTAGATGTATTTTTTCTGCATGGCTTTGAATTCGTACAACCGCCTTTGCTTGAATACGAAACGTCTCTCAAGGTTTTTCAGGCACCTGATTTGGAAAAACGGACGATGAAGCTCGTCGATCAGCTGTCAGGCTTGACGATGGGGCTTCGTGCGGATATGACTTCTCAGATTATGAGAATTGACGCTCATTTATTAAATCGTGCTGAAACACGTTTGTGTTATGCAGGTCCCGTGGTCCATGCTAGACCCGCTGATGCACTCAGTGAACGTGAGTTGTTTCAAATGGGGGCCGAGATTTATGGCTGTGAGAGCATCGAAGCCGATATTCTTTTGATTAAACTTGCAAAAGAAGCCTTGCATTTATGCGGGATTCACGATGTTCGCATCCATATTTGTGATCCAGGTATCGTGCGTCAGATTCTGTCTGGACCGATACCCGACCCACGTTTTACAAAGGATGTAGAAGAAACGATTTATACCTACCTCCAAAACAAAAATCGTACAGATTTATCCGCGTTTTTGGATATCTTATCCCAAATGGCATTCGAGGAAATGTCTGCGGACGTAAAAGAATTATTTCCATTACGTAAACAGGCGTTACTAGGTTTGTTGGGCTTGTTCGGTAATCGAGAAGTGATTCAAAAAGCCCGTGAAGTCTTGCCAGCCGTCTTTTATCCCCAAGAGATTTTGGCTTCTTTGGATAAGGTATGTGATTATTTTGATGATGTTTACATCGATTTATCAGATGTGGGTAGTTATGCCTATCATTCAGGGTTGAGTTTCTCTTTATATGCCCTCGGTTGGCGAAGTGCTTTGGTACAAGGTGGGCGTTATGATGGGGCAGGTAAGGCATTTGGTCGTTATCGACACGCAACAGGCTTTAGTTTAAATCTAAAAAGCTTGATTGATGTTCACACAATGGAAAAAACAAAGGCTATTCGAGCTGACTTTACGCATGACAAAACGCTTCACGAATATATTCAACAGCTCAGAGAAGCAGGAAATATCGTGATAGAAGTTTTTCCTAATTCGACAGAAACGTATGAAAATTTTGTTTTTGTCAGTAAAATAGTCAAGAAAAATGGCACTTGGTGTTTAGAGGATTTTTAATTTTTTAAAGCGAAAAGATATGAAGCAAAATATTGTTGTAATTGGTAGCCAATGGGGCGATGAGGGTAAAGGTAAGATAGTTGACTGGTTGGCAGAATCGGCTGCCGCCGTGGTTCGCTTCCAAGGTGGACATAATGCAGGTCATACCTTATGGATTAGTGGTAAGAAAACGGTGTTGCGTTTAATTCCCTCTGGTATTATGCACCCTCATACGACTTGTTATATTGGTAACGGTGTTGTATTGTCGCCAGAAGCCTTGCTTTCAGAGATTCGTGAGTTGGAAAGTGCAGGTATTAACGTTCGCGAAAGATTAAAAATTTCTGAAGCATGTCCTTTAATTTTGCCTTACCATATCGCGATTGACCAAGCTAGAGAAGCAAAACTAGGCGATGGTAAGATCGGTACGACTGGACGTGGAATTGGCCCTGCTTATGAAGATAAGGTAGCTAGACGAGCGTTGCGTGTCCAAGATCTATATGATGAGAAAACGTTTAAAGAACGCTTAGAGGCGGTTTTGGCTCATCATAATTTCATGCTTAAACACTACTATCATGCACCTGAGGTTTCGTTTGAACAGGTTTATGATATGGCGATGGCACTTGCCAAAGAGATTGAGTCGATGGTCGCTGATGTATCGGCAGAGTTGTATCAGCTTCAAAAAGCAGGAAAACACATCTTGTTTGAGGGAGCTCAAGGCACTTTATTAGACGTGGATCATGGTACTTATCCATTTGTGACTAGTTCTAATTGTGTGGCAGGTGCAGCCAGTGCAGGAGCGGGTACAGGCCCTCAGAACTTACATTATGTACTCGGTATCACAAAAGCTTATACGACTCGCGTTGGTTCGGGGCCATTCCCAACTGAATTGTTTGATGAAACAGGCGGACAAATCGCAAAAATCGGTAATGAATTTGGTGCCGTAACAGGTCGTCCACGTCGTTGTGGTTGGTTTGATGCCGCTGCTTTAAAACGTAGCGTGATTTTAAACGGTATTTCTGGACTTTGTGTGACTAAATTAGACGTGTTGGACGGGTTTAAAGAAATCGGTATTTGCACAGGTTATCGAATCGACGGTAAAGACGTTGGCTTATTACCTTATGGTGCGGCGAAGGTAGGCCGTGCAGAGCCTGTGATTGAGATGATTCCAGGCTGGAGTGAGTCAACTGTCGGCGTAAAAGAATACGATAAATTACCCGAGAATGCACGTAAATTCTTAGAACGCATCGAAAATTTATGTGAGGTGCCGATTGCCATGATTTCAACCGGCCCAGATCGCTTGGAAACTATTGTTAAACACAACCCTTTGGATTAAGAGGTCAATATGTCCACACCCGTTTCAACAGAAAAAGATCTTTGGATAAGTTGGGAAGAATATAATCGTTTAGTCGAAAAACTAGCTTTGGCGGTTTATCACTCTTCATGGAAATTTGACAAGATTTTATGCTTGGCAAGAGGAGGGGTGAGAGTTGGCGATGTGTTATCGAGAATCTTTGATGTTCCTTTGGGTATTTTGGCCACGAGTAGTTATCGCGAGGCGGCTGGCACCCAACAAGGCAGTCTCGATATTGCCAAGTTCATCACGATTACGCAAGGTGAACTAGAGGGAAAGGTATTGCTAGTGGACGATATGGTGGATACAGGGTTAACGTTTAATCGTGTTCATGAACACCTGCTTAGACAGTATCCTGCGATTACGGAGATCCGAACCGCCGTGTTATGGTGGAAAGGTCATTCTAAGGCTACACCTGATTATTATGTGGATAAACTTCCTCATAATCCTTGGATTCATCAGCCTTTTGAAGATTATGATAGTATTCGTCCTCATCAGTTGGAAGCTTGGATTCGTAAAGGTCAAGAGGGCTGATAAACTGGTAAGTGTTGAATTTATGCAATAAATTAACAAAAACCCTATACAAATAGCGTTGTTTTTGTTATAATGCTGGTTTTTTAAACCTTTATTTAATTTTTAAGATATGCCATCAATACGTATTAAAGAGAATGAACCGTTTGAAGTAGCATTACGTCGCTTTAAACGTACGATTGAAAAAACTGGATTACTAACAGAACTTCGTGCTCGCGAGTTTTACGAGAAGCCTACGACTGAACGCAAGCGTAAACACGCTGCTGCGGTAAAACGTCACTACAAACGTATTCGTAGCCAACAATTGCCTACACGTTTATACTAATAGGTGATACCTGAGTATTTTATTCAAGACCTACTTAACCACGTCGATATTACAGACGTGGTAGGTAGGTATGTTTCATTAAAGAAAGCTGGTGCTAACCTAACTGGCCTTTGTCCTTTTCACGACGAAAAATCTCCCTCTTTTACCGTTTCTCCTACTAAACAGTTTTACCATTGTTTTGGTTGTGGGGCCCATGGAAATGCCATTGGTTTTTTAATGGCGTATTCGGGACTGAATTATCCTGAAGCGATTAGACAATTAGCTTCTAGCGTTGGGATGACCGTTCCTGAAGAGAAAATGAGTCCTGCACGTAAAGCACAAATCGCTCAGAAAAAACAAGAAGAACTTAGTTTAAGCGGGGTGCTGGAAAAAGCAAGAAAGCATTATCTACAGTTTCTCAAACAATCGTCTCCCGTTATCGACTATCTAAAAGGGCGGGGAATGAGTGGCGAAACAGCCAAAGTCTTTGGGATTGGCTATTCGGGAAATGCTTATGACGATTTGACGAAACTGGTCGAACCGGCCCAACGTCATTTACTCGTTGAATCAGGACTAATTAAGGAAAATGAACAAGGAAAAGCTCACAATTACTTTCGTGAACGTGTGATGTTCCCGATACGTAATGATAAGGGGCTTTTAATTGGGTTTGGCGGTCGTGTGATAAACCAAGGTCAGCCCAAATACCTTAATTCTCCAGAAACACCAATTTTTGAGAAGAAAAAAGAACTGTACGGTTTGTTTGAAAATCGACAAGGTATTCACAAAGCCAAACAAGTGATTGTTGTAGAGGGCTACATGGATGTGGTGGGCCTTTATGAACATGGTATTGACTTTGCGGTGGCCACACTTGGAACCGCTACTTCAGAATTTCACATCCAGAAACTGATGCGTTACGCCCATCGTATTATCTTTTGCTTTGATGGAGATAATGCGGGACAAAAAGCAGCATGGAAAGCCCTGCAAGTGTGTTTACCGCTGTTACGCGAAGATGTTGTGTTTCGTTTTTTATTCTTGCCTGTTGAACATGACCCAGATAGTTTTGTTCGTGAAAAGGGTAAAGACGCGTTTTTTCAGGCTTTGGACCAGTCTATTTCTTTATCGGTATTTTTTCAAAAATATTTCCAAGAACAGTTTGATTTAAATGAAGCAGAGGGGCGTTTGTCCTGTTTAAATCATGCCAGACCTTTATTAGCCAGTATTCGTAATGAACTAATCTTACAACAGTTTATTCGAGAATTTGCTCCCAAACTGGCCATGCTGGAACAAGAACTACAAAAGAATATTCAGGATTATCAGCAAGCTCAGGAAGAAAAAGCTTCATTTTTCCAAAGTCATCACCAGTTAAGTCCTGCCAAATCCGCTTATACGCAAGAACGACAGGCGACTCGATCGCTTGCGACGGAACGCGATCGGTTCACACCAGCCCAACCCGCTCGCCACATTATGGCACCTCCGACATCATCTGCTCAGAAAATTTTACGTTATCTGATCAATGATCCCTCTTTGGGACTGAACTTATCTGAGGATGATTTGTTTATTTTAGATAATCAAGTAGGGATGGAGTTCGTTAGCCAACTCGTTGCCTACATCCAAACGAATCATATTAAAACCACCGCTGAACTGTATCAATTATCCCAACGACAGGATTTGCCAGAACCTTTTGCTCAAATGTTAGGCCAGATGCTGAGCATTAATGAGGATCCAAAACTGATGGCTTCTGAATTTGATTATCAGCAGTGGCGACAAGAAGCAGAGCAGTACTTAAAAGGCTGTTTATATCTTTTGGAGCGTGAACAACTGCATAACGAAGTAAATAAGTTATACCTCATTGAGGATCCAGATAACGATACTATCGAAAGAATTAAATACATCAAGGCACGTATTAATCGTATTAATGAAATAAACAGCAAGTTATCTTCATCATAAATCTTTAGTATTTTGTTCTTAGATAGTGTATAATCACAAGATTATCATGATAAATTTTACTTCTATTGCCCTTGAGATAAATAGGGGGCATAGGAGTTTTTTGGCATAGTGGATATTTCGATGGTAGCTAAGAAAACCCAGGTAAAAAAACCTAAAACAACCTCAAGCGAGAAAACTCTCAAAAAAACCTCTACTAAAGAGGTGAGTGAAGCGAAAGTAGCAACTAAAAAAGCCACCGCTTCGACTAAAACAGAAAAGAAAGTCACCACCAAAAAACCAGTGACCGCGAAAAAGAAAACGACAGAAAAAGTCAGTGCGAAGAAAGCAACGACTTCGTCTCAAGACACTGAAAAGGTGAAGAAACCCGCTAAGACCTCTGCAACGAAAGAATCTAAGAAAACGGTTGCCAAGAAAGCGAAAACAGAGACGAAAAAGAAAGTAAAAGAATCCAAGTTCGAGGATAGTGATGATCTAAAAGATGATGACTTTTTAGACGACGACCTCGATCTAAAAGACGACGATTTGGACGATAAAGACGATGATTATGGTGATGATGACGATGATGACAGCGAAATCGAAGTCATCAAACCTAAGCGTGGAAAACGTTCTAAAGACAATAAAGATATTATTGTTGAGAAGTCTAGAGGTGCCTTATCTGTTGAGGAATTAGAAGCACGTAAAACCAGTCTCAAGATGTTAATTCAGTTGGGTAAGAGTCGTGGTTACCTCACTTATTCTGAAATTAACGATTATTTACCAGATGATTTGGTTGATACTGATGCGATTGACGGCATGGTCAGTACCTTTACGGATATGGGTATCCGAATTTACGATCAAGCCCCTGATGAAGATGATTTGATCCTGTTAGAACAAACCTCTATCAGTCAAGACGATGATGTGGAAGATGAAGCAGAAGCTGCGTTGACCACGGTAGATTCAGACTTTGGTCGTACTACTGATCCTGTACGTATGTATATGCGTGAGATGGGTAATGTACCGTTATTAAGTCGTGCCCAAGAAATCGACATCGCCAAACGTATTGAAGACGGTTTGAAACACACGGTAACGGCCATTGCTACTTGTCCAAGTATCGTTGAACAAATCTTATTAGAGATCGAAAAGATTAAAGATACCTCTGTTTCAGTCGAAGAGATTATTGATGGATTAATTTCTGACGATGGACAGGAAATTGCTGGTTCAGGGGTCGTTGATAAAGAGGAAGAAGATTCTAATATCCCAACAGGCGGTATGACGAGCTCTCAGATTGATACTTTGAGAGAAGAGACGTTAACGAAGTTTGCTGCAGTAGGTAAGAATCTTGCCGATATGAAAAAACTTTATCATGATGGCAAATACGGCACACCTGCGTATCAGAAAGTCCAAGATAAAATCGCTCAAGATTTAATGGGCGTTCGCTTTACCGCTAAGATGGTAGAACGTTTAGCGACGATTCTACGCAATCAGGTTGAAGAAGTGCGTAAACATGAACGTGCGATTTTACACCTATGTGTGGATCGTGTTGGCATGCCTCGTGCGACGTTTATCGCCACGTTCGTTGACCATGAAACGGATATGAACTGGGTGAAAAACCAATTGGCGAAAAAACCTCCTTACGCGGATGTTTTGGAACGTACCACGCCAGATATCCAAGAATTACAACAGAAACTTATCGATTTGGAAAAAGAAGTTTACCTACCGATTAAAGATCTAAAAGACGTTAATAAACGCATGGTTACTGGCGAAACGAAAGCGAAAAACGCGAAAAAAGAGATGATTGAGGCCAACTTACGTCTTGTCATTTCTATTGCCAAAAAGTATACTAACCGTGGTTTATCGTTCTTGGATTTGATTCAAGAGGGTAATATCGGTTTGATGAAAGCGGTTGATAAGTTTGAATACCGTCGTGGTTACAAGTTCTCAACCTACGCTACTTGGTGGATACGTCAAGCGATTACGCGTGCGATTGCGGATTATGCTCGTACTATTCGTATTCCTGTTCATATGATCGAAACGATCAATAAAATCACGCGTATCAGACGACAGATTTTGCAGGAAACAGGTTCAGAGCCCGATCCATCTGTTATTGCACAGAAGACAGGGTTAAGTGAAGATAAGGTTCGTAAGATCCTAAAAATCGCCAAAGACCCTGTATCGATGGAAACACCTGTTGGGGATGACGATGATTCGCATTTAGGCGATTTCTTGGAAGACACGAATACCATGTCTCCTGTAGAATCGGCTCAGTATGAATCGATGCGTGAAGCGATTAAAGAAGTGTTAGATTCTTTAACGCCAAGAGAAGCGAAAGTCCTACGTATGCGTTTTGGTATTGGTATCAGCTCGCCACAGACTTTGGAACAAGTCGGTAAACAGTTTGATGTGACTCGTGAACGTATTCGTCAAATCGAAGCGAAAGCACTTCGTAAGCTTAGACATCCTAGTCGAGCTGACAAATTAAAAGGTTTCTTGTAAAATAGAGACTTTGTACAAATTGGGCCTTTAGCTCAGTTGGTTAGAGCAGCGGACTCATAATCCGTTGGTCGCGGGTTCAAGTCCCGCAGGGCCTACCAATTCACTTATATACTCGCACTTGATAATAGGGTGCGAGTATTTTTTTGTCTTCATCTTGGTAGAAACCCTAGTTTATTTTTGTTTTCATGTATTTATAAAAAAAATAATATAAAGTAATGAGAAAAGGGAGGTTGTATCATGAAACGAGAGTACGAAGATCTGGTCAAACGCTTATTAAACAAACCAGATAGTGAAAAAACCAGAGAGGAATTGCTGGAAGACATTAATATTTTAAAAGCACAGATTTACAGTCAACTAAAACAAAGTGGGCATCTGATTGAGATGGATACTGCTGAGTGCGTCAAACACATCACCTCATTATTAGGTATTTATTCTTTGGATTATTTGCTAGGACTGTACGGTATTTCCAAAAGCACTTATTACAATTATAAAAACAAAGGGAAAAAATTAGTCTTTGGTGATGTTCTGTTGGAATCGGAAATCCAAAAAAGTTTAAATGAACGTACTATTCATAGCACACGCGTTTTAACGTATGTTTTACGTCAAAAGGGATATTGGGTTCACAAAAAAGATGTTCAAGCCTGTTGGGACGATATGAAACGTAGAGACCTGATTCCCATGTCCTCAATGACTCGTACGGATGAAAAGTGAATAGATGGTGCTGATGAGTGATAAATACGAGATGAGCAGTGAACACGTTCCTTTAGTACCAGAGGTGAATACTGGGTGGCGTATATTGATAGTATCCCTATAAATCGATCTATCTAATTTAACATAATATACATTATACGAATAATATAAATATTAAAATGGGTGATTATTAGAAATCCCAAGCTACCCTATACCCTATACCCTAAGCTTTCTTTTACTTTTGATATACGTTTTTAATGCATTTAAATTTTATGCTTTAAGCCTTATTAACGTCTTCTAATATTTCTCAAGCTTCTAATATTCCATATTTTGATTTTTACATTATGCTTTGATTATTTTATTGATATACATTTTTAAGGCATTTAAATTTTATGCTTTAAGCCTTATTAATGTCTTCTAATATTTTTCAAACTTAACGTCTTCTAATATTTCTTAAACTTCTAATATTCCATATTTACATTTTTACATTATGCTTTGATTATTTTATTGATACCTTTATAATGTGCGTTAGATTGATCAATGAGGCTTTTTATGTCTAAACGTATCTTATTAACGGGTGGTTTGGGATTTATTGGTTCACATACCGCTACTTGTCTATTAGATAAAGGTTATCATGTTGTTTTATTGGATAATTTAAGTAATGCCAGTCCAAAAGTTTTAAAACATTTACAGGCTTTGTATCCCGAAAAACAAAACGATTTAACGTTTATTCAAGGTGATGTGCGTGATCAAAAGGTATTAGATCAGCTATTTGAGACCTATCAGATTGATGCCGTGATTCATTTTGCGGGATTGAAAGCGGTTGGCGAAAGCGTTGAAAAGCCTATTCTTTACTATGACAATAATGTCACAGGGATATTGGTGCTGTTGGAAGCGATGAAAAAAGCACAGGTTAACGAAATCGTTTTTAGCTCGTCAGCAACGGTGTATGGATTCAGCGAAGTGATGCCTTTGCATGAAAACTTACCGACTGGCAATACAACGAATCCATATGGCACAAGCAAATATATGGTTGAGCGGATTTTAGAAGACACACAAAAAGCTTACCCTCATCTTAAAGTTTCTGTTTTGAGATATTTTAATCCTATCGGTGCACATCCGAGTGGTATGTTGGGAGAAGATCCAAAAGGTATCCCGAATAATTTACTGCCTTATATATCCAGAGTTTATGCTGGACGACTCCCCTATTTAAATGTATTTGGTAATGATTATCCTACGATTGATGGAACGGGAGTTCGAGACTATATTCACGTGATGGATTTGGCTTCTGGTCATTTGGCAGCTTTGGAACACAATCCTCAAGCAGGTTTTTATGTTTATAACTTGGGTACCGGTCAAGGATTTTCTGTCTTGCAGATTATTCAAGCTTTTGAATCCGTAAGCCAAAAACCACTTCCTTACAAAATCCAGCCTCGTCGTGCGGGCGATATTGCCACTTGTTATGCGGACGCAAGCAAAGCGTATCGCGAATTAAACTGGCAATGCCGTTATACTTTGGCAGATATGATGAAGCACACCTTACAATGGCAACATCAATACCCTGCTGGTTATGATGAGAAAGAATAAATAAATGAAACACCTAAGGTATTTTTTATCTTAGGTGTTTTTTTATGCCTAGCCCGATATTTCCAAACTTTTAAGCCTAATAGCCACCATGCACAAGCCAGCTTGGGTGTTCCTGTATAAGCTGATTGTATCCCCATGACCATAGACAGTCACCATGCACAAGCTAGCTTAGGTGTTCGTGCACAAACCAGCTTTGGCGATGAACTTGCGAACAAAACGCTCAATTAAGACGGATACAAACCTCTTAGATCCCTTGCTCCTAAAATACGTTTGCACGCTACGATATAAGTCGCTGTACGTAAACTGACTTGATGTTCAGCGGCCACTTCTGAAATCGAACGATAGGCATTTTTCATAATATGCTCAAGGCGTTCATTAATCTCCTGTTCTGTCCAGAAGAAGCTTGAGAAATCTTGTACCCACTCAAAGTACGAAACCGTAACACCACCTGCATTCGCAATCACATCAGGGACGAGATAAACACCCTTTTCTTTCAAAATATCATCGGCTTCTGGTGTGGTTGGACCATTTGCCCCTTCAACGATGATTTTGGCACGAATATGCGGTGCATTATCACGTGTAATTTGCTGCTCCAATGCAGCAGGAACTAAGATATCCAGATCTAAACGCCAAAACTGATCAACATCAATAGGCTCAGACTCTGGGAATCCTTTCACTCCTTTATGTTCTTTCACATAATCGAGTAAAGCATGAATATTTAAGCCATTTTGGTGATAAACCACGCCTGTATGATCCGCAATGGCCAGTACTTTTGCACCCGCTTCATAAAAAAGTTTTGCCGCAATACTGCCTACATTACCAAAGCCTTGTACGGCCACTTTGGCACCTGGAATCGATAAGTTTTTATCTTTAGCTGCTTCTGACGCGACGACAAAAACACCCCGTCCAGTCGCTTCAACACGCCCTAAACTCCCGCCTAGAACAATGGGTTTACCTGTTACCACGCCTGTTGCGGTACTGCCTGTGTTTTGGGAATACGTATCCATCATCCAAGCCATGATTTGGGCGTTTGTGTTCACATCAGGAGCAGGAATATCTTTCTGAGGACCAATAATCATGCCAATTTCACTCGTATAACGACGTGTGACATGTTCGATTTCTTTTTGGGAATACTTGCTCACATCAATACGAATCCCCCCTTTTGCACCACCGTAAGGCAAGCCAACCGCCGCATTTTTAATCGACATCCAGCCTGCCAACGCCATGACTTCGGAAAGGCAAACGTCTTGGTGATAACGCACCCCACCTTTACCAGGACCTAACGATAAATTATGCTGTA